>DASYAZ010000087.1:0-9626 GCA_036501085.1 Pseudonocardiaceae bacterium | reverse complement strand
ACCAGCAGGATGTCGGCGTGCCGGGGGCTGGCGGTGAAGAAGATCCCCAACCGGTGCACGTCGTAGACGGGGTTGAGCAGCGCGAGCACCTCCCACTCCTCCGACCCGTCCGAGCCGGCGTCGACGTGCCTGATGTGCACGGATCTGCGGAGCATGCCGGTACGGGCGGCGAGCTGGTGGCGGAGACGCTCGAGGGTCTCGTCGGTTTCCGGGAGGTGCGGGACGACCAATGCCTGCCGAGCCACTTGGGCGATGTCGCTACCCGGCGCCCAGTCGAAGAGATCTGGCCGCTCCCGCACGCACCGCCCGCACAGGATGCACCGGCCGGCGTCGACCCGTAACACCCCGTCCTGACTGAAGATCGCTGCGGTGGGGCACAGCGCGCTGGTGATCGGGGCTCCGTTGGCAGGACCAGCTACCTGGGGGCGCACCGATGCGGGGAAGGCGGCGGCATAGGGGTCGGGCCGGCGCGGGTAGCTGGTGGTGACTATCCCATTGCGCAGGCCACGCAGTGCCCACGGCATCTACATCACCACCCCGGCGATGGACAGCCCGAAACTGGCTTCGATGAAAGGGAAGTCGGTGAGGATGTCACCGGCGAAGGTCAGTGGGAACAGCACGAGGTTGTGAAACGACGCCGAGCGCGGTGCGCAGTAGCTGATCCGCCCGCCATCGTCCAGCTCGAGCAGGTAGAGCACCTCGCCCTGAGGGGCCTCGGCCCATCCCACCGCCTGGCCCGCTGCCGGATATACCGGTACCCGGAGCCGTTCGGTATCGCAGTCGGGTAACCGCCCGACTGCGTGCCGGGCCAGGTCCAGTGACGTGTCGATCTCCTCGATCCGCACCTGCATCCGGGCCTGGGCGTCCCCGGCATCGCGGACCGGGATCGGCGGCGGGGCGAGTTGGCGGTACCCGTCGTAAGGGCGTCTCACCCGGCAGTCATCGGCGTGACCCGAGCCGCGGCCGATCGGACCGAGCGCGCCGTGGTCGCGGGCCAGCCCGGTATCCAGCGGCCCGGCGGTGCGGACCCGATCCAGGAACGACGAGGTGTCCAGCAGCGCGCGCACGTCGGCGTCGATGGCATGCTCCAGCCGGTCCAGCTCGGTGGTGATGTGGTCGGCGGAGAGCAGCGGCAGCGTGGTCACGCCCCCGGGTACGACGACGCCACGACCGAACCGACTGCCCGACAGTGCGCCGGTCAGCCGCAGGGTGCGTTCCTTGTGCAGGGTGAACCGCGCAGTGGCGACCGCGAGGCCGGCCGCGTCGGTGAGCTTGCCGAGGACGTCGAGGTGGTTGGCGACGCGCTCCAGCTCGGCGTGCAGTACCCGGATCATGGCGGCAGCAGGCGGGACACTCGCGCCGGCGAGGGTTTCCACCGCGTGGGCGAAGGCCAACCCGTGCGCCACCGAGGCGATGCCTTCCACCCGTTCGGCGAGCAGCGCCCCGCCGTCGACGGTCATGCCTTCGAAGCGCTTCTGCAGGCCGCGGTGCTTGGCATGCGGGCGGATCCGCAGGTGGGGGATGTCTTCGCCCGGGGTCTCCACCAGGTACTCGACCGATTCGAACACACCGGAGCGAACGGGGCCGTGCGGGATGGTGAATACCCCGGTGCCGTGCAGGTGCACCGACAGGGCCCGCTCGTCGGGCTCGATGCGGTCCGGATGGCCGGGCACTCCAGGGTGTGGTACCGGGCTGCCATCGTTGCGGTGCGGCAGCACCAGCGGGTCCAGGCGGGGGTGCCCGTCGGGCACCAGACCGACGAGGTCGTGGATCGCCCGCTCGTACCAGAATGCGGCCGGCAAGCCTGGCGTCAGGGACGGGTAGTGGGTGATTCCGGCGGGCAGCTCAGCCCGCAGCGGGGTGATGCCTCCGTCATGCGCCACCAGGGCGGTGAGTGCCGATCCGGCGGCTGGGTCACCGCGGCCCAGCAGCGCGGCGAAGCGCTGGCCGCTGGTCAGGCGTGCGTGCAGCGCGGCTTGCAGAGCATCGATCGGTTCCCGGGCCTGGCTGCGGACCGTCGAGATGCTCACAGCGCACCTCCGAGCTCGGCGGCGCCGCGGGCGATGAGCTCGGTCAGCGCGTCCGGCGGGTGCAGGCCCAGCACCAGGAGCGCGACGATCCCCACCACCATCGGCGCCACCATCCAGGCGCTCGGCTCGCGTCGCGGCGCGCTCGCCGCTCCTGGAGCGTCCTGCGACGGCGCGAACAACATCCTGGTGGTGGCCATCGACAACCCGAGGAAGGCCAGGGTCACCAAGGCGACCATCGCCGCGGCTGGGACGAAGCGGGCCGAGCTCAGACCGCCGGCGACGATGAGGAATTCGCTGCGAAACAGCCCGAACGGTGGCATTGCGGACAGCGCGAGGATCGCGAGGAGGAACAGGGGCGCGGTCCACGGCAGCCGGTCGAAGCCGCCCCTGATCCGCCCCACTTCCTTCGTGCGGTAGGCGCGCACCAGCGCGCCGGCACCGAAGAACGCGTTTCCCTTGGCCGCGGCGTGCGCGAGTACGTGCAGCAACACTCCGGCGAAGGCGATCGGCGCGCCGAAGGAGACCCCGATCGCCAGGATGCCCATGTGCTCGACGCTGGAGTAGGCCAGCAGCCGCTTGAGATCGCGCTGCTCGACCAGGTACAGCGCGGCCAGCAGCAGCGACAGCATGCCGAAGACCAGCAACGCCGCACGGGGGAAGCCGCTGCCCAGGGTCGCGGCCGCGATCTGGTAGTAGCGGAGCACGGCATAGAAGCTGACCGCGAGCAGCGACCCGGACAGCATCGCCGAGACCGGAGTGGGCGCCTCGGAGTGCGCATCAGGCAGCCAGGTGTGCACCGGGAAGAGCCCCACCTTGGTGCCGAAACCGACCACGGCGAGCACGAACGCGAGCTGCACCGCGGGGTGCGGCAAGGCCGAGCCGGCTTGCAGCAGTGGGGCGAACGCAAGATCGTAGGACGGCCCGAGCACCGAGGCGCCCGCGTGGTACATGACGATCGTGGCCAGCAGCGCGATTCCCAGCCCGGCGGAGGCGATGAGCACGTACTTCCACGCGGCCTCGGCGCTGCTGCGGGTACCGTCCAGCGCGACCATCAGCGCCGAGACCACCGTGGTGATCTCCACGGCGATCCACAGCAGCGCCAGGCCGTCCATCAACGGCGCGCACAGCATGGACCAGGCGAACAGGTTCAGGCCGCCCCAGAACAATCGCAAGTAGCGGGCGGAGCCCGCTCCCTGGTGCTCGCCGCGAAGGTAGCCGACGGAGTAGACGGTGGCTGTCGTATAGAGGAACGCCGTGCCCAGGATGAAGACCACCGAGATCGCGTCGGCCCGCAGGAAGCCCAGCGTGACCGGCCCGTGGGCCGCGGCGGGCACCAGTGCCAGCGAGAGCCCGAAGCACGCCAGACCAGCTGTGACCGACGCGGCCGGCGCGATCCACCGTCCCGGTAGCGGCGACAGGGCCGCGGCGAGCAGCGGCAGCACCGCCAGGGCACCGAGTACGACTGTCATATGCTCACCCCCGCAGCTCGGTGAGCGCGTCGGTGGACAGCGACTCGGACTGACCGTGATGCACCCGGATCAGCACCCCGAACACCACCACGGCGACCAGCAGGTCGAACAGGAACGCGACTTCGAGAATCAGCGGCAACCCGGCGGCGACCACCAGGCTCGCCAGCGACACCCCGTTCTCCAGCGCGAAGAACCCGATCGCCTGGGAGGCGACGTCCCGCCGGACGATCATCAGCACGAACGACACCAGGATGATGGCCACGGCCACCGCCAGTGCGGCTGCCGGGAGCACCGGGCTGCCCAGATGGAACCGGGCGCTGGTGAAGAACCCGAACGCCGCGACCCCCACCGCGAGCAGGACCATGCTCGCCACCCCCAGGGCACGGCTGCCGGCGATCTCCTGGTCGGTCCGGCGCAGCAGCCGCATCATGACCAGCGGGACCGCGATCACCTTGAGCAGCACCGAGAACGCCGCCAGCCCGTAGAGCTCGGGCACGTCCCGGGCGAAGGCCACCACGATCGCGAGCACCGAGATCACCGCCGACTGCGCCACGTAGAGCCGGATCTGGGCTCGCAGCAGGGTGGCCTGCAGCATGCCGAACTCGACGACCAGCATGAGCACCGCCAGCGCGGTGGTCACCCCGGCGTAGCTGGACGGTGGGGCGGCGACACCTCCGGCGAGCGAGCCCATCAGCCACCACCGAGGAACAGCGTGAACACCGACAGCACTGACAGCATGAACGCCGCCGACACGAATTCGGTGATCTTGAACAGGCGGAGCTTGGCGAACGAGTCGTCGATCACCGCAATGCCTGCACCGAGCACCGTGCACTTGCCGACCAGGGCCGCGATCGCCAGCGCGACGGCGAGCACGGTGGCGTCGGAGGCCAGACCCCACGGCGCGACGAACACGTTGATGAGGATCACGAACAGGATGAGCTGCTTCATCGTCGCGCCCCAGCGCAGTAGCGCCAGGTAGGGGCCGGAGTGCTCGAAGGAGCGGGCCTCTTCGATCATCCCGAACTCATTGGTGCCGGTGTGCGTCTCCACCGGGATCCGCCCGGTCTCGTAGAGGATCACCATGAACAGTGCGGCCGCGGCGAGCAGGTGGGCCGGGCGGACGATCTGATCAGCCGAGGCCCGGACCGTCTTGGCCAGCGCGTACGGCAGATCGGTGCCGGTGACCAGCGCGACGCTGAAAACGACGAACAGCACCACCGGCTCGGTGATCGCCGCGAAGGTTTTGGCGCGGCTGGCGCCCAGCTGGGCGTAGGGCGATCCGGTACTGGCGGCGGCGATGGCGATGACGAAGCTCGCCAGCGCGAGGATGAACCCGCCGCCGAGGATGTCGCCCATGTAGCCGAAGGGCAGCGGGAAGGTGGTGAGCACCGGAATGAGCAAGGGCACGGTGAGGTAGCACGTCATGGCGATGAGCGGTGCGGCCAGGAAGACCCAGCTGGAACCGGTCGGCGCCAGCGCCTCCTTGCGGAACAGCTTGGCGATGTCGAAGTAGGGCTGCAGCACGCGGGGCCCGCGTCGACCCTGCAACCGGGCTTCGATCCGGGCGATCACGCCGTTGATCCCCGGCGCTGCGACCAGCACCGTCAGCACCTGCAGTACCTGTACTGCGGGGATCGGAAAAGTCATCGCCGGCGCCGCGGATCAGCAGGCCGGCTCGGGCAGTGCCCTTCGATCAACCCCGGACCTCCTCTACCCGTCGACCAACGCACATGCGCCTGGTGCTGCGGTAGAGACTGTTAGCGGTCCGGACGGTCCGCGGTTTCGGCGAGCCTCATCGCCGTAGCTGAAGTGTGGCTGGTGATCGTCAGCCGGCGCAAGTCAGCGAGCTGGGCGATGTGGGGCGAGGCGCAGGTCACCGTCGCGGTTGTCACCGGCGATCATCGCCGTGGCCGGCACCATCTCGCTGGTGACCACCCCGTGCTCGGTGGTGAGCTCGTCGACGATGTCGAAGGAGGCGGCGATCCGGTCCGGAGTGTCGATGATGATCGTCACCACCGGGACGCGGCGTCCCAGCTGCAGCAGTCGATCGCCGTGCGGGGGCGTCTCGCCGTGGAAGCCCCACATCCCGCGCAGCGCGGTCGCGCCGCGAGCGCCGGAGCTCCGCAGCCGCCGCACCAGCGCCCGGTGCACCGGCTGCCCGTCATGCAGCGCCCGTTCTGAGGTGTAGACCATCAGCTTCTGCCACACCGCCATTCCGGTCCCATCGACGGCCGGCAGCGGGTGTGGCCGGTCGACGAGCTCGCCTTCCTGTTTGCACACCTGGACCCGTTCGAGGGTTACCAATGGTCGGCGTAGTAGGCCGCCGAGCTCGGGTAGGACCCGGGCGATGCGTTCACCCGAGCCGACCGCAATGATCATCATCGGCACGTCGGCGTTGCGTCCGATGAATCGGGCGCGGGTTCGCTGGCCGTGTGCCGTCCCGTCGACTCCCAGCAGCACGGTCGCGCCGGCGATACCGCGGCGGTGCAGCAGATCGCAGACTGCGGCGAAGGCCGGAACCCGGTAGACGCGTTCTTGCCGGCCGACGTAGACAGTCATTTTGGTCGCTTCATGCAGATCGTCAGGTAGTTGTAATGGGCCGATGTCGCCCCGCAGCATCCGCGCCCGCTCCAGGGTCACCAGGCCGCGATGCTCGATCGAGCGGAGATCGTCCAGCAGTGCCTCGATCCTGGCGCGGGTGTCGACGGCGACGGAGACGATCGGTAGGTCCTCCGACAGCGTGAGTAACCGATCGGTCCGCAGGTGGTGCTTGAGCCCGAACCCCTCAGCACCGCGAAGAAGGACGCTGATGGGGATCTCCCGGCGTCCGAATAGATCTAGCTGGGAGTCCGCTAGAAAGGTGCGACCGTTTCGGTTTCGTTCACCGAAGTAGCTGGTCAGCTTCAGGCAGTCTTCGATCACAAGTAGCTTCCGATCATCTTGCCGAGTGCCGCCGCAACGACGCCGGCGACCAGGCTCACCACCACGTTCGCTGCCAGGCCCGGTACTTGACGATCCTCGGCGAGGCGTTGCGTCTCGAACATCCAGGTCGAGAAGGTCGTGTACGAGCCCACCGCGGCGGTGCCGGCCAGCAGGGCCCCGTCGCGGTTCAGCACCAGCCCTGTGACCAGGCCGAGCAGTACCGCGCCGGAGAGGTTGACCACCAGCGTGCCGTAGGGGAACGAGCGGCCCGTTCGAGAGGCGATCGCACCGTCGACGAGGAAGCGCAGGACCGAACCGCCACCGCCGATCAGCACAACGCCGACCCACACCAGCAGGGTCATGCCCGGATCCGGACTCGCCGCACCATGGCGGTGGCAAGGTGGACCGCTGCGTAACCACCTATCACGCTCGCCGATGCGTAACCGGCGGCGAGCCCGTAGTGCCGTATCTCGATCATCTTGAGCAATTCCACCTGCATGGTCGAGAACGTGGTGAGCCCTCCGCACAGGCCCGTGCCCAGCAGCGGTCGCCGGTAGCTGGACAGCGGCAGGCGCTCCTGCAACCGGGTGGCGAAATAGCCCAGCAAGAAGGCCCCGGCCAGGTTCACCGCGAACGTCGCCCACGGCCAACTCGCCGCTGCAGCGGGGTAGCCCTCACCCAGCAGACCCCGGCACAGTGTGCCGATGGCGCCACCGGCAAAGACCGCTGCCACCTCCCGGCGATCCGGTCTGGGCATCACGATCGCTGATTCAAACACGGCGGCTCACTACGGCTCACCGCTGGCCACGTGCTTCATAGCGGTGATTTCCGGCGGTTGTGGTGTCCCGGGGCGGTCGTCCCTACCGACCCGGGTCACCACACCCCCCGCGGGACCCCCACACGAGTTAAGCCCTACCGCGTGTTACTCGTCACGGCGGCTATGCCCCGCACGAAACATACCAGTGGGTGTGTTTGTCTGGCCACCCAAAGATTGAACGCCGCTCAGTGTGTTATATGCGAGTAGCTTCGAAACGTCATGACCAGCACCGGTCCTCGCAGAACGGGCGCGGGCGGGAGCGGAGCTCGCGCGAGGCAGGCCACGCTGCAGCCGCGAGCTCAGGCCACCCGGCAGGCGATTCTCACGGCCGCCGCTGAGCGCTTCGCCCGCTACGGCTACTACGCCACCTCGCTGGATAGCGTGCTGGCCGACAGCGGTGGCACCAAGGGGGCCCTCTACTTCCACTTCGCCTCCAAGGAGGCCCTCGCCCGTGCCGTGATCAGTGTGATGATGCAGCGATGGGGAGAACTTCGGGTGCAGGTCGGTCGTCGTGGGCTGGACCCCCTCTCGACGTTGCTGGCGCTGGCCGACGAGGCGGTTATCCGGCTGATCGAGAACCCGATCGCCCGTGGCGGCATGCGACTGCTCAATGACCTGCCCCTCCACGCGCAGGCTGCGCGGGAGCACTACGGCCTCAGCGAGCGGGACACCCGCGAGCTGCTCGAGCAGGCCGCCCACGCCGGCCTGCTCCGGGACGGGCTCGAACCCGCACCTCTCGCCCGGCAGATCGTCGCGATGATCGCTGGCCACCGGCAGATCAGTGAGGCGCTGGGTGATCGGGACAGCCTCCGGCAACGGGTCGACGAGGCCTGGGCCCTGCTGCTCCCCGCGATCGCCTCTCCCACCTGGCTCACCACCTGGTCCCCCCACCCTCCTGACTCCGGACCGGGGGATACCCCGGGCTGAATCGGAACCGGCAGCGGCTACAACGCTGCGCTGCTGGCGCACCGGCTGGGTGCCGACCCGTGAGCAGTCCTGGACGTTCAAGAACTGATCCGGGGCCTGGGACGAACAACCCTTGCGGGTTTGCGCAATGCAGACCCGGAGATTGTGATCATCTTCGGGAGGGGATCACATGAGGGTTGATCCAGAGGCGACGTTCGGTACCAAGAACCACACCAGGTGGGGACCCAAGACCCTGGCACAGCAGTATTCTTTCGTCGCTGGCGTCTTTTACCTAGCCCTCGGAGTGATCGGGTTTCTCCGGACCGGATCCGGCAGCGGTACCGACATGATGAATCAGATGCTGTTCGGGATCTTTATGGTGAACCCCTTCCATAACACTGTCCACCTCACAGTGGGCGTGCTGTGGCTGCTGGGCGCGTTCGTGCTCACCGCTTCCGGGACAGAGGGTCTGAACCTCGCGATCGGCAGCTTCTGGGCGCTGGCGACAGTGCTGGGATTCCTGGGCTATCTCGCGGCGCTGGCCGTCAGCAGCGGCACAACTCCGGACAACTATCTGCACCTCGCGACGGCTGTGGTCACACTACTGTTCGGCACCGGCCTGCTGCGCGCCCTCCGCGGCGGTCGAGCAGCCACCGCGTAGGCGCGGACACCTGGCCATCACCCGCCGACGCCACCCAGCATTCTCCCGCGCCCGGCACTGCGACCTGCGCTTACGGCATAAAGGGGCCCCGGCGTCACGGGGGCAACGCGACACCGGGGCCATAAACCCGATCCGCCCGGGCGCGGTCGGACAGATCGGGGGCTTATAGCGGCAGGGCCGGCCTGGATTTGGATGGCGGGCCCACGGGACCAGTCGCCGATGGACGGCGAGCTGCCCGGGTGTCGCGAGATCAGTCCGGTGAGGTGGAGGGCCGCGCAGCGAGCGATCGAGGGAGATCGCTCGCGCCGGTATAGCGCAGGGTGTGGATGGGGACGAGCCTCGTCCCCATCCAGCTGTCGGCCTGCGTGACATCCGGGGCGCCTCTGGTGCTGGCGCTGCCTCCGGTGCTGCCGATCATGCATGTCACCGGCGGGTGGTCCGGCGGAGCAGACGGATCCGGAGCAGGGTATGCATCGTGCAGGGCTGGCGGGCTGGCGGCGTGTTGGGCGGCCGGTGGAGCAGGCGCGCAGGCCGTGATGGTGCGGGGTCCGGTGCGGGTGTCCGGGGCGTGCACCGGAACGGGCGGCTTCTCGACCGCCGGCCTGACGGCGGGAGCGGCCTGCGGTGCCGGGGCCGCCGCAGGTATGCCCACCGGCGCGGGAGGCTGGGGTGCAGGGCTGTGTTGCGCAGGCACCGGCAGGACGCGGTTCACCGGGGTCAGCAGGGGAGTCAGCCGCTGGGGAAGGCCGGCCGACTTCACCACGGAGGTCAGGGGTTTGTGCAGAGGCGTGAGCACACCACGCTTGACCGCAGGCGGATGG
>DASYAZ010000086.1:0-19043 GCA_036501085.1 Pseudonocardiaceae bacterium | reverse complement strand
CAGGTGGCCCCGGCTCGCCATCGACCTGATGAACACGCCCTCGTCCGCGGCGTGCTCCTGCATCCGGATCCGGTCGCCGAGCAGCGCCCCGCCGGAGAACGGCGAGGAAGGATCCACGGCCAGCACACCCACCCGCTTGCCCGCCGCCCGCAGCGCGCTGACCAGCACGCTGACCGAGGTCGACTTGCCGACCCCGGGCGGGCCGGTGACACCGACGACCTGGGCCCGGCCGGTGTCGCCGGCCAGCGCAGCGGCGAGCACGCGCAGCCCCGGGGCACCGTCCTCGATCAGCGAGATGAGCCGGGCCACCGCCCGAGCCTGGCCTTGTTTCGCCTGGACAACCAGCTCGTCGATGTCCTGGCGGCGCAGGCTCACGGGGGGCTCACACCGCGTCGTTACCGGACACCCGCAAGATCAGCGCGTCACCCTGGCCGCTCCCACCACACAGCGATACAGCGCCCACACCACCGCCCCGGCGACGAAGCTCCATCGCCAGGTGCAGTGCCAGCCGGGCGCCGGATGCGCCGATGGGGTGCCCTAACGCGATCGCTCCCCCGTTGGGGTTGACCCGAGCCGGATCGATGCCCAGTTTGCGGGTGGACACCACCCCGACCGCGGCGAAGGCCTCGTTGATCTCGACGACGTCGAGATCAACCGGCGTGATGCCCTCCTTGGCACAGGCGACCAGCACCGCGTTGGCCGGCTGCTCGTGCAGGCTCGAGTCGTCAGGCCCGGCCACCATGCCGTGCGCGCCGATCTCCGCCAGCCAGCTCAGCCCAAGCTGCTCAGCTTTGGCCCTGCTCATCACCACGACAGCGGCGGCACCGTCGCTGATCGGAGAGGACGAGGCGGCGGTGATGGTGCCATCGGCCGCGAACGCGGGGCGCAGCTTGCTCAAACCCTCGGCGGTGGTCTCTGGCCGGATGCCCTCGTCGGCATCCACCACGATGGGATCGCCCTTGCGCTGCGGCACGGTCACCGCTGCGATCTCCTCGGCGAAGCGCCCGGTCTGCGCCGCATGACCGGCCCGCTGGTGCGACTGCGCCGCGAACTCGTCCTGCTCGGCCCGGGTCAGCTGGTGGCGCGCGTTGTGCTTCTCGGTGGCCGCACCCATCGAGACCTGGTCGAACGTGTCGTGCAGGCCGTCGTAGGCCATGTGGTCGATCATGGTGACGTCGCCGTACTTGAAGCCGGTGCGCGATTTGGGCAGCAGGTGCGGCGCGTGGGTCATCGACTCCTGCCCACCGGCCACGATGATGTCGTACTCGCCAGCCCTGATCAGCTGGTCGGCCAGCGCGATCGCGTTCAGCCCGGACAGGCACACCTTGTTGACGGTCAGGGCCGGCACTTCCATGCCGATGCCCGCGTTGACCGCCGCCTGGCGCGCCGGCATCTGGCCCACGCCCGCGGTGAGTACCTGACCCATGATCACATACTGCACCTGATCGGGCGACACACCGGCCCGTTCCAGCGCGCTCTTGATGGCGATCCCGCCGAGCTGGGGGGCGGTGAAGTCCTTGAGCTGACCGAGCAACCGCCCCATGGGGGTGCGGGCTCCGGCCACGATGACGGAACCGGTCATAACACGAAACCTCCGGCGCGATCAGCGACATCATGCAGGCTGTTCCGACCTTACCGCGCAAAATAGCCAGGCGGTGATGATGATGAACACACCCTGAACGGCCGTACGCTGCATCTCATGGCGCAACGTGAGTCCCCGCTGAAATCAATCGTCACCGCAGTCGACCATGTGGGCATCGCGGTACCCGACTTCGATGCCGCCGTGAAGTTCTACCGTGAAACGTTCGGCCTTGAACTGATACACGAAGAGACCAACGAGGAGCAAGGCGTGCGCGAGGGGATGCTGCGGGCCGCGGGTGACCCGGGCACCGGCACTGCGGTGCAGCTACTCGCACCGCTGGGCCCAACCTCCACCATTGCCAAGTTCATCGACCGCAGCGGCCCTGGGCTGCAGCAGCTGGCCTACCGGGTCACCGACATCGAGGCTGCCATGGCCGGGTTGCGCGCCGCCGGCGTGCGGTTGCTCTACGACCGACCCCGGCACGGTACGGCCGGCTCCCGGATCAACTTCGTGCATCCCAAAGACGCCGGCGGTGTGCTGCTGGAATTGGTCGAACCGGCCTCGGCAGAGCTGGGCATCGGGGAGTAATCCCCTCGCCGCAGGCAATTTCGACCAAATGTCATGACTGGCACCTACCGCCCAACCGTAGGCTTGAGGACGTGAACGAATCCGATTCCTCGGGCCTGCGAATCGGGGATGCCGAACGCGAGGAGGCGCTCCGCGCTCTCGGCGAGCACATGAGCGCCGGCCGGCTCGACATCGACGAGTACGGCGACCGCTCGGCCAGGGTGGCAGCCGCGCGCACCCGAAACGATCTGATCGCTCTGTTCACCGACCTGCCAGCCCCCAGGCCCTCCTTTCGCACCGCTGCGCCGGCCTTGCCGGAGTCACCCGTCCCGGCGCCGCGGTCGGGCTGGCGGATGTTCCCCGGCGAGATCACAGGTCCGATCATCGGAGCGACCTGGGTGAGCGCCATGTTCATCGGGCCGGCAGTGGGCGCGAGCTGGCTGTTCGGCGTGGCGATCGCCGTGTCGATCATCCTGGGCTCGCTGACCCGCAGGGGTGGCTGCGGCGGCAGGCACCCATGGCGTCAGCAACGGCACGAACGCCGCAGAATGATCCGCGACGAGATGCGTGAGCTGCGGCGCGGCTACCGCTGACGATAGTACGCACGGTGACCGTGCCGTCGCGTCCGCGCTCATTGCACGTACACTTGTCGGTCACCCGGCCACCGCTGGCATAGACGGAGCGGTCTCCTCACTCAGTCGGGGCTGTGGAGATTGATATATCAATCGGTAATCTCAGCGTAGCCGGCCATCCCCGAGCGGGACTAGGCGGACGATAAGGGGACGACCGTGCAAAAGATTCTCGACGCGATCCTCAATGACGACATCGACACGATCGGCTCGCTGCCGGTGCCGGACAGCTACCGGGGGATCACGGTCCACGCAGACGAAGCCGACATGTTCGCCGGGATGCCGAGCGGGGACAAGGACCCGCGCCGATCCCTGCACCTCGACGAGGTACCGGTTCCCGAGCTTGGTCCAGGCGAGGCGCTCGTCGCGGTGATGGCCAGCGCCATCAACTACAACACCGTGTGGACATCGATCTTCGAACCGTTGCCCACCTTCGGGTTTCTCAAGCGCTACGCGCGCACCTCCCCGCTGGCCGCCCGGCACGACCTGCCCTACCACATCGTCGGGTCGGACCTGGCGGGCGTGGTGCTGCGCACCGGAGCCGGGGTGAACGCCTGGAACCCCGGCGATGAGGTGGTGGCGCACTGCCTGTCGGTCGAGCTGGAGCATCCCGACGGCCACAACGACACGATGCTCGATCCCGAGCAGCGCATCTGGGGTTTCGAGACGAACTTCGGCGGCCTCGCCGATATCGCACTGGTCAAGTCCAACCAGCTGATGCCCAAGCCATCGCATCTCACCTGGGAGGAGGCCGCCAGCCCGGGTCTGGTCAACTCCACCGCGTACCGGCAGCTGGTCTCCCGCAACGGCGCCGACATGAAACAGGGCGACACGGTGCTCATCTGGGGCGCCTCGGGCGGGCTGGGCTCGTACGCCACCCAGATGGCGCTGGGTGGGGGCGGCATCCCGGTCTGCGTGGTCTCCAGCCCGGAAAAGGCGGAGATCTGCCGGAATATGGGCGCTGAGCTGGTCATCGACCGGAACGCGGAGGGTTACCGGTTCTGGAAGGACGAGCACAACCAGGACCCGAGGGAGTGGAAGCGGTTCGGGGCGAAGATCCGCGAGCTCACCGGTGGTGACGATCCGGACATCGTGTTCGAGCACCCGGGCCGGGAGACCTTCGGTGCCAGCGTGTACGTCGCCAAGCGGGGCGGCACGATCGTCACCTGCGCGTCGACCTCCGGCTTCAACCACGTATACGACAACCGGTACCTCTGGATGAACCTCAAACGGATCATCGGCTCGCATTTCGCCAACTACCGCGAGGCGTGGGAGGCCAACCGGCTGATCGCCAGGGGCAAGGTTCACCCGACGCTGTCCCGGGTCTACCCGCTGCACGAGACCGGGCAGGCGGCCCAGGACATGCACTGCAACATCCACCAGGGCAAGGTCGGTGTGCTGTGCCTGGCCCCGGAGGAGGGGCTGGGAGTGCGCGACCCGGAACTCCGCGAGATCCATCTGGCCGATATCAACCGATTCCGGGGAGTCTGACGAACCCCGGATCGGCTCACTGCGGGTCCTCGACCCCGAGTAACGTGGCCGCATGGGCTCAGTCGACGATCGCGATCTGCTTCCGATGAGACCGACGTTCGACATCGTCCGCCGGGGCTATGACTGCGCCCAGGTGGAGTACCAGCTGGAGCATCTGCGCGCCGACCTGCAGATCGCGCTGACAGATCGGGATGCCGGGGCTGCGCAGGCCGCGGAACTCAACCGGGCGCTGGAGAGCGCTCGCGGGGAGATCGACGATCTGCGCGCCCAGGTGAAGCGGCTCGCCGCGCCGCCCACCAGCGTCGAGGGCATGAGCGAGCGGGTGGCCCGGATGCTGCAGACCGCCCAGGCCGAAGCCGCGGACATCGCGGCCAAGGCCACCACGGACGCCGCGGCGACCAGGATGAGCGCCGAGCGCGAGGCTGATGAGCTCCGCGCCCGGTACGAGCAGATGATCGAGGACGCACAGCGCCGCCGCTCCCTGATGGAAGCCGAGCACGAGCGGATCCTCGCCGACGCGCGCCGGCGCGGCGAGGAGATCGTGGCGCTGGCCACCCAGCGCGGCGAGCAACTCGAGGCGGAGGCAACGGTCCGCCGGCAGCAGGCCGACGAGGATTTCGAGATCACCATGTCCGCCCGCCGCCGCGAGGCCGTCCGCGAGCTGGAGGAGGAGGAATCCAGTAGCAAGGCCGAGGCGAAACGGCGGATCGATGAAGCCACCGACGTGGCCCGCCGCCTGGTGACCGAAGCAGACCAGGCTGCTGTCGCCCGGATCCAGGAGGCCACCCGGCGGGTGGAGGCGCTGCGCGGTCTGCGCCGCCAGCTCACCGGTCAGCTGCAGTCGGTCAGCACAAAGCTCGACGAGGCGCGCCAGCACCTCACACCCGCTCCGGACGAAGCAGACGTGCTGACCGGCGAGCAGACCCCCCGGGATTGAGGCTCACCCGCTGTCGCCGGCTACCTACCACCGCTTGCGGGTGGGCGCCCGGCGGGTTCGGGTGCTCCAGCAGCCGCTGTGCCAGTGCCGCCGGTCCGCCGCGGACCCCTCCTCGCCGGCCGGCCAGGTGACCACGTGCACCGTGCCCACCCGGATCTCCTGGTCGCAGCCCGGGCAGCGGTAGCTCTTGAGTGCGTGGTTCCCCGGCACCGTCCGGACCACCCACTCCCCGTCCGCGCCACTTTCCCGGTGCGCCCAGCCGGCACCGCCGACCGACCGGTCGGGTTCGGCGGGAGCGCGCCGGGGAAAGTTGCGACGAGGCATGATGATTCACGGTAGTACCAGTACGCTGCCCTCCATGCCACGCTATGAGTTCCGGTGCCGGGAATGCTCGACGACCTTCGAACTCAGCCGGCCGATGACCGCCTCGCGCGATCCTGCCCCGTGCCCCGCCGGGCACGGCGACACCGTCCGGCTGCTCTCCACCGTGGCGCTCTCCGGAGCATCCCGATCAGTTGCCGCGCCCGCAGGCGCCCCGGTACGGAGGGCACCCGCGGGCGGATGCTGCGGCGGGGGGTGTTGCTCGTGAGCAACACTCGTGAGTGGGTAACAGTGTTATAACACTGTTACCCACTCACGAGTAGTCGCGGAAGCCCTTACGGGTTTTGCGGCCCAGCCGGCCCGCCGTGACCAGGTGCTCCAGCAGGAGCGCCGGGGCGAACCCGGGCTCGCGAAATTCCTGGTAGAGGCGGCGCTGGATGGCCAGCGAGACGTCCAGGCCCACGACGTCGAGCAACGCGAAGGGGCCCATCGGCAGCGCCGCGCCGACCTTCATCGCAGTGTCGATGTCGTCCGCGGAGGCGTAGTGCTCCTCCAGCATCCGCACCGCATCGTTGAGGTAGGGGAACAGCAACGCGTTCACGATGAATCCCGCGCGGTCGCCGCAGGTCACCGGCGCCTTGCGCAGCGAGCGAGCCAGCTCGCGGGCGGTGGCCGCCACCTCGTCGGTGGTAGCGATGGTCGTCACCACCTCGACGAGCTTCATCACCGGAGCGGGGTTGAAGAAGTGCATGCCCACCACGTCACCGGGGCGGGAGGTGGCGGCCGCGCACTCCACAACGGGCAACGACGAGGTAGTGGTCGCCAGGATCGCACCCGGCTTGCACACCTCGTCCAGCGTGGCGAAGATCCCGCGCTTGACCTCCAGATCCTCGGCGACCGCCTCCACGACCAGATCGACGTCGGCGAAATCGTCCAGCGAGGTGGTGGTGGAGATCCGAGCGAGCGCGGCGTCGCGATCAGGTTCGGAGAGCTTGCCGCGGTTGACGGCCTTGTCCAGCGAGCGGGTGATCGCTTTCACTGCATCGCCGGTGCGGCTGTCGCTGCGGCCGCGGATGATCACATCGTGCCCGCCCTTGACCAGCACCTCCACGATGCCGGTGGCCATCGTCCCGGTACCCACCACGCCGACGGCGCCGACCGGCCGGGGTTGGACGCCGGGTTCTCCCTCGTCGGGAGTGGTGGCGTCGGGGACGACCTTGGAGGAGTTCGGCTCGAGATAGGTGTAGAAACCACGGCCCGATTTGCGGCCGAGCCGGCCTGCAGTGATCATCTGCTTGAGGATGGGCACCGGCGCGTGCAGCCGGTCCCGGGACTGCCGGTACAGCGCGTCGAGGATCTCGTAGGCCGTGTCCAGGCCGATCAGATCGAGCAGCGCCAGCGGTCCCATCGGGTATCCACAGCCGAAGCGCATCGCGGCATCGAGATCCTCCCGGGTCGCGTAGCGCTGCTCGAACATGCGCGCCGCGTGGTTGAGGTAACCGAAGAGCAGCCCGTTGGCGATGAACCCGGCCCGGTCCCCGACCACCACCGGGGTCTTACCCAACGATCCGGCCAGCGCGGTGACGCCATCGATCACCTCAGGGTCGGTCACGACGGTGCGCACCACCTCGACCAGCGGGAGCACCGGCGCCGGGTTGAAGAAATGCATCCCGACGACCTTGTCCGGCCGCTTGGTCTGCACGGCGAGCTCGGTGATCGACAAGCTCGACGTGTTGGAAGCCAGCACGACGTCGCCGCGCACGATGCCGTCGAGCTCGGTGAGGATCCGGGTTTTGAGCTCCAGGCGTTCGGGCACGGCTTCGATGACGAGGTCCACATCGGCCAGGTCGGCCAGCTTGGTGCTGAAGCTGATCCGCTCCAGCAACTCCCGGCGGGCCGGTTCGTCGAGCTTGCCGCGTTCGAGGGCGCGTGCGGTGGAGTGCTCGAGGTGGCCGCGACCCCGGCTCACGCCCTGGTCGTCGACCTCAACTGCGACGACGTCAAGCCCGGAGCGGGCGAGTACCTCGGCGATTCCGGCCCCCATCGTCCCCACGCCCACCACGCCAACCGTCGTGATCTGTGTTGCCATCTGCTGCCTCCGCCCAAGGTGGCCTGCGGTGCCTTACTCACCGACCGTAAAGCACCCGGACGATCCTGAGCAGCAATCGGATCGCCCAGGATGGGCGAGCGAAGGTGAGCACCTGCACCACCGGGCGGAACCGCCGGCGAGTGACCGCCTTGGCTCTGGCGAACTCGCGCAGGCCATCGGCCCCGTGGACCCGCCCGAATCCGGACTCGCCGACCCCGCCGAAGGGCAGTGCGGGGACCGCGGCATAGGAGACCACGCTGTTGACCGCGACCATCCCGCACCGCAGCCGGCTGGCGATCTCGGCGCCGCGGCGCGCGGAGAAGACCGCGGCACCCAGCCCGTAACGCCCGGCGTTGACCCGGGCTACCGCCTCATCCAGAGTCGGAACCCGGTGCACGGTGAGCGTCGGGCCGAAGGTCTCCTCGGTCACCGCGGTCGAGGTCTCCGGGACCCCGCTCAGGACCACCGGTTCCACGTAGGGCGGGCGGACCGACTCCGCGCCCCCGACCAGCGGGGTCCCGCCCTGGGCGAGCGCGTCCGAGAGATGATCGCGGATCACCTCCACCTGGGCCGGCCTGGTGATCGGGCCGAGATCAGCGCTGGGCTCGCCCCCGACCCGCAACCGGCTGGCCTCGGCGACGATCCGGTCGGTCAGCTCCTGGGCCACCGCGTCGACGACATACACCCGCTCCACCCCGACGCAGGTCTGCCCCGCGTTGGCCATCGCACCCCAGACGGCGGCGTTAGCGGCCGCAGCGAGGTCGGCGTCGGCGTCGACCAGCAGCGCGTCGTTGCCTCCGCACTCCAGCACCACCGGGGTCAGTGTCTGGGCGCAGGTCGCCATCACCTTCCTGGCGGTGCTCGCGGATCCGGTGAAGGCCAGCTTGTCCACCCCGGCCCGGCACAACGCCGTCCCTGTCTCGCCGAAACCGGTGACAACCTGCAACAACGGGTATTCGGGCACCACCTGAGCGAGGCTCTCAGCCAGCACGCACCCCACCCCGGGGGTCAGCTCGCTGGGCTTGAACACCACGGCATTGCCGGCGGCGAGCGCGTAGCTGATCGAGCCCATCGGGGTGTGGGCCGGGTAGTTCCAGGGGCCGATCACGCCGATCACGCCGAAAGGCTGGTACTCGACTGTGGCGGCTTCCTGCAGCATCAGCAGACCCGGCGACACCCGGCGCCGGCGCAGCACCCGCTCGGCGTTGCGCGTCGCCCAATCCAGGTGCGCGACCACGAGCACACATTCCAGGCGGGCATCAGCCTGCGGCTTACCGGTCTCCGCAGAGATCATCGTGGCCAGATCGTCGATCTGCCGGGTCAGCGCCGAACACCAGGACAGCAGCCGGCGGCGGCGCTCGGCGGGCCCGAGCCCGCCCCACCACGCGGCCGCCTCGCGGGCACGCTCCACGGCGCCCTGCACGGCCGCGTCGTCGCATTTCTGGTGATAGTCGATGACCTCACCGGTTCGCGGGTCCACCGAAGCGAAGCGGGTGTCCTCCTCGCGGGTCTGCCGCTGGCTGCTACCCACGGTCTGAGCCATCGTCGTCCTCTCCCCCGCACCGCCGTAGTACCGAAGGGTACGGGCACCACATCATCCCGGGTATGTGCACGAGCATCTGCGTGATCATTCGGCTGCGGCCGCGGCCGGGTTCGAGGCGCTCCCGGACTCGAGGCTGAGCCACGAGTCATCCGACCTCACCCGTCCCGGTGTGTGCTCGCTTCCCCAGCGGCCCACGTCAGCATGTCGATCAAGCTGCCGACCTGGGTCAACTCCAAGACCGCTTCGCCGGAGAATGGCTCGTCGGAGGAGGTGGATACCCACACCGTGTCGCGGTAGACCATGACAACGATAGTGACGTGCACGCCCTGTCGGCCCTGGACCGAAAGTCTCCGCCTTACCGTTCCCCGCCAGGGCTTCGCGCCGTTTTCCGAACTTCGCAAAGGAGCATCCAGCTCGCCCATTCCGCCCTCTCATGCCCACGCCTGCGCGCTCACTTGCGTCTGGGCTTTTGTCCACACCAATCGCCGTAGGACGGTTGGATGGGCTGGGAAGGCTTTCATGGCTCTCGTCCAGGACATCGGCCATGTCGATGAGCGCTGACCTTTCCCCAGGACCCGGGGCCGGGCAGCCCATTAACTCCTCTACCACCTCACGCGCACACCCAAGAAGCCGTCAACCGAGCCACCAAAATGCGGGTTGTACCGGGAGTGTAAACAGAACGCCATCGACTTGGCCAGAAAGTTTCTAGATATTTCTCGAGATCGTTGGTACCTCTTCGGCCGGAGAAATTAGGAGCTATCCGCTGCAGCCTCATCCACAAGGTCGTCTATCACCCTGGTGATGATCGCGCGCGCCGAGCCGCCGTAGCCGGCGAGCGCCGCTAGTTGCTCAAAAATGCGGCTGTACAACTCGATCTCGTGCGGTTGCCGCAGGTTGAGCTCAGCAGAGAAGGTCTCGACCCGCACCCGATCGTCGTCCAGTAGCCAAAAACCATGACGAGGATCGGCCGCATACGGCGTTTTAAAGCTGATAACACCAAGCCGAAGATTCCGCAGACTGGAAAGTGCAACCAGACGATCTAGTTGTGCAAGCATGGTGTCGATCGGGCAAAGGCGGTAACGCAATGCGGCCTCTGTCAGCACGAAGTGAAAGCGCTTATCGGGACGGTACAGCATCTCCTGGCGCTGCATCCGTGCGCGCACGGCCTCATTAATGTCATGAGGCGTGTTATGTACCATGACCGCCTGGGCAAACCGGGTGCGGGCGTATTCCGGCGTTTGTAGCAAGCCGGGAATTGCGGCGGATTCAAAGGCTCGATAGAGCTTCGTTTGTTGGTCTTGTTCGGCAAGTTCGACCTGATGCGGCAGTGTCCCGGCTCTCAGTAGGCGTTGCCACTCGGCGTGCCGCGTTTCCAAGGTATGCAGCGAGGCAAGCAACGCTTCGGTTTCACTCTCGCTGCGGGCTGTGCGAGCCCAAGCGATAATGTCATCGTCGGTTGGGGTCTGGCGACCATTCTCAAGCTTGGACACCTTGGAGGGCGGCCATGACAACAACTCCGCAAGCTGCTTGCCAGTGAATCCGGCTTGCTGTCGCAGTTCGCGGAGTCGTTTACCAAGCGCGTCGCGTGCCTCGTCAACGCTGGTTGATCCACTCACCCTGCTCGGCGGCAAAGTCATCCCGTCTCATGGCGTGGTGCCATGCCGCATCACGCCAAAAATTGTGTTGCACTACCTCGCCTGGATCTTCGATGATCCCGGCGCCAAGGAAACGGTCGCCCTCACCGAAGTGCATCCGTGCCAGCTTGCGGGAATCAAACAACCAATAATCATGATTAGGCAGTTGGACCTTCTGGGCCAGATCACGGGCGAGGTAACGAATGTCTTCACCCACAGCGTTCGTGAATTGGGCCCCCCATAGACCGAACCGGCTGTAATCGGTCAGCGGCAGGCTGACTACCCGTACTCGCATGAATCGACGCCCTTCCGCGGCCGCCTGTCGAATCATGCTGAGCCAGCTTTCAGCCCAGCTTAGATCGACAGCTTCACCGGCCACGAACTTTCTGAACGACTCAACCTCACGGGGGGCGTTATACCGGTCCCGTACCTCCAGGCGAAACGCGGTGTGCTCGAAAGTACGGAACAGCAGGTTGAACTCGTCTCCAATGACCAGGCTCAGTGGTCCCCTCCTTGGTTCCGCCGGTAGAACTCCAACACATCCTCCGGAATTTCGATAACCGCCTCGCCGTCAGGAATCGGACCAAACTCAGCAAGCGCCTGCGGGTCAGTGACGACCCAACCCTGTGCGATGTAGGTCCTGCGGTCGGTGCGGTCGGTAGCAAACAGAGTCGGCGAGTCACCTTCGAACGAATTAGGATCTTTCCCCAGAAATGTTACGTGCATCAATCCCTCCTTGCTCGACATCTGCGAAAGTTTCTCCATACTGGCGAACATGTCGCGTCAGGTCAAGGCCACCGGTGGGCGACGGCATGCATGGAACGCTCGGGGTAGACCGTTCCCGATCACCATCAAGGCATGGCGCAGGTACGGATCAAGGTCAGAAGAGCCGCATCTCGTTGCTCGGCAGCCCGCGTAGTTCGTCGTAGTCGAGCACCACGCACCGGATTCCGCGATCCTCAGCGAGTGTCCGCGCCTGCGGAACGATGCTCTGAGCTGCCAGAACTCCCCCCACCGGCGCCAATAAGAGATCACGGTTCAGCAGCTCCAGGTAGCGGGTGAGCTGCTCGACAGCGTCGATGGTGGCACGTCGCTTGACCTCGATCGCCCAGTGCTTGGGCTGGGGCGTCAGGGCACTGCCGTGCGCATTCGCCCCGCCGTTCTCTCCCTGGCGGGTGATCTCCACCGAGACGGTCCCGCCGGCATTGCGGCACAGCAGATCGACCGGTCCGATGGGGGTGGGGTACTCGCGGCGGATCAGGGTGAGCCCGGGGCCCAGCGCGGAGGTGTGCTCGGCGAGCAGTGCCTGCAGGTGCGCCTCGACACCATCCTTGACCAGCCCGGGATCCACTCCGAGCTCATGCCGCGAGTCGTGCAGCACCTCGTCGATCTCGATGATCAGCTGCTCGCCGGCCCGGTTGGTGACCGTCCAGCGTCCCGGCTGCTCAGCCAGGGCGCACGGGGGGCTCATCCAGTTCAACGGCTTGTATGCACCGCCGTCGGCATGCACGCTCACCGATCCGTCCGCCTTGACCAGCAGCAACCGCGGCGCCATCGGCAGGTGCGCGGTCAGCCGCCCCAGGTAGTCCACCTGGCAGCGAGCGATCACGAGGCGCACGGGTGCACGCTATCGCGTGCACCCGTGCGCCTCGTGAGTGGCAAACAGTGTTCTGGCACCCAATGCCACTCACGACCTCCAGCTCGGGCGGCGCTTCGCCAGGAATGCGGACATGCCTTCGCGCGCGGCGGCGGTCTGGGAGGTGGTGGCCATCGCGTCCAGGGCGATGGCGTAGGCGTCGGCCTCGGGCCGGTCGAGCTGCGCGTAGAGGGTCCGCTTGCCCTGCGCCTTGCTGGCGCGGCTACCGCGGGTGGCGCGGGCCAGCAGGTCGTCCACCGCGGCGTCCAGCTCAGCATCCGGAACCGCCCGGTTGACCAGCCCCCAGTCCGCGGCGGTGCGGGCATCCACCACGTCACCGGTCAGCGCTATCTCCATCAGCCGCTTGCGCCCGATCGAGCGGGCCACCGGTACGGCGGGGGTGTGGCAGAACCAGCCACCCCGGCCGCCGGGCAGCGCGAAACCCGCCGACTCGGCGGCCACCGCAAGATCGCAGGATGCCACCAGCTGGCAGCCCGCCGCGGTGGCCAGCGCGTGCACTCGGGCAATGACCACCTGCGGGACCGCGTGGATGGTGCGCATCAGCTCCGTGCACAGCTCCAACAGCTCCCGGACCCCGTCCAGGTCGCGGGTAGCGACGTCGGCGAAGTCGTGACCCGCGGAGAACGCCTTACCCTCAGCACCGAGCACGATCCCGGTGGCGTCCGTGCGGCCCGCGTCAACGAAGGCGTCACGCAGCTCGGTGAGGTGCTCGGCGGAGAGCGCGTTGCGCCGTTCCGGGCGGTTCATCGTGATCCGGACGGTGTCCCCGTCCCGCTCGATCTTCAGTGCGGCAAAGCCCATACCTGGACGGTAATCGGTCCCGCCAGCGGGTTCAGCGGGGACCGATGAGATCGACGATCTGGTCCATGATGCCGGTGAGCTCGAAATCCTTGGGCGTGAACACCTTGGCCACGCCGCGCGCCCGCAGCGTGTCGGCGTCCTCCGGGGGGATGATCCCGCCGACGACCACCGGGATGCCCGCGGCACCGGCGGCCCGCAGCCCGTCGACCACCGCAGGCACGACCTCCAGGTGCGAGCCGGAGAGCACCGACAGGCCGACCACATGCACGTCCTCGGCCACCGCAGCCGCCACGATCTCCGCCGGCGTGAGCCGGATGCCCTGGTAGACCACTTCGAAGCCGACGTCCCGAGCCCGGACCGCGACCTGCTCCGCGCCGTTGGAGTGCCCGTCCAGGCCAGGCTTGCCGACCAGCATCCGCAACCGCTCGCCCAGTTCCTCGCTGAGGGCATGCACCCGGTCCCGCACCCGCGCGATCGCCGCACCGGCCGCACCTGCCGCCGCGGCGCCGGCGATCCCGGTCGGTGCGCGGTACTCCCCGAAGATCTCACGCAGGGTTCCGGCCCACTCCCCGGTCGTCACCCCCGCGCGGGCGCAGGCCATGGACGCCTCGACCAGGTTGGCGTCGGTCTTGGCGGCCTCGGCTAGCCGCCGCAGCGTATCCTCCACAGCGCTGGCATCCCGGTCTGCCCGCCAGGCCTGAATCGCTTCGATCACCCTGGCTTCGGAGGCCGGGTCGATGGTCTCGATCGCACCGGCACCCTCGGCCTGCAGCGGGCTGGGGTCGGTCTCGGTGAACCGGTTGACCCCGACGATCACGTCCTCGCCGTCCTCGATCCGGCGGCGCCGCGCGGCGAGCGAGGACACCAGCTGCGATTTCATGTATCCGGACTCGACAGCGGAGATGGCCCCACCCATGCCCTGCACCCGGTCGATCTCCGCGCGGGCACCCTCGGCGATGTCGCTGACCCGGACCTCGACCACCCGGGAGCCGTCGAAGAGGTCCTCGTACTCCAGCAGATCGGTCTCGTAGGCCAGTACCTGCTGCATCCGCAGCGCCCATTGCTGGTCCCAGGGCCGGGGCAGGCCCAGCGCCTCGTTCCACGCGGGCAGCTGCACCGCCCGGGCGCGGGCATCCCGGGACAGCGTCACCGCGAGCATCTCCAGCACGATGCGCTGGACGTTG
Source organism: Pseudonocardiaceae bacterium (assembly GCA_036501085.1). GTDB lineage: Bacteria > Actinomycetota > Actinomycetes > Mycobacteriales > Pseudonocardiaceae. The sequence goes on along the minus strand of DASYAZ010000086.1, from coordinate 4,608 downwards.
TTCTCCGGCTGCGACTCGGTCAACCCCAGCGAGTTGACCTGCACGCCGTATCGAAACCGGCGCAGCTTGGGATCGGTCACACCGTAGCGATCCCGGCAGGTCTCATCCCAGAGCCGCCCGAAGGCGCGCAGCTTGCACATCTCCTCGACGAAACGCACCCCGGCGTTGACGAAGAACGACATCCGCCCGACGACGGTGGCGAAGTCGTCCGCCGCGACCTGCCCGGAATCCCGGACCGAGTCCAGCACGGCGATCGCGGTGCACATGGCGTAGGCGACCTCCTGCACCGGCGTCGCGCCCGCCTCCTGCAGGTGGTAGCTGCAGATGTTGATCGGGTTCCACTTCGGGATGTTGTTGACCGCGTACACCACCATGTCGGTGATCAACCGCAGGCTCGGGGCGGGCGGGAAGACGTAGGTCCCGCGGGAGAGGTACTCCTTGATGATGTCGTTCTGCGTGGTACCCGTCAGCTGCGCCAGATCCGCACCGTGCTCCTGGGCCACCGAGGCGTACAGCGCCAGCAGCCACATGGCGGTGGCATTGATCGTCATCGAGGTGTTGGCCTGGGCCATCGGGATGCCGTCGAACAGCGCGCGCATGTCACCGATGTGGCTGATCGGCACGCCGACCTTGCCGACCTCGCCCCGGGCCAGCTCGTGATCCGGGTCGTACCCCGTCTGGGTGGGCAGATCGAACGCCACCGACAGGCCGGTCTGACCCTTGGCGAGATTACGCCGGTACAAGGCGTTGGACGTGCGCGCCGAGGAATGCCCGGCATAAGTGCGCATCACCCACGGCCGGTCCCGCTCGTGATTGCTGGGGTAGGGCATCAGGACACCTCCAGCCTCTCCAGAGGAGAGTACTGGTCACCTACTGTGGCCAGCGCCACAATCGGTACCGAGGATCGAGCAGAGGGGCCGCCGCGGTGGACAGCACGATGATGGACTTCCCGCTCACCGTAGGCGTGATCATGCGCCACGGCAGCACCGTGCACGGTGACGGCGAGGTCGTCACCTGGACTGGTGCCGACGCCCGCCACGCCACGTACGCGCAGCTGGGGCGGCGCTCGGCACAGCTGGCCGGGGCGTTACGCGAGCTCGGAGTCACCAGCGACCAGCGGGTGGCCACCTTCCAGTGGAACAACCAGGAGCATCTCGAGGCCTACCTCGCGATTCCCGCGATGGGCGCGGTGGTCCACACCCTGAACCTGCGGCTCCCACCCGACCAAGTGGCCTGGATCGCCAACCACGCCGAGGACGACGTGGTCATCGTGGACGGCTCGCTGGTGCCACTGCTGGCGCGCGCCCTGCCGGCGATGACCACGGTCCGCCACGTGCTGGTGATCGGGGATGCCGACTCCTCCGTGCTGGAGGGTGCCGGGCCGCAGCTGCACTCCTACCATGAACTACTGGCTGCCCAGCCCGAGGAATTCGACTGGCCGAGCAGCATCGACGAGCGCTCCGCGGCTGCGATGTGCTACACGAGTGGCACCACCGGCAGCCCCAAGGGGGTCGCCTACAGCCACCGTTCGATCTACCTGCACTCGATGTGCGTCTGTTCCGGCGAGGTCGGGGCGCTGACCCCCGCCGACCGGATACTGCCGGTGGTGCCGATGTTCCATGCCAATGCCTGGGGGCTGCCCTATGCCGCCTTCATGGCCGGGGCCAGCCTGATCATGCCGGACCGCTTCCTGGCGGCCGAGTCGCTGATCAACCTCATCGAGGAGCAGCGGCCCACGCTGGCCGGTGCGGTACCGACCATCTGGGGCGAGGTGCTGCGCCGGGTGCGCGAACACGGTGGGGACCTATCTTCGCTCCGCCTGGTGCTCTGCGGCGGCTCTGCAGTACCGCTGGCATTGATGAAGGCGTTTTCCGACGAGCTGGGCCTGGAGATCAAGCAGGCCTGGGGGATGACCGAGACCTCCCCGGTGGGCTCGGTGGCCACCCCGCCGGTCGGGGTGCAGGGCGAGGAGTCCTGGAGCTACCGGTCCGGCGCCGGCCGGCTCGTGGCCGGCGTCGAGGGTCGCATCGTCGGCGAGGACGATGTCGTGCTGCCCTGCGATGGCAACTCCGTGGGCGAGATCCAGGTTCGCGGGCCGTGGGTCACCGCGAGCTACCACGGCGAGAGCGGGGGTCCGGGGGCCAGCAGGTTCCACGACGGGTGGCTGCGTACCGGTGATGTCGGCACGATCGACGAACTGGGCTTCATCATCATCAGCGACCGCGCCAAGGACGTGATCAAATCCGGTGGGGAGTGGATCTCCTCGGTGCAGCTGGAGAACCTCCTGATGGGACACCCGAAGGTCGTCGAGGCGGCCGTGATCGCCATCCCGGACGACAAGTGGGTGGAGCGTCCCCTGGCCGCCGTGGTGCTGGCCAGCGGCGCGGACGTCGGCGTCGCCGAGCTACGCGATCACCTCGGCGGCTCGGTTCCGGGCTGGCAGGTGCCCGAATGCTGGTGTTTCATCACCGAGGTCCCCAAGACCTCGGTGGGCAAGTTCGACAAGAAACGCCTCCGTGCCCTCTACTCCAACGGCGCCCTCCCCATCACCCCCGTCCCCGATATGGAGACATATCGGGGAATTTGACCCCCTCGGGACCCCGATATGTCTCCATGTCGGGACGGGGGGTTAGCGTTCTGGGGGTGCGGTGACGCGGCGGACGTCGGCGCCGAGGGCGGTGAGATTCTCCAAGAAGCGCGGGTAGCCGCGGTCGATGTGGAAGACGTCCCACACATCGGTGCTCCCCTCGGCGCACAGCCCGGCCAGCACGAGGCCGGCGCCGGCCCGGATGTCGCAAGCCCATACCGGAGCGCTGGAGAGCCGCTCGATGCCGCGGACGACCGCGTGGTGGCCATCGGTGCGGGCATCAGCGCCCAGCCGCATCATCTCCTCGACGAAGCGAAACCGGGCTTCGAACACGTTCTCGGTGATCATCGAGGTGCCCTCGGAGATGGCGGACAGGGCGATCGCCATCGGTTGAAGGTCGGTGGCGAACCCCGGGTAGGGCAACGTCACGAAGTCCACCGCGGTGGGCCGGCCGGGCATCACCACCCGGAAGCTGTACTCGGCTCCGGCGGGCCGATGCACCCCAGCTAGCCGATCCACCCCAGCTAGCCGATCCACCTCGCCGAGTTGCTCGACCTGCGCGCCGGCCAGCCGGAGCTTCTCCAGCACCAGATCCAGGTGGTGCGGGTCGACACCACGGACGGTCACATCACCCCGGGTCATCGCAGCGGCGAAGGCCCAGGTGGCGCCGACGATGCGGTCCCCGATCACCCGATGCTCGGTGGGCACCAGGGCGGTCACCCCCTCCACGGTGAGGGTGGAGGTGCCCTCCCCGCTGATCTGGGCGCCCATCTGCTGCAGCATCACGCACAGGTCCACGATCTCCGGCTCGCGGGCCGCGTTGTCGATGATCGTGGTGCCCTCGGCGAGCACCGCCGCCATCAGGATGTTCTCGGTCGCCCCGACGCTGGGGAAGTCGAGCCAGATCTGCGCGCCGTGCAGGCCCTCGGCCTCGGCCACCACGCAGCCGTGCTCGATCTCGCTGCGAGCACCGAGCTTGCGAAGCCCGTTCTGGTGCATATCCAGCGGCCGGGATCCGATGGCATCACCGCCGGGCAGCGCGACCTTGGCCCGCCGGCAACGGCCCAGCAGCGGGCCGAGCACGCACACAGAGGCCCGCAGCTTGCTGACCGACCCGTAGTCGGCCTCGTGCTTGGGCTCGGCCGGCGTGGTGATGCGCACCTGCGAGCCGGCCACCTCCACTTCGCATCCCAGCCCACGCAGCACGTCCGCCATCAGTGGGACGTCAAGGATCTCGGGACAGTTGGTGAGGGTGGTGGTGCCCTCGGCCAACAACGCCGCTGCCATCAGCTTCAGCACGCTGTTCTTCGCGCCGACGACCTGGACCTCGCCGGTCAACCGGGCGCCGCCGCAAACTCTGAAGTGCTCGCTCACGCCTGCGCACGCTAGCGGGTGCGCCGCAGGCCCCGAGCGGCCGTAGCCTGATCTCATGGCAGTGCACCTCACCAGGATCTATACCCGCACCGGCGATGACGGGACGACCGGGCTCGGCGACTTCTCCCGGGTCAGCAAGACCGACCCGCGGCTGGTGGCCTACGCCGACGTGGACGAGGCCAACTGCTCCCTCGGGGTGGCGCTGGCGCTGGGATCGCTCCCGCCACCCCTGGTGGAGGTGCTGCGGCAGGTGCAGAACGACCTGTTCGACGTGGGTGCCGACCTGTGCACCCCCCTCGTCCATCCCGGAGATCAGGCGCAGCCGAAGCACGCCGCGCTGCGGATCGATGAGAGCTACGTCACCCGGCTGGAGGGCTGGTGTGACGAGTTCAATGCGGAGCTGCCCGCGCTGAACTCGTTCATCCTGCCCGGCGGCACCCCGGGTGCAGCACTGCTGCACACCGCCCGGGTGGTCGCCCGGCGAGCCGAGCGGAGCGTCTGGGCGCTGCTGCAACAGGACAGCGAGCGCACCAGCGCCGTGACTGCCCGCTACCTCAACCGGCTCTCGGACTTGCTGTTCATCCTGAGCCGGGTCGCCAACCCCGGTGGAGACGTGGTGTGGTCCCCTGGGGGGGACCACACCACGT
>DASYAZ010000085.1:0-2077 GCA_036501085.1 Pseudonocardiaceae bacterium | reverse complement strand
CCTGGCCACCATCGGTGGCGAGGGCCGGGCAGTGGAGGGAGTTGCGGGGTTGGGTCGCTTGGCTCGGTGGGTGGTGGGAGGGGGAGCTACCGCGGTGGCTCGCGGCTCGATCGTGCCGCCGGCGGGTGGGCTCGGCGGGGCGACGACGGGTGCCGGAGGGATGATCGAGAGCGCCGGGGTCGAGGGAACGGCCGTGGGGGCTGCGGTAGCCACCGGGGGCGCGGAGACCGCTGGCCTGGATACCTCGACGGTGGGCGGGGGAACGGACCGGGTGGTACGGCCGGTAATGACCAGCATCGTGATCGCGCCACCGGCCACCACCAGGCAGCCCGCGACCGCGACCGGCTTGAGCCATCGGAGCTCAGCCCAGGGGCGTTGGGCTCTGGCCCGGCGACGCAGGTCCTCCCAGGGATCGGTATCAGCCTCCAGCGGGATCGCGGTGGCCGGCCTCGGTACCTCGACCTCCGCCGCACCGGCCGCCACCCGGGGTGGTGCGGCGTCCGCCCCCATCCGATCACGCAGGGAGCGCAGCTCCTCGACCGTCAGGATCTGGTCAGCATCCGGCTCGCTCACAACGTTGTATAACGAGGCGTTGAAACATTTCGGTACTGGGTTTGCCTACTTTTTCAGACCGGCCCTCGAGGAGCCGCCCCGCTCGTGACGCACCCGTGGACGTTCCCCGCGATGCCCCCGCGATGTCCCTCCGGCCGTACCGGCGCCCCGGAGCTCCGGCGTGACCGCGGATACCGGGTTGCCAAGCAAGCGCATCGCACTGGTGCACGTCAAGCCTCGTTCATACACCACGAGATGGCCTGGCAAGACCGACCCAAACAGCAGTTCCCGGGCCAGCGCAGTGCCTGTCGGTCAACGCCACCGGCACAGTCTCCATCGCCGGTAAATACCACTCGGTCGGCCAACAGTCGCTGGCCGGCGGATCACCCTGCGCCTGGGGACCACCCTCGCCCACCTCGTGCTCGACGGCGTGCTGACCCGCACCCTCCCGCTGACCCTGACCCCCATCCAACGCGCCCGCCTCCAGAGCGCCCGCATACCCGGACCTGCTCCGCTGCTCGACCAGCGACCCACCCGGGTGCAGCGCACCGTGTCCCGCCGTGGCGGCACCCAAATCATCGGCCAGCGCATCCAAGTCGGGCTGCGTTACCCCGGCCAGATCGTCACCATCGAAGTCGCCGAGACCACCCTGCGCCTCTACAACCAACACAAACCACTTGATCAAAAACGTTCCCTGCACCAGCCGCAAGAAGGTCCGCCGACACAAGGCCTAAGGTCAACCCACCAACCACACAACCGGCTAGGCCCCGTTACCCATCACCTGAAGCCAAACGGCACCCATCACGTGGAGTCAGCAAGTCAGCACTACTCATGGATTGCTACCACGTGTACGGAAGGCTGGGTAGGGAACTCAGCGGGCATCATCCGCGGTACCGGGCTTACGTGGTAGCTGCTCGGCCGCTGCCGCTGAGCGCGCGCAGCAGGCTGGCGCCAAATACCAGTGTCACCAGAGCTGTCCCGAGGTGCAGGAAGTTGTCGGGGGTTGCGCCGCTGTTGGCGGCTAGCGCACTGAGGTAGCCCAGAAAACCCAACACCGTTGCCAGCGTCCAGAAGGTGCCGATCGCGAGGTTCAAACCCTCCGTCCCGGCAGCGGTGAGCACGAATCCCCCTAGCAGCCACAGCAGGCCGACCACGAGGTGGATGGTGTTGTGGAAGGGGTTCACCATAAAGATCCCGAACAGCATCTGGTTCATCGGATCAGGGCCGCTGCCGAAGCCCGTCCGGTAGAACCCGATCACTCCGAGGGCGACATAAAAGACACCGGCGAGGATGGAGTACCTCTGCGCCAGGGTCTTCGATCCCGGCCTGGTGTGGGTTTTGATCCCGAACCTGGCCTCTGGATTACCGGCCATGTCCCTGTCCTGGTTGCGGTAGGGACCGCCCTTGCGGGCGGCCCCCCGCACAGATCCCAGCGTGCGGGACTACCGCACTGGGCTCCTGCCTTGGGTACGGACGTCAAATCGCATTTCGGGGAAGGGATGCATCACGCGGGCGGGTGGTAGCC
>DASYAZ010000084.1:0-5992 GCA_036501085.1 Pseudonocardiaceae bacterium | reverse complement strand
GTCATCAGATCTCCTCCCGCGGCTCTGACGGAGTCGAGCGACACCGACCCCACCGTAACGGGCGCGGTGTCCGCCTCGCGTGCCGTGAACTGATGTGGAACGACGTCTGGACGGACCAGCCACGTCCGTGACCACGAGCTCACGGCGGCAGCAGTCCACTATGGTCGGACCGTCGAATAGGTGACCTTTCGGGTCTGTGCCGGTCGAGCAAGTATTGTGCCCGGTCACCCTCAGTTCACCGTCGACGAGCGGGTGACCATGATCGAACGCAGCCTCCAGCAGATCTCACTTTCCGGTGGTAGCGGGCTGCGATTATTCGTCGCCGTCCCGGAATCCACGATTCGGGGTGCGGTCGTCGTCGCGCCCGAGTCCCGCAGCGTCACCGGGGTCGACCGGCAGCTCGCCACGGGGCTGGCCGGTGAGGGCTGGCTGGCGGTGATTCCGGATCTTTTCCACTCCGACACCACCGAGCCGCTGACGGAGCAGTCCGTCCTCGCTGACACCGGCGCCGTCCTGGGCTGGCTGGCGCAGCGCGAGGTGCATGCCGACCGGACCGGCGTGGTGGGCTTCGGGCTGGGTGGAGCGGTGGCGCTTCTCATCGCCACCCAGCGCGAGCTTGGTGCCGCGGTGACCGTCGGTGGCACCGGGGTGGTGCAGCCCGGGGCCGCGGGCCTGCCCGCGCTCGTGGACGTGGCACCTGCGCTGCGCTGCCCCTGGCTGGGTATCTACGGCCGGGAGGGCGAGGTGCCCGAGGAAGAGGTGCGCAAGCTCCAGGACGCCGCCCATTCCGCTCGGGTGGCCACGGATCTGGTGCGCTGCCGCTTCGACGCCGACTGCTGCATCGCGTCGGAAGCCTGGACCCGCACGCTGAACTGGTTCGGCAGCCATTTGCGCTGATGCGCTCGTGAGTGCGTAACAGTGTTCTAACACTGTTACGCACTCACGAGCATGCCCTGTTCCTGCTAGGAACAGGGCATGCCTCTCTGGCGACCCGACCCGGACACCGTTGCCCACTCCCGGATGGCGGAGTTCCGTAGCTGGTTGGGCATCCACCGCGGAGTGCGCGTGGCGGACTACGACGCGTTATGGCGCTGGTCGGTGGCGGACCTGGAAGGGTTCTGGGGGGCGTTCGCCGAGTTCGCGGGCGTCCGCTTCCACTCCCGGCCACAGCGGGTGCTCACCAGCGAATCCATGCCGGGAGCGCGATGGTTCCCGGGCGCGACGCTGAACTACGCCGAGCACGCCCTGGCTCCCGGCCCGGCCAAGGGGGACGGCGACCTCGCGGTGATCTTCCGTCGCGAGGACGGCGCGCGAGCGCATGTCACGTTCGGGCAGTTGCGCCGGCAGGTGGCCGCGGCCCGCTCGGCACTGGCGTCGCTGGGAGTGGGCCGGGGAGACCGGGTGGTCGCGCTGGCACCGAACTCCCCGCAGACCCTGGTCGCCTTCCTGGCCACAGCCAGCCTGGGCGCGATCTGGTCGTCCTGCTCACCGGATTTCGGGGCGCGGGCGATCGCCGACCGGTTCACCCAGCTCGAGCCCACGGTGCTGATCGCGGTGGACGGGTACCGCTACGGCGGCAGGCCACATGACATCCGATCCACTGTAGACGAACTGCGGACACTGCTGCCCAGCCTGGCCGCGACGATCCTGGTGTCCTACCTGGACAGATCGGCGACCCTGGACGGGGCGGTGTGCTGGCACGAGTTGCTCGCCGCGCACCGGGGAGCGGAGCCGGTGTTCGAGGCGGTCGATGCCGAGCACCCGCTGTGGGTGCTCTACTCCTCGGGAACCACCGGGCTGCCCAAGGGCATCGTGCACGGCCACGGCGGGATCGTCGTGGAACACCTCAAAGCGTTGCTGTTGCAGTCCGCCATCACGCCGGGGGAGCGGTTCTTCTGGTTCACCACCACCGGCTGGATGATGTGGAACTTCCTGATCAGCGGCCTGCTGGTGGGCGCGACGGTCGTGCTCTACGACGGCAGCCCGGGACATCCCGATCTGGAGGTCCTGTGGCGGCTGGCCGCGACCGAACGCATCAACTACTTCGGTACCTCCGCGCCGTTCCTCCAATCCTGCCGCAAGGCCGGCCTGCGACCCGCGTTGCGGCACGATCTCGCCGCGCTGCGGGCGATCGGCTCGACCGGCGCGCCGCTGGCGCCGGAGGATTTTCGCTGGATCGCCGCCGAGATCGGCGCCCAGGTGCAGATCTGCTCGGTGTCCGGCGGTACTGATCTGTGCGCGGCCTTCGTCTGCGCGGCTCCCGACGTACCGGTGTGGGAAGGCGAGATCTCCTGCCGTGCCCTCGGTGCCGCGGTGGTGGCGCTGGATGAGACCGGGGCGGAACTGACCGGCGAGATGGGCGAGCTGGTGATCACCAAGCCGATGCCCTCGATGCCGGTGTTCTTCTGGAACGACCCGGACGGCAGCCGGCTCCGGGAGGCGTATTTCGACGTCTACCCGGGCCGGTGGCGGCACGGTGACTGGATAGAGATCACCTCGCGTGGTTCGTGCGTGATCTACGGCCGGTCGGACGCCACGCTGAACCGCGGCGGGGTGCGGATGGGTACCGCCGAGTTCTACGCGGTGGCCGAAGGCCTATACGGGGTGCTCGACTCGCTCGTCATCGACACCTCCGGGAACGGTGGAGACGGTGAGTTGCTCTGTTTCCTGGTGCTCGCGCCCGGGGTGTCCCTTGCCGAAGTGGAGCCGCGGCTGCGCGCGGCGCTGCGGGAGAATCTCTCGCCGCGGCATGTGCCCAACCGGTTTATTCTCGTTGCCGAGGTGCCTCGCACGCTCAATGGCAAGAAATGTGAGGTGCCGGTGAAAAGAATCCTCGCCGGAGTGGACCCCGCGTCTGCGGTCAGCTCCGGCGCGCTGCGCAATCCGGAATCATTACAACCGTTTGTGACCCTGCGCGCTCGCTGAGTGGCCGATCTCCGGCAGGTGCGGTCCGGCGGCGGTCCAGGATGCTCGTTATCACAATTTGACCATATATACTTCCGCTCCTGCGGTTACGGTGAGGACTGTCCTGGCATGGCTTGAGACCCCCGGAGAGAAGGCACGGAATGCGGGTCAGAAATGTGGTCGGAGTGCTGGCCGCGGCGTTGTTGGCGCTGACGGCATGTGCTGGTTCGAACAGCGGCGGTAGTGGTAATCCAGGCGCATCGACGGCGGTGAGCGGTCCGGTCAAGGTGCTCTACGCCGGATCGCTGGTGAACCTGATGGAACACAGCCTCGGCCCGCAGTTCAACAAGGACACCGGCGGCACCTTCCAGGGCTTCAGCGCCGGATCCAGCGCGCTGGCCATGCAGATCAAGGGCAAGGTCCGCCAGGGTGACGTGTTCATCAGCGCCAGCCCGTCGGTGAACGACACCCTGCAGGGTCCGGCCAACGGCAATTGGGTGTCCTGGTACGTGAAGTTCGCCTCCGCGCCCCTGGTGATCGGCTACAACCCGAACTCGCGCTTCGCCGCCGATCTGAAGTCCAAGCCCTGGTACCAGGTGATCACCGAGCCCGGTTTCAAGATGGGCAGCACCGATCCCAAGCTCGACCCCAAGGGCAAGCTCGGCCAGCAGGCACTCACCGAGGGCGCGACCACCTACCACGACGCCGGGCTGCCCGCCGCCGCGCAAAAGAACATCACCGTGCTGCCGGAGACCGAGCTGATCGGCCGGTTGGAGTCCGGCCAGCTGGATGCCGGGTTCTTCTACAGCAATGAGGCCAGCGAGCAGAAGATCCCGACCACCACGCTGGACCAGGTGCACCTCTCGGCCAGCTACACGGTGACTGAGCTGAACATGGCACCGGATTCCGCGGCCGCCGAGGCCTTCGTGAAGTACCTGGTCTCGCCGCAGGGTGTGGCGCTGGTGAAGCAGGACGGGCTGACCACGGTGCCGCTGGCGCTCTACGGTGACCCGGCCCAGGTACCGGCGGCGCTGAAACCGGTGCTGCCCACCACGGCTGCACCCTCGCCGAGTCCCTCGACCGGCGGGAAATGACCGCAAGGCCCGCCGGGACGGCGCTGCGCGCGCCCTTCAGCACGCCACTGCCCTGGCTGGGCGGGTTGCTGGTGCTCTACCTGCTCGTCCCGGTCATCGCGTATGTGGTCCGGGTGGCCGGCACCCCGCTGCGCGCGCTGGCCACCCCGGGGCTCGGTTCGGCGCTGGCCGTGTCCGTCGAGACGGCCAGCGTCTCAACCGTGATCATCGCCGTGCTCGGGATCCCGCTCGGCTACCTGCTCTCCCGCGGGCGGGGCCGCAGCTCGACGGTGGTCGGAGTGGCGGTGCAGCTGCCGCTGGCGTTGCCCCCGCTGATGAGCGGCATCCTGTTGATCTACCTGGTCGGTCCGTACACGTTCCTGGGTCAGCTGTTCCAGGGTCGGCTGACCGACACGGTGATCGGCATCGTGCTGGCCCAGACCTTCGTGGCCGCCCCGTTCCTGATTGTGGCCGCCCGCTCGGCGTTCGCGGCGCTCGATCCGGCGCTGGACGACGTGGCGGCCACGCTCGGGCACGGCCGCTGGTCGCGGTTCTCCCGCGTCGCGGTGCCGGGTGCCGCGTCCGGGATCGCCGCGGGCCTGCTGCTGTCCTGGTTGCGCGCCTTCGGTGAGTTCGGGGCCACCGTGGTGCTGGCCTACCACCCGTTCTCGGTTCCGGTGTTCACCTACGTGCAGTTCGGTTCAGCCGGGATCGTCTCGACGCTGGCCGCGGTCGGAGCCAGCCTGATCGCCGCTGCGGTGGTGCTGCTGCTGGCGGCGTACCTGCCCGGGCTGCGGCGCCGCCATCCGGTGCCACAACCGCTGCCGGCGCCGCGGCCGCCCGCCACATCGGCCAGCCCGCGGCTGACCTTCGACCTGAGCGGCCGGCTGGGCTCGTTCCTGGTGGAGGTCGGGCACACCACTCAGACGGGGCGGCACCTGGCGATCCTCGGGCCGTCCGGGTCCGGCAAGAGCCTCACCCTGCGGATGCTGACCGGGCTGATCCAGCCCACCAGCGGCCGGGTGTGCCTGGATGATGCGGACGTCACCGCGCTGCCGCCGGAGGACCGCGGGTTCGGCTACGTCCCCCAGGACGCCGCCCTGCTGCCGCACCTCCCGGTGTGGCACCAGGTCATGTTCGGGGTGGGGACCGAGCCGGAGCTGGCGGCGTACTGGATCGGCCGGCTGGGGCTGACCGGATTGGAGCAGCGGCTGCCCTCCCAGCTCTCCGGTGGCCAGCGGCGCCGGGTCGCCATCGCCCGGGCACTGGCCCGCAACGCCCGGCTGTTGCTGCTGGATGAGCCGTTCACCGGCCTGGACGCTCCGGTTCGGGACGAGCTGCGACACCAGCTGCGCTACCTCCAGCGCGATACCGCGATCACCACCGTCATCGTCACGCACGACCCGGTAGAGGCGGCACTGCTCGCCGACGAGGTGCTGATCCTCAACCTCGGCCGGCTGGAGCAGGCCGGCCCGCAGCCGGAGGTCTTCGCGCACCCTGCCAGCCCGACCGCGGCCCGGCTGCTCGGCATCCGCAACCTGCATGCCGGGCGGCGGGTCGGCTCGGGTGAGCTGGTGACCGGACAGGTGCGGATCGCCTTCCCCGCTTCCGCCTTGCCGGCCGGCACCGCGCCGGACGCGAAGCTCACCTGGTGTATCCGCCCGGAACAGCTCACGCTGGCACCCGCGGGCGGCGAGGATGATCCTGGGGGCCATCCCGGCACGATCCGGGACGCGGTGTGTCTCGGAGCCCTCGACGAGGTGCTGGTGACCGTGGACGACGGTCCGGAGCTGACCGCGCAGACCACCACCGGTGATCATCCGGAGTTGGGTGCGCGGTGCCGGGTAACGGTGCCGCCCGCCTCGGTGATCGTCTGGCCGGACCGCGACGTCCCGGCTTCTCCGGTCGAGCCACCCCGTCGCCGCCGCGCACCGGCCTTCACCATGCCGGACCTCTACGACCTGCCATCCGGTCGGACGTCCCGCTGAGCCTCTGGAGCCTGGCTCCCCGTCGCG
>DASYAZ010000083.1:0-25173 GCA_036501085.1 Pseudonocardiaceae bacterium | reverse complement strand
TGCAACCCCAATGGGCAATGGGCGTGGATCGAAGATGAAACCGGGATGCCCATCGCTGGCGCCCTCGCTGACGCCTTGGAAGGAACTTCGAAACGTGACGGACGTTGAATCGCTTCGCGCTCAGTTCTTTGAGGAACTAGTACAAAGCGGCACCGTGACAGACCCCGAATGGCTGGCTGCGTTCCGTGATGTGCCGCGTGAGACATTCGTGCCGTACTACTTCACTCAACGGCCGAACGAACCGGGGTGGCTCTTGGTGGAGAGACCGAACCCGGAATGGTTAGAAGGGGTCTGCAGCAGCAGGGCACTCATCACCCAGATCGACGGCGACGATCAGAACGTGGCGCTCGCCCGCACCATCCGAGTCAACGGCACCGCGACCTCATCCACCAGCGCACCAACGCTCATGGCGCTGATGCTCCAAGCGCTGAACATTCACGACGGACATCGGGTGTTGGAAATCGGCACCGGCACCGGGTACAACGCGGGCCTACTTTGCTACCGGCTCGGCGCAGACAATGTGACCAGCGTCGACGTCGATGCCGGCCTGGTGAACCGGGCACGTGAACGACTCGCCGCGCTGGGCTACGCACCGCACCTGGAAGCCACGGATGGCATCATGGGATGCCCGGACCGTGCCCCGTTCGACCGGGTCATTGCCACCGTAGGCGTGGCCCGGGTACCGGGCGCCTGGATCGAACAAACCACGCCCGGTGGAAAGATCCTCGTCGCCGTGGACCTGGTCGGACGTGCCGGTCCGCTGGCCCTGCTCACCGTCGATGCCCACGGCAAAGCCGAAGGACGTTTCCTCTGCGACATCGGCTGCTTTATGCCCATTCGCGCTAACCAGCATCACACGCTGCCCATACTGTCTGCCATCGGCGACAATGACGGAGACGCCCGCCAAACGGCCCTTGCTGTGAATGCGGCGACCGACGCGGGTGACCCGTTCGAGTTCTTCGCCGCGTTGATCGTCGGCGGCTACGACTGCCTCGGCTTCGTCCACAACGATGGTGGCCCCGCCGAAACCTGGCTAACCCAACCAAATGGGTCGTAGGTGTGCCACACCACCAACGCAACCGGTACTCACACCGTCCGCCAAGGCGGACCCACCCGGTTATGGGACAACATCGAAACAGCGCACCAGGCATGGCACCAGCTAGGACGGCCTACACGTGAACGGTTCGGGCTGACCGTTCACGACGGGGCCCACACCATCTGGCTCGATGACCCCCACGGGGACAGCCGGTGGGTCGGTCTTGCGGCGCTATAGGGGAATCCGGTCCTCGGCCCGCAGCCGCTCACTGTGAGCAGCTGCCACGGCGTGGCGCGGGTCGGTGCGTGGCAACAATCCGACCAACCGCTCGAACACCTCCAGGTCGTCCCGCCCGTAGTCCGCCTGGCCGAAGGACCACAGTGGTCCGATCTCCCCCCGGGTCAGCACAGCGCGCCGTAGCGCCACCAGCAGCTCATCCCACTCGGCGCGCAAGGTGGGCGATTCCGACTGCGGCAACAGCTCACCTGCGCACACGCGGGTCGCCGTGTCCAGATGGCCGGCGCGCAGCGCTTCCCGCACCGTGTGCAGGTCCACGTCGAGCTCCACTCGCAGCCGGTACGGCTTGGTCTGCACTACGCCATCCAGTCCGCTGCGCAGCCGGTGGATCTCCGCGCGGATTGTGGTGGGGTTGCCTTCCTCACCGTAGATATGCAGCGCCAACTGCTCCGCGGTCAGCCCCGCCGGGTGGAGGGCGAGCAACGCGAGCAGCTCCGCGTGCCGAGTGGTCAGCGCCAGGGGACGCCCGTCGAGGCTGGCGCTGGGGTGGCTGCCGGTCAGCAGCCGCAAACACAGTGCCGGTCGGCGGCGCGACGGCCGGGGCACGCGCAGGAGATAGCCCCCGGGCAGGGGTTCGACCAGCGCCTGGTCGCCGTCGGCCAGTTCGATCCGCTCCGCTGCGACGTCAACCCGCTCCGGCCACCGGTCCGCCGGATATGCGGCCAGCACCCGCCCGGTGGGGGTCAGCAATGCACTCGGCTCACCCCGCAACCGGGCCAGCTGCGGTGCGTACTTCGCGCGGAGCCGCTCGTCGGCGGCGTTCATCCTGGCGCGAAGCTGTCCCTCCGTGAGCTGCGCCGTCGCGATGACCAAGGAGAGCAGCGCGGGATGCATGGTGTGCCACGGGCCGGTGACGTCGATCGCCCCGAGGATCACGCCGGTGTCCGGATCGTGCACGGGTGCGGCCGCGCAGGTCCAGTCGTGGTAGGTGTGCACCAGGTGCTCTGCGGAATGCACCTGGACTGGGGCGTCCACCGCCAGGGTGGTGCCCATCGCGTTGGTGCCCATCGACGTCTCACTCCAGCGGGTGCCCTCGAAGAGCCCGACCGGATCCGCTTGGCGCCGCACCGCGGGCGACCCCTCGCGCCACAAGATGTTGCCCTCGGCATCGGTCACGATCATCACGTGGACGGCCTCGTCGGCAAGGCTGACCAACGTGGAGCGCAGCAGCGGCAGCACCGCTGCCAGCGGGTGCCGGTCACGGATCTCGGCCAGCTCATCCGGGTTGAAGACGGGCGCCGGTGGGTGCGAGTCTGGGTCAACCTTGGCCGCCAGCGACCGGCGCCAGGACTCCGAGATGACCTCGCGCGGTGGCGCCGGTGCTGAACCACCGGAAAGCACCGCCTCCCGGATCCGTTCAAGCGATCGGGCAAGCGCCACCGGATCCTCGGTCAGCGTGATCGCGCGTGGCGTGCGCATCGGACAGCCCCCCGATCGCATCGGGCACCGCGTGCAACGTTACTGCAACGTGAGCTGGCTTACGTTGCACCGGACGTGCCCTTATGTCTCCAGGAGGTCCACTATGACGAGGTACGCGGCGCCGGGCGAGTCCGGCAGCGTCATGTCGTACGAATCGAGGGACGACCACTACATCGGGGGCGAGTATGTAGCACCGGCGAAGGGACAGTACTTCGAAAACCCCACCCCGGTGACCGGGCAGACGTTCACGGAGATCGCTCGCGGCACCGCTGACGACGTGGAGCGAGCACTGGACGCGGCTCACGGCGCGGCGCCCGGGTGGGGCAAGACCTCCGTCGCCGCCCGCGCCGACATACTGAACAAGATCGCCGACCGGATCGAGACGAATCTCGAGAAGCTCGCCGTCGCGGACAGCTGGGACAACGGAAAACCGATCCGCGAGACACTGGCTGCCGACCTGCCGCTGGTCGTGGATCACTGGCGCTATTTCGCCGGGGTAATCCGCGCGCAGGACGGTGGCATCTCGGAAATCGACGCCGACACCGTCGCCTATCACTTCCACGAGCCGATCGGCGTGGTCGGGCAGATCATCCCGTGGAACTTCCCACTCCTGATGGCGACCTGGAAGCTCGCACCCGCACTCGCCGCCGGCAACGCGGTGGTGCTCAAGCCCGCGGAGCAGACGCCGGCGTCGATACACGTGCTGCTGTCGCTGATCGGCGACCTGATCCCGCCCGGTGTGCTCAACGTGGTCAACGGGTTCGGGGTCGAGGCGGGCAAGCCACTGGCGTCCAGCCCTCGGGTGGGAAAGGTGGCGTTCACCGGCGAGACCACCACCGGCCGGTTGATCATGCAGTACGCCAGCGAGAACCTGCACCCGGTCACCCTGGAGCTGGGCGGCAAGAGCCCGAACATCTTCTTCGAGGACGTCGCCGCCGCGCAGGACGACTTCTACGACAAGTCGCTGGAGGGGTTCACCATGTTCGCCCTGAACCAGGGTGAGGTGTGCACCTGCCCGTCCCGGGCGTTGATCCAGGCCAGCATCTACGACGGTTTCCTCTCCGACGCCGTCAAGCGCACCGAGCAGGTCGTGCAGGGTCACCCGCTGGACACCGACACCATGATCGGCGCGCAGGCGTCCAACGACCAGTACGAGAAGATCCTCTCCTACCTGGACATCGGCCGTCAGGAGGGCGCCAAGGTGCTCACCGGCGGCGAACCCGCCGATCTCGGTGGCGAGCTCTCCGGCGGCTACTACATCAAGCCGACGATCTTCGAGGGCAGCAACCGGATGCGGGTCTTCCAGGAGGAGATCTTCGGACCGGTGGTCTCGGTGACGCGCTTCGACGACTACGACGACGCGATCAAGATCGCCAATGACACGCTCTACGGCCTGGGTGCCGGGGTGTGGTCACGGGATGGCAATCAGGCCTATCGGGCAGGCCGCGACATCCAGGCCGGCCGGGTGTGGACCAACTGCTTCCACGCCTACCCCGCGCACGCGGCCTTCGGCGGGTACAAGCAGTCCGGCATCGGCCGGGAGAACCACAAGATGATGCTGGAGCACTACCAGCAGACCAAGAACCTGCTGGTCAGCTACTCCACCAAGCCACAGGGTTTCTTCTGATCCACAACGGTGTCCTGATGGTGGCCGGCTCGGTGCCGTGTCGCGCTGACCGCGGCCACCATCAGGCATCACGAGGAGGCAACGGTGCCGACACAACGGGTCGACCTCAGCCCCGCGGCAGCGGACATGCTGCGGAAGCTCGCTGAGCAGCACGGGCCGCTGATGTTCCACCAGTCCGGCGGATGCTGCGATGGCAGCTCGCCGATGTGCTATCCCGCCGGTGAGTTCCGCACCGGCGGTTCCGATGTCCGGCTTGGTGAGCTGCCCGTCGAGGGGGTCGAGCAGCCGATCGAGGTGTGGATGTCACGATCCCAGTTCGAATACTGGCGGCACACCCACCTCACCATCGACCTGGTCAAGGGCAGGGGCAGCGGCTTCTCGCTCGAAGCACCGGAGGGAGTGCGCTTCCTCATCCGATCCCGGCTGCTGACCACCGAGGAACTGGCCGAACTGGACGCCTAGCACCGCGGCAGACTTTGGTCAGCAGCTGATTCAGGTCTGGCGCGCGTCGGTTGAGCCGAGCTGCCAGCCACCATCGGCGGCGTGTCACGAGCTGCTGCTGCTGGGGTCAGGGAGCTGCAGGTGCCCAGTTCCCGTGGAACCCGTAGGGGACGCGGTCGGGCAGGTGGATCGTGGCGATGGTTTCGAGGCTTGCGGCGTCGAGGATGGTCAGGTCGCTGCGGTCGATGGTGGCGTCGTAGACGAACCCCATGAGCACCCCGTCGTCCTCGGGGACCTGCGGTGCGTTGGGGATGAAGATGAACTCCCCGGCACTGCGGTGGGTGCCCAGACGCCGAGCGATGGTCTCGCCGCGGGCCAGGTCGTGCTTGAGCACCGAATTGCCGGCAGTGCCCCCGGTATTGGATGTTTGTATCGCGTACCCGTAGCGGTGCGGCCGACCGGTGAGCCGGTCATCGACCCGGGGGAATTCCTGCGGGTGATCATCAAGAAGAGCCTCGCGGACCTTGCCATCGGCGAGGTCCACCGTCCACCGGTCCAGCGTGGTCGGGCCCTCGTTGGGCCCGTGGAAATCGGTCACGAACATCTTCGGATGCCGCACGACATCGAGGACGATCGTGTCACCGTCGTCGTAGGCGTTGAGCGGGTGGAAGACATAACACGGCTCGACGTCGAACCAGCGGACGTCGCCGGCTCCGCCGGAACGGGGCATGACGCCGACGCGCGCCGGATAGCTGGGATCCCACCGGTAGGGCAACTGCGCATTTCCGGGCATCTTCTTACCGGTCATCGCCATGATCGGGTCAGGTACCCGGACCCGACCGATGAGCGCGGAGAGCACCAACCGGGCCGGTGCACGCAAGGCGGCCGGCACGGACATGGTGGCGCCTTGCCGGGGGTCGAAGGTGACCGGAAGGTCGTAAAACACGACGTGCTTTTCGGTCAGTGAGAAGTCGTGCATCATCGGGCTGCCGGTGACCTCGACATCCACGGTGCGACGGGCGCGCCCGTCGCCACCGATCACCGAGTACTGCACCTGGTTGCCTCGACCGAATGAGTAGGACACCGCATGCAGCTCACCGGTGTCCGGATCCCGCTTGGGGTGCGCGGTGTAACCCCCGCGCAGGGTGCCGTCGAAGTCGCATGGGCCCACGGTCTCCAGGTCGTCGGTGAGCTCGTAGTTGCTCACCCCGCCTTCCACCAAGGCCAGGGTGCGGCCGGCGTGGGTCAGCACGTTGGTGTTGGCCCCGAACAGCTCCAGCCCAGTCCGGATGGGAGCGTGCCGGCGTCCGGGCTCGCCGAGCGCACGCGCCACGGCGGGCGTGCGGATCCAGCGATTGCGGTACCACTCAGCCCGGCCGTCTCGCAGCCGCACCCCGTGGACCATGCCGTCGCCGGTGAACCAGTGATAGGCCTCCGGATCGACCTCGGCGATCGGGTTCGGCCCGTTGCGCAGGTAGCGCCCATCAAGATGAGCCGGGATGGTTCCAGTGACGGCCAGCTCGGTGACCGTGTGCTCCTGCGACACCGGTGCGTAGTTGCCCTGGAGGTAGTCGTTATCCATGGCAGTCCTCCCAGCGTTCATCCGTGCCATTTTATAACACTGTTATGAGCAGTAACATAACATCGTTATAGTTGGGTTGCAAGCGTCGACGCCGGCGACTCGGCAACGAAACAGGCGTCCACCAGCGCGCACCCGAACCATGATCACGGTCTGTGTGCCGAAAACGACATCAGATGTTGCGTCCGGCACAGAAACAGCGATCATGCACCCTGGATCAGCGGGCCCTCCCACATCAGGGCAGTTCCCTGTTTGATGGATGGTGACCAGAGCACCGCTACGACCTGATCGGAAGGGCTCATGCGAGCTACGTTGATCTATGGTGCCGGTGACGTGCGGGTGGAGAACGTGCCCGACCCGAGGGTGCAGGAAGCCACCGACGCCGTGGTACGAGTGCTGCGTTCGTGTATCTGCGGCAGCGACTTGTGGCCCTACGGGTCGATGCCGGCCTCGGAACAGGGCCAGCGCATCGGTCATGAGTTCCTCGGCGTCGTGGAGGACATCGGCTCGGAGGTGTCCGGTTTGAAGGCCGGCGACATCGTGGTCGCGCCGTTCGCCTGGGCGGACAACACCTGCGATTTCTGCGCCGCGGGCCTGCAGACGTCCTGCCGCCACGGTGGCTTCTGGGCGATGGGCGGCGTGGACGGCGGCCAGGGCGAGGCCGTGCGGGTGCCGCAGGCGCAGGGCACGCTGGTGAAACTGCCCATCGGCGAGGACTCCGCTTTGCTGCCGTCGCTGCTGACCTTGTCCGATGTGTTCCCCACCGGACATCACTGCGCTGTGAAGGCCGGGGTCGGGCCACGCACGTGGGTGACGGTGGTCGGTGACGGCGCTGTTGGACTGTCGGCGGTGCTGGCCGCCAAGCGGCTCGGCGCCGAACGGATCCTGCTGATAGGCAGGCACACCGACCGCACCGATCTCGGCCGCGAGTTCGGCGCCACCGATGTGATCGCCGAGCGTGGCGACGAGGGCATCGCACGGGCACGGGAGCTGACCGGCGACGACGGCACGCACACGGTGCTGGAGTGCGTCGGCACGAAGCAGGCGCTGGAGATGGCCTTCGGAGTCGCGCGCGACGGTGGCGTGGTCAGCCGGGTTGGTGCGCCGCAGTACGCGGAGGGGCCGATCGGGTTCGACCTGTTCTTGCGCAACATCACGCTTACCGGCGATGTAGCCCCGGCGCGGGCCTACATCGAGGAGCTGATGCCCGACGTGCTCGACGGTACGGTCGAGCCAGGCCGGGTGTTCGACCGCGCCGTCACCCTGGAGGACGTGCCCGATGGCTACCGCGCCATGGCCAACCGCGAAGCGCTGAAGGTGCTCGTCCGCCCCTGAGCGACCGACGCCCGGCGCGCGGAAGCAATCATGACGGGACCCTGGCACAGCCGGCTCTCGCACCGGGGGGTGATTCGAATGCTCGCCACGCGGGTACCCGGTCCCTGCGAGGCGGGAAAGAGAGGCTGGTCGGAATGAGTACCGCTGATAAGGCCAAGGGCAAGTTGAAAGAGGCGGTCGGGAGCGTCACCGGCAACACTGACCTGCGCAGAGAGGGTAAGGCGCAGTGGCACAAGGGGCATCACCAGGCGCAGGCGGACGACGCGCACACGGTAGCCGAGAAGCACGAGCTCGAGGCTGAGCTCTTCGAGCACGAGGAGCGGAGACACCACGGCATCCGAGGCGACGTGCCGGATGCGTGAGGTCCTCAGGCCTCCCGGTCCAGCAGGTCGGCGAAACGCTGCAGGTACAGCGGCCAGCCGCTGTCGCTGCCGACACCCTCGCTGATCCCTTGCCAGCCCTCGCCATGCCGGTCGAGGTGGCGGTGCTCGAGTTCCACCCTGGTGCGCTGCGCGGTTTCGGCGACGAACCGGACTTCGACTTCGCTGATCTTGTCTGGATCGGACTCAACCTGCCAGCGGGGGTCGAGGTCCCAGCTGAACACCACGCGGCGGGGTGGCTCGTAGGCCAGCACCCGCGCCCACCGGCACTCGCTGCCGTCCACCGCACGGTCGTAGATGTGGCCGCCCACCCGGCGCTCGAACACCGTCTCGGCGAGTTCCACGCCGAGGATGTTGTGCTCCGGTGGCTTGAAATCACCGAACCGCTCGGTGAACACTGCGAACGCGTGCTCAATCGGCGCCTCAACAACAATGTGCGTCCGCACCGAAGCTTGCCCAGTTTGCGGGGTCATCAGGCCTCCGTGTCGTCGTGCTCGGCGGACTGCTTGTAGGCCGCCAGCATTCTGGTCCAGAAACTCTCGAGCTGCGCCCGAAGCGCCGCCATCCCGTCCGGGTTGA
Source organism: Pseudonocardiaceae bacterium (assembly GCA_036501085.1). Taxonomy (GTDB): domain Bacteria; phylum Actinomycetota; class Actinomycetes; order Mycobacteriales; family Pseudonocardiaceae. The sequence continues at coordinate 16,480 of DASYAZ010000083.1, read as the reverse complement.
CCCGATAGATCCGGCGGTTGCCAACCGGCTGGTCCACCACCAGGCCAGCGTCCTTAAGCACTCTGAGGTGCTGCGAGACCGCCGGGCGGCTGACGGGTAACTCGGCGGCCAGTTCACCGACCGTCTGCGGACGGTCGGCCAGGCGCTCGAAGATCGTGCGTCGCGTGCGATCACCGAGCACCCCCCAACCATCAGGATGGTAAGTTTCCACTGACGGTCAGTCTCTACTTACCGACTTGGAGGTGTCAAGGTGGCGGCGGCACGCACGGACCAATCCAGACGCCGGCAGATCAAGCGGCGGTGCCGGTGAGCAGGGCGTGCCCATCGCGGAACCGGACACCGTCCGCGCAGCGGGCCTCGACCTTGCCGCCGGCGAACTGCTCGGTGTAGAGCCGGGCGTAGAGCCCATCGTGAGCCAGGAGCTCGGCGTGCGTGCCTTGCTCGACGATCCGGCCGGCCTCGACGGCCAGGATGAGGTCGGCTCCGAGGATGGTGGACAGGCGGTGGGCGATCGCGATTGTGGTGCGCTGCTGGGTGGCGTGCTCGAGTGCCTGCTGTACCAGCCGTTCGCTGGCGGTGTCCAGCGCGCTGGTGGCCTCGTCCAGGATCAGGATGCGGGGATCTTTCAGCAGCACCCTGGCGATGGCCAGGCGTTGTTTTTCTCCCCCGGAGGGCCGGTAGCCGCGCTCGCCGACCACGGTGTCGTAGCCCTCGGCGAAGGACAGGATGCGGTCGTGGATGTTGGCCGCCCGCGCGGCCGCTTCGATCTCGTCCTGGGTGGCGTCCGGGCGGGGGTAGCGCAGGTTGTCCGCAATGGTGGAGTGCAGCAGGTAGGTGTCCTGGGTGACCATGCCGATCGCCTCGGCCAGCGAGGCCTGGGTCAGGTCCCGAACATCGTGGCCGTCGATCAGGACCCGACCCCGGTCGACGTCGTAGAGCCTGGGGATCAGGTAGGACAGCGTTGTCTTGCCCGAGCCGCTGGGGCCGACGATGGCGGCGAGCTGGCCGGGTTCGACGGTGAACGAGATATCCGCCACGGCGTGGACTGGCGCACTCTCGGTCTGAGCCCCAGCGGCGGCGTCTGGCGGGGTGTCGCTGCCGGTGGGCGCGGCGCCAGCCTCGGTGAGGGTGGGGTAGCTGAACCACACGCCGTCCAGTTCGACCCGCCCGGCAAGGTCGGTCGTGTCCAGTACCCGGGCGTGTGGGCTGTCAACGATGCGGGGGGTCAGGTCGAGATAGCCGAAGATTCGGGCGAACAAGGCCAGCGAGGTCTGCACATCCAGCGATACCCGCAGCAGGTTGACCGTCGGGAACAGCAGCCGGGTCTGCAGGGTGGTGAAGGCGACGATCGTGCCGGCGGTCACGGTCACCCCACTGGATCCGGCGACGAGGAACCCGGCGACGAGGTAGACCAGAGCCGGGGTAATTCCCATGAATGTCTGTACCACGGCGAAAAAGGACTGCCCGGTCATCGCCTGGCGGACCTGCAGCTCCACCTGACGGGCGTTCTCGGCGCGGTAGCGCGCGAGTTCGTAGGCTTGGCGGTTGAACACCTTGGCCAGCAACACACCGGACACCGACAGCGATTCCTGGGTGAGCGCGGTCATCTCCGACAGCGATTCCTGCGTGCGACCGGCCAGCTTGCGCCGGACCCGGCCCACTCGCACCTGCAGCAGCACGAACAGCGGGATCAGCAGGACCGCAACCAGCGTCAGCCGCCAGGACAACACCACCATCGCCACCAGCGCGGCCAGGACCGTGACCACGTTGCCCAAGATGGAGCTGGCGGTTTCGCTGAGCACCGACTGCACCCCACCGACGTCGTTGGCCAGCCGGGACTGAATGGCCCCGGTTCGGGTCGCGGTGAAAAACGACAGATCCAGCCGCTGCAGGTGCTCGAAAAGCCGCCCGCGCAGGTCGGCCATCACCCGGTTGCCCAGCAGGGTGGTCTGGTAGATCTGATACACCCCGATCAGCGCCGAGACCACCGGGATCACCACCATCCCGGCGACCAGCCACGCCAGCAATCCCAGCCGCACCCCGCCCCCACCAACGGGGAACAGTGCCCGGTCGAACGCGGCCTGAGTGAGAAACGGGGTGATGATGCCCAACCCGCTGGACACCAGCACCGCGACCACGATCGCCACCAGGCTCGCGCGGTAGGGCGTGAACAGCGCCCATACCCGCCGGCCCAACCTGTCCGGTTCCATGCCTGGACCCTAGGTGGCGCCGGCCCACATCTCCGCGAGCATCCCAACGCCCACACATCAGCATGAGCCGACTCTCGGCCGACCGGCGGTTGATCGTGATCGTGTGGGTGAACTTCATCTGAGCTGATCTCCTCACTGTGCGCTGTGCAGCAGGCGCTGGGCCGCGGTCGGATCGTGGGCCGGCAGGATGACCAGGCCAGGCATCCGCTGCTTGAGTGCGAGCACCTTGTCGGTGGTCTTGGTGAGCTGGTCCCGGTCGCCGACGCCGGGAACCCGGCGTCGTTCCAGCAGCTCCGATCCGTAGGTGAGATCCCCGACCAGCAGAAGCGGTGAGCTCCCCCGCCGCCGGATGAGCAGGGAGACCGAGCCGGCGGTGTGACCGGGGGTGGGGATCATGACGAGCGAGCCGTCGCCCATGACGTCGAGCGACTCGGGGAACGGCGCCAGGGTCGGGTCGTTCGTGGGTTCGAAGCTGATCTGGCGCCACGTCAGACCCGGGATCATGATGTGCTCGCGGAGGAAGCCGCGCGGCTCCGGGGCGAACCGGGCAAGCTCCTGCCATTCGGCCGCGCAGACCAGCAGGTCCGCGCCGGTCAGCTCAGCGATGCCGCCGATGTGGTCCTGGTGCAGGTGGGACAGGATCGCCGTGCCGACATCGACCGCCGAGTACCCGAGCGTGTCGAGCTGGCTCTCGAGCGTCTCCCCCTCGCCGATGTGGAATCTCGCCAGGCGGTCGTAAATGATTCCGGTGAATCCACCGGGAAAGTACGAGTCGTCGGTGACCGAGGCGCGGTCTTGCCCGGTGTCGAAGAGAACCAGCCCTTTGGCGTGCTCGATGACATAGACGTTGATCGGCCGTGGCGGCAACCACCTGCGTGAGCTCAGCAGCCACCAGTACAGCGGTTTCGTGGTGCCATAGGCATGTTCGGGATGGATCTCGACCGTCCCGGTGCTCACGACCGATACCGCCCTGACAGGATCTGCTGTGCCCTTCTCCGCCTGGGACGTACCAGCCGAGATGGACATGTGGCCTCCTCTGGTCGGCTCGCCCGCCTGATCGGGCGAATCGGCACCAGCCTTCGCCTGGTCCGGGGGCGTGTCAGTGACTTCGGTGCCGGGGCCAAGTAACCGAGATCACGCGGTAGCTCGTCACGGTGCGGTCGGGTTCCAGGACTGGTCGTGCAGCCCTGCCGGGTCGAGGATGTGGATGCTGTCCGGTGAGGTCGCCACCAGCCGGGCAAGACGGAAGTCCCGCAGAATCCGGGCCACCACCTCGCGGACCGACCCCGACAGCGTCGGCCAGCTCCTGCTGCGACACGCGCGCCACGAGGTGGCCTCGCGGGCGCTGCTGAGCGGATGCGAGATCCAGCAGGTGCGCTGCGACCCGCTGCCGCACCGAGCCGAAGGCGTTGATCGCCGTCTGCTGCAGCGTCTCATACAGCCGTCGGTTCAGCTCCTCCGCCAGCGCCCACGAGACCCGGGCATCGCGGTGCGCCGCCGAGGTCAACGTCGCTGAGTTGATCCGGAAGAGGCTCGACTCGCCAGCGTCTGAACGCCGACGTCGGCCGGCCCTCCGACGAGGACCGCGATCCCCAGCACATCGCAGGTGCGCGCATACCGGACCGTCACCTGCCGGCCCTCCGGAGAGGTCAGGTAGACCCGCAGCAAGCCACTGACGACGAGCGCCGTCCTCGGAGACGAACCCTCCCGATAGATCGTGCTGCCCGCCGGATAGTCGGTGCGCTCCCCACCTCCATCAGCGCGTCGATCAGGTCCGACGGCAGCCTCCCCAGAAAGCTGCCCACCACGGCGTCCGCAATCTGTCTGTCGGCCACCGTCCAAGGATCCGGCATGTGCATTGCGCAGAGGGCGAGGAGACCCGTTTATATTCTCCGCCATGGGGGGAAGGGCCGAGGAGCAGCCGCTGCGGCTGGCTGAGGTTGTGGGGGTCCTGTCTCTGGCCAGTGATCTGGCGATGGGTGAGCCGCTCGAGCACGGCCTGCGGACCACGTTGATCGCCACCCGGTTGGCCGTGGCGATGGCGCTTCCGGAGGCGCAACGGGCGGACGTGTTCTACGTGGCCTTGTTGCATTACGCCGGCTGTACCGCGGAGGGTCACATCGATGCCCAGTTCTTCGGCGACGAAATGGCGGCCCGCCCCCACATGCTGGCTGCAATGTTGGGACCGCGTTGGGGACTCGTCGGCACGGCATTCCGAGTGATTTATCCGGGGTTGCCGCTTCCGAAGCGGGTCGCCATGTTGGCCAGGTCGGCGTGGGGTGGGTTGGAAGAGTTCAGGCGATGGGCCGCGAGTCACTGTGAGATCGCTCAGTTACTCGGTGATCGGATGGGGTTGCGCGCTGAGGTACGGCAAGGCCTGGGACATCTTTATGAGCGTTACGACGGTAAGGGAATGCCGGGAAAGCTACGCGGAGATGACGTCCCGCTCGTGGTGCGGGTAATGCAGGTAGCCCAGGACGCAGAGATCGCCTGGCAGTGTGGTGGGAAGGCGGAGGCGTGCCGGGTGGTGTCTTCCCGGGCTGGCAGCGGGCTCGATCCCGCGGTTTCAGCGACTTTCCTGGGTGTGGTGGATGAGCTGTGCGAGGGGCTGGACGCATCGACGGTATGGCCGGACGTGCTCGATGCTGAGCCGGGCGAGCGGCCGACCGTGCCCGAAGACCAGGTGGAGCACTGCCTGTCGGTGGTGGCGGACTTCGCCGACCTCAAGAGCTTTTACACCCTGGGGCACTCTCGAGGGGTCGCGGCACTGGCCGGCGCCGCCGCGGCGGGGTGCGGGCTGACGCCAGCGGAGGTCACGGCTGTACGTCGAGCTGGATTGGTGCACGACCTGGGGCGCGTATCGGTGTCTGCGAGGGTGTGGGCTAAACCCGGACCACTGAGCAGGGACGAGTGGGAGCAGGTGCGACTGCACGCTTATTACACCGAACGCGTCCTGGACGTCGTGGCGCCGCTGCGCCCGCTGGGCCGGCTAGCCGGGTTGCACCACGAACGCTGCGACGGCTCCGGCTATCACCGCTGCGAGCGCACTGCCCAGTTACCGGTCACGGCACGCATCCTCGCTGCGGCCGATGTGTACCACGCGATGACCGAGTCCCGGCCACACCGGCCAGCGCTGTCCGATGCCATGGCGGCGGCCGAACTTCGGCAGGAGGCCGCCGCCGGACGCCTGTACCCTGAGGCGGTCACCGCGGTCCTCGATGCCGGTGGGCACCGTGGAGAGCAGGCGCCGGCCGCGCGACCACATGGGTTATCAGACCGGGAGACGCAGGTGCTCAGGCTGCTAGCACGCGGCTTGACGACCAAGCAGATCGCCCACCAGCTCACGATCTCGCCCAAGACTTGTGACCACCACATCCAGCGTCTCTACCGCAAGATCGGCGTTACTACCCGAGCGGGAGCTACCTTGGTCGCGGTTGAACACTGCTTGCTGACGCCCTGATACCCACACCTGGCGACGCCCTGGGTGCTCAGGCCGCACTCCAGCAGGGAGACGAGGTGCCCAAGGGGACTGGGCGGGACGTCCCGATAGGGAGAATTCCCGATTGCTGCCGCGGTTAGCCGCCTCTATGTTGCCCCTGTCCGGTTTCAGGGCACCGAACGTCGGGGGGGCCCTGAAAACCGGATCATAAACTGCCGCTGGGCGGCAAGGGTCATCAACCTTCGGTGATCTTGAAGATCTCGTCTGCGGTCAGGCCGTAGGCCAGCCGGAGCACGTGCTCCAACGCCTCGGGATCCGGCCCCTCGACGAGGCAGAACGTGCGGCCGGTGTCCACGTGTCCCGCACCGGCTCGAGCATGCGACCCGCGGCCCGGACGCGGCCGCCGAGGATGTGCGCTAGCACCCTGCACGGCCGTCGCCTCCTGTACATGGCGCGTTCGTAGGCCTCAGGGCCCTCCCCCGAGCCGGCAATGTCGGCCAGTCCCCCATGATCACTCCCCGGAGGCATCATCCAGTGCAGCGGGAAATCATGTCGATGGCCAGCGGCCGCATGGTGGGGCAGTCGCGTGATCACGGTTGGTAACAGAACGGCGCGGGAGGCGATGAGATCAGGCAGGAGGAATGCAGCGATCACGCCACTGGGGGCGGGAGTGAGCATCAGCGTGGTACAGGGAGCCGTTATCGCAGCACTGACCGCGGTGGCGGTCGCCGCACCAGCGATCGGTGGCGGTCTGGGGATGGCCGAGGCAGCGTCCGCAACGACCACTAAGCCGTTATCCTCGCCACGGCCAGCGGCCGCCCCGTCAGCGCCTCAAGTAGCGTCCGCTACGCCGTGCGGGGTCAGCACCAAAGCCTGCGTGGTCCTCTCGCGCCACCAGGCGTGGCTGACCGATGGGCAGGGGCGGATCACTTACGGTCCGGTACCGGCCACCGGGGGAACCGCGGCGGATCCCACACCGACCGGCACCTTCCGCGTGCTGTCCAAGAACGCTCATTACCGCAGCACCGAATTCCACAACGCACCGATGCCCTACTCGGTGTTTTTCTACCCGGGAGACGCCTTCCACGCCGACAATGTGCAACACCGGTCGCACGGGTGCATCCATTTGAATTGGGCCGACGCCAAATCTTTTTTCAATGCCCTCAACGTTCGTGACCAGGTACAAATATTGCCCTGAGAGCTGCGAAGTTCATGCCTGCGCCACGTGGTGTGTTGACTGCGGATCAGACGGTCGCGTACTCGTCGCGCTTGCGGGGCCAGCTGTTGAAATTCTCACCTCTGCCCTTCGGTGCGCGGTCGAGCAGTTGCCAGGTCGCGTTGAGCGCCTCGGTGCCGCGGTCGTAGGTCGAGTAGGTGTGGTAGACGACGCCGTCCTCAAGCGCGAAGGCGCTCAGCGCCATCAGCTCCATCATGTCGAGCATGTTGCCCGGACGGCGCGGCGTCGGGACCTGCATGGTGTCGTAGAAGTCGCTGTCGAAGGCGTCCTCGGAGGACACCCACTCGATCTCCCAGCCCATGCGGGCCTTGTAGGCATTGAGCACATTCAGCGGTGAGCGCGAGGCGAGGATGAAGCTCACGTCGCGGTACGCGAGATGCGGGACCGCACCGACCAGGTTGTCGGTCTCAAACGTGCAGCCGGGACAACCCTCAGGCGTCTTGGGGCCGTGCATGAAGTGACGCACGATCAGCTGTGTGCGCCCGTCGAACAGCTCCGCGAGCGTCTTCGTGCCGTCGTTGGTTTCGAAGCGGTACTCCTTCTCGACCGGCACCCACGGCAACGCCTGGCGCTTGCGCGCGAGCGCAGCGTTGCGGCGGGTGAGCTCCTTCTCCTCGGCGCGCAGTTCGGCGTAGGCGGTCGCCCACTGCTCGCGCGTCCCAACCTGGTGCGATGTCATTGATCGACTCCTCCGGTTCGCAAGCGGGTCATCAGGGAGTGCTGACTTGGCGGGAGAACGAGACTCATCGCCGTTGCAGCTCGCGGCACGACCTACAGTGAGTGAACCCGGCATCGGGAAGTTCTGTCAGCGATCCCACTCTGGGGGTTGCGATGTCGTTCTCACCCGGCCGCGGCTCTGTTCACCCTGTCACAGTCGTCACAGAGCCCCATCGGGAAGGTGGGGGGACTTTCTGGACGGGTGCCGTGGGCGGCAATCTCGGCGCCCAGTTGCCGCGCCCGGCATCTCCTCGCACGGCCACCCCACCACCCTCGACACTACGGACAGTGACACCCCGCTCGACCCCCTTGCGCCCGCCGGACGCGTTTAAGCAGATCCGCTCGCGGGACGCGGTGATCACGGTCGTCAGGGCTGACAACGAGCCGCCGGCAGTCCGCCATCCGGACTCGATGTTGGCTCTCTTGTGGCCGGGCCAAGCTTGGCCTAACGTACAACCCGATGGTTGTAGATATTGCTGACGTGGAGCACGCGGACCGGGTCTTCCACGCCCTCGCCGACGCCACCCGGCGCAACATTGTCGCGGTGGTGCTGCAGGGCGAGCACTCGGTGTCGGACCTCGCCCGCCGGTATCCCATGAGCTTCGCAGCCGTGCAGAAACACGTGGCCGTGCTCGAGCGCGCCGGATTGGTCACGAAAAAGAGGCGGGGTCGCGAGCAGCGCGTCAGCGGCAACATCGACGTCCTGCGCGCGGTCCACCGCCTGCTCGATCGGCTCGAAACGGTGTGGCGGCAGCGCATCGACCGCATCGGCGAGATCCTCGCCGACCCGACTACAGGAGAAGCCCCGTGACCGTGATCGCTATCGAAAAGAACCCCGAGACGAGGACCATGACCATCACCGCCCGATTCGACGCGCCGGTCGACCGGGTGTGGCAAGTGTGGAGCGACCCGCGCCAGCTCGAGAGGTGGTGGGGTCCCCCGACCTACCCGGCAACGGTTCTTCATCACGATCTCATCCCGGGCGGCAGCGTCACCTACCTCATGACGGGTCCCGAGGGCGACAAGCACCGCGGATGGTGGCGGGTGCTCGCTGTCGACGCACCGCACAGCCTTGAGTTCGAGGACGGCTTCGCCGACGACACCGGCAGGCCCAATCCCGACCTGCCGACCATGATCGCCCATGTCACGCTCCGGAAGGAGCCCGACGGCGGTACGAGCATGGAGATCCGATCGACCTTCCCCACCGTCGAGGCCATGCAGCAGATGATCACCATGGGCATGCAGGAAGGCATGTCCGCCGCTCTCGGGCAGATCGACGCGTTGCTCGCCGCGCAAGACGGCTGACGGGCAGGAGCTACGAAGACAACACCGATCGCGACGCATCCCTAGCCGCCCAGTGGGACACGGTCGTGGACGGTGCAAGCGCGATACCACTACCGAGGGTGTACGTAGCCGAATTAACGAATGCCCAGGTCAGAGACCTGGGCATTCGTCTGTGGAGGTGCCGGGAATCGAACCCGGGTCCTCCGTCGCCTGGTCAGGGCTTCTCCGTGCGCAGTCCGCTACGCCTCTACTTGGATCCACCGATCACGCGGACAAGCCGGTGTGACGATCCCAGTCGCTGTAGGTGTCCCGCTCAGGCCCCGCGACCGGGCCTGGTGGTGAGTCCCCTAGCTGATGCCGGGGCCCGGGGCGAGGACGGCCCCCGGTCCGACAGATCCGCTACTCGCTCAGGCGGCGAGTGCGAGATCGCGCTGACTGGAGTCGGCGCTTATTGGTGTGCGATGACGCTTACGGTGGTCTCTCGCCTGCACCGGCACGCTTCCCACTGACTCAACGTCCAGAGTCGAAACCGTTCACCCCCTGGCTGGGTTGGACAAACTTCGGTTGGACAGCTTCCGCTGGACAACCCGCACAGGATAACGCCTGGACGTCCACTTCTCATCCCCGCAGTAGCCGGGTGGGAGTGTCGTGCAGGACCGCGCGCAGGAACCCGGCACCCAGCCGGTCGTCGGCTGCGGCCCAGCCCGCGATGGCACGCAGCTGGGTGGCGTAGTCGTAGGGGATGTTCGGGAAGTCGGTCCCGAGCACGACCCGGTCCGCCACGTCCAGCAGTCGCGCAGGCCAGTCCGGTGGCACCGGCGCGAACGCCTCGGTGAATGCCACCCCCACCATCGTGGTGTCCATATGCACCCTGGGGTACCGGCGAAGCAGGTCCAGTGCGCCGATGTAGTCGGGTAGCCCGGCATGGGCCAGCACCGCGACCAGCTGGGGGTGGGCGGAGAGCACCTGCTCGAACACGTCCAGCCCGGTGAAGCGCCCGGGGATCGGGCCGTGCCCGCAGTGCACCACCACCGGCACGTTCGCCTCGGCCAGCATCGCCCATGCGGGATCGAGCAGCGGGTCCCGTGGGTCGAAACCACCTACCTGCACATGGACCTTGACGCAGCGGGCGCCACCGGCCAGCGCCCGCTCCAGGTACCCGGTCACGCCCGGTTCGGGGTAGAGGGTGGCGGTGGGCACGGCCTGCGGGACCGCGGCAGCGAAGTCGGCGACCCAGTGGTTGAGCCAGTTCGCCATCCCCGGTTTGTGCGGGTAGACCAGCGGGGCGAACATCCGGACATCCAGCTCGCGCAGCGCCGCGACCCGATCTTCCTGCGGCAACCGGTAGTGCACCGGCCAGGGCGTGCCGTAGTGCTCGGCGGCCCGGTCGAAGTAGGCCCACACCTTGGCCATCACCTGATCAGGAAGGAAGTGCACGTGCAGGTCGGTCAGGCCGTCCAAGCCGAGAGCCGCCACCCAGGCCGCGACATCAGCATCGTCTCCGGGCGGCGTTACCAGCGGGTCACGGGGCGCACCGGGGGCGCTCACTCCATGCCCTTGGCTCGCCGTCCCAGGGCGCGCTGGACCTCGCGGTTCGCGTCCCGCGTGGCCAGGTCTGCCCGCTTGTCGTAGGACCGCTTGCCGCGACCCAGCGCGATCTCCACCTTCACCTTGCCGTCGGCGAAGTACATCGACAGCGGCACCAGGGCCAGCCCCTGCTCGCGGGTCTTGCCGATCAGCCGGATGATCTCCTTGCGGTGCAGCAGCAGCTTGCGGGTCCGCCGGGGCTCGTGGTTGGTCCAGCTACCTTCGGTGTACTGGGGGATGTGCAGGCCGCGTAACCACACCTCGCCGTCCTCGACGCTGGCGTAGGCGTCAGCCAGCGAGGCGCGACCGGCCCGCAGCGACTTCACCTCCGTGCCGGTGAGCACGATGCCCGCCTCGTAGGTGTCCATGATCTCGTAGTCGTGCCGGGCGCGCCGGTTGGACACGATCACCTTCCGGCCGCGTTCCTTCATCCTTCACCTTCAGGTGCGCAGCGAATCACGTCCGCACGTAGAACCGCAGCGTGACATAACCGGTCAACGCGGCAACCGTGGCGCCCACGAGGAGCAGGATCGGAGCGACCGCGGCGATGTCCCCGTAACTCAACCGCGGCACGATGGCCGCATCGAAGACGCTGGCCAGCACCCGATCGACGAAGGCAACCTTGCCGACCACCAGTCCCACGATAGCCAGGACAGCACCGACCACACCGGCGACCACCGCCTCCAGGAGGAAGGGCAGCTGGGTGTACCAGCGGGAGGCACCGGTGAGCCGCATGACGCCGACCTCCGTGCGCCGGGTGAAGGCCGAGATCTGGATCGTGTTGGAGATCAGCAGCAGCGCGGCGAGCGCCTGGATCAGGGCGATCACGAAAGTGGCGTTGCGCAACCCGTTGAGGGCGCGGAACAGCTGGCGGAGGTACTCGCCCTGATCGGTGACCCGGTCCACCCCAGGCCGACCGGTGAAGGCCTTGGCGATCGAGGGGAAGCGAGCTGGATCGGAGAGCTGGACCCGCAACGAGGCCGGCAGCGCCTCGGGTCTGGCCAGCTGCAACAGCTCCGGTTGACCCTGGAAGATCCGCTGGAAGCGGGCGAAGGCAGCCTGCCTGCTCTCGAAGATCACCGTCTGCACGCCGGGACTGGACTCCAGCTGCCGGCGCAGGCCCGAGCACGTGCTGGACGTGCAGTTGGGGTCATTCCCGCTGATGTCGGCACTGAGGTACACGACGGTTTCAACGCGCTGGTAGTAGTCCTGCTGCATCCGATCGATGGTGCGGACCACGAGCAGCCCCCCACCCAGCAGGCCGAGTGAGATCGCCGTCGTCAGAATCATCGCCACGGTCATCGTGACGTTGCGGCGCAGGCCGGTCGCGACCTCGCTGAACACGAAGCTGGCACGCATGGGCAGTGGATATTCCTCGAGTCGGTGGTGGGGGTCTCAGCGGCCGACGCCGTACACGCCGCGGCTCTCGTCCCGGATCACTTGCCCCAGGTTGAGTTCCACAACGCGGCGGCGCATCGAGTCGACGATCGCGTGGTCGTGGGTGGCCATCAGGACCGTAGTGCCCGTTCGGTTGATCCTTTCCAGCAGCAGCATGATCTCGTGACTGATGTCGCGATCCAGGTTTCCGGTGGGCTCGTCGGCCAGCAGCACCAGGGGGCGGTTGACAAAGGCTCTGGCAATCGCGACCCGCTGCTGCTCGCCGCCGGAGAGCTCGTGCGGCATCCGGTCCGCCTTGCCCTCCAGCCCGACCAGCTCCAGCACCTCGGGCACCACCTTGCGGATGGTGTGCCGGGGCTTGCCGATCACCTCGAGGGCGAACGCGACATTCTCGGCAACGGTCTTGTTACCCAGCAGGCGGAAGTCCTGGAACACACAGCCCACCCGCTGCCGCAGCTGCGGGATGCGGCGTTGGGAGAGCTTGCTGACGTTCAGGTCCGCCACGTACACCTCACCTTTGCTGGGCACTTCCTCCCGCAGCAACAGGCGCAGAAATGTGGATTTACCTGATCCGGACGGGCCAATGAGAAACGCGAACTCCCCCTTTTCCACCTCGACGGTGACATCGTCGAGGGCGGGTCGGGTAGAAGTCCGATAGGACTTGCTCACATGGTTGAGCCGGATCACGAGCGGCGAGTGTACTCATGCACCCCGGGCCCGCACCCGGCAACACGGCACAGGTCGCCTCGTTAACCCGAATGCCCACGCTCAACCGGGTCAACCGGATACCCGCGTCTCCTGCTGGCGGCGCCACCGGATACCGGATTCGAGGAAGCCGTCGATGTCCCCGTCGAGCACCGCAGCCGGGTTACCCACCTCATGCTCGGTCCGCAGGTCCTTGACCATCTGGTAGGGGTGCAGCACGTAGGAGCGCATCTGGTTACCCCACGAGCTGCCCTCACCCTTGAGCGCATCGAGCTCGGCCTGCCGTTCCTGACGTTTGCGTTCCAGCAGCCGGGATTGCAGGACCCGCATCGCCGCAGCCCGGTTCTGGATCTGCGATTTCTCGTTCTGGCAGGACACCACGATGCCGGTGGGCAGATGGGTGATACGCACTGCGGAGTCGGTGGTGTTGACACTCTGCCCCCCGGGACCGGAGGAGCGAAAGACGTCAATCCGGATCTCGTTCTCCGGGATGTCGACGTGATCGGTGGTCGCGGTCACCGGGAGCACCTCGACCCCGGCGAAGGACGTCTGCCTGCGGCCCTGGTTGTCGAACGGCGAGATCCGGACCAGCCGATGCGTACCCTGCTCCACTGAGAGGGTGCCGTAGGCGAAGGGCGCCTTGACCACGAAGGTCGCCGACTTGATCCCGGCCTCCTCGGCGAAGGAGATGTCATAGACCTCGGTGGAATAGCCGTGCCGCTCCGCCCACCGCAGGTACATCCGCATGAGCATCTCGGCCCAGTCCGCAGCGTCCACTCCCCCGGCCTCGGAGCGGATCGTCACCAGGGCGTCCCGCTCGTCGTACTCGCCGGAGAGCAGGGTCCGGATCTCCAGCGACGCGATCTCCTGGCGCAACCGGTTGTGCTCGGTGTCAGCCTCGCTGCGGGTGCTCTCGTCGTCGCCCTCCTCAGCGAGCTCGTAGAGGACTTCCACGTCCTCCAGCCTTTGCCGCAGCGCGAGCACCCGCCGCAGATCGCCCTGCTTGTGCGAGAGCTTGCTGTTGACCTGCTGGGCGTTCTCGACGTCATCCCACAGATCGGGGCGAGCTGCCTGCTCCTGCAGCTCGGCCACCTGAGCCCGCAGCCGGTCGATGTCCAGCACCGTCTCGATACCGGTGAGGGTGGCGGTGAGATCCTTGAGGTCGGCAGCGACGTCGGCATTCACGTCGAGCCAGGGTAGTCGCCCCGGTGCTCAGTCCGTGGGGATGGCGTCCAGCAGTTTGAGCACCGCACGCCGGTGCGCCACCGTGAAGTCGGCGGCGGCCTTCGTGTACGGATCGGTGGCTGCCTTCGCCTCTGCCCTGGCCTCGTCGAGATAGCCGAGATAATCCACCCGGGCGTTGCCGACCAGGTTGGCGCGCTGCTTGGCGGTGAGTTGCCCGGCGTGCACCAGGCGCAGGATCAACGGGCTGCGCAGGTTGTCCGATCCTGAGGTGGCGGTGAGCCATGACTTGAACGCCCGCTTACCGGCGGCAGTGAGGACGTACTGCTGGCTGGATCGCGCACCCCGCTTTCCGAGCCGGAGCAGGCCGCCCTCGGTGAGCACCGGCAGCTCGCGGTAGACCTGGCTGCGAGTGACGCTGAAGAACGATCCGTACCGCTCACCAGCGGCCACGACGAGCTGCCCGCCCGTCAACGGGCCGCCCTGCAGTAGCCCGAGCAGGGCCGCCGAGGTAGCGTTCAGCTCGCGCACCTCCCCACGGTGCCACGCCCGGAGTGACCTTGTCCACAGTGGCCGGGGATGACTGTCCAGTGTGGACGCAGGCGGCCACCACGCGGAAGCGCTACAGATCACCTGCGAGATCCCGGATCCGTTCGACGAGCCGCACCCGCTCCGCGGCCGATCCGGCCATCGGGGTCACGTTCAGTGTGCTGACCCCCGACCCGCGCAGCACCTCCAGGCGGTCCCGGACGTATCCGGCCGGTCCGATCAGCGAGCTGCGGCGGACCAGCTCGTCGGGCACTGCAGCAGCGGCGGCGGCCCGGTCGCCGGCCAGGTAACGGTCTTGGATCACGCCGGCCTCGGTTCCGAACCCGTACCGGCAGGCCAGGTCGTGGTAGAAGTTGCGTCCCCTGGCGCCCATGCCACCGATGTAGAGCGCCAGCATCGGGCGCAGCGCGTTCAGCAGCGCATCGGCAGTGTCCTTGCCCTCGGTGATGGCCAGCGGGGCGGTGACCACCACGTCGAGCGGGCCCAGCGCCGGGTCGCGCAGCGCGCTGCCCGCCGCCAGCGAGTCACCCCAGACCTCGCCCGCGCGCTCGGGCAGGTAGAAGATCGGCTGCCAACCCTCAGCGATCTCCGCGGCCAGTTGCACGTTCTTCGGTCCGATGGCAGCGATGACGATCGGGATCCGCGCCCGCACCGGGTGGTTGATCAGCTTCAGTGGCTTGCCCAACCCGGTGCCGCGCTCTGCCGGCAATGGGATCTGGTAGTGCCTGCCCTGGTGCTCCAGCAGCTCCCGCCGCCACACCTGGCGGCAGATCTCCACCAGTTCCCGGGTACGGCCCAGCGGGGCGGTGTAGGGCACCCCGTGGAAGCCCTCGATCACCTGCGGGCCCGAGGCGCCGATACCCAGGGTGAACCGGCCACCGGAGACGTAGTCCAGCCCGGCCGCGGTCATCGCGGTCAACGCCGGGGTGCGGGTGTAGATCTGCAGGATCCCGGAGGCGATCTCCAGCCGCTCGGTCCGTGCCGCGATGAAGCCCAGCTGGCTGACCGCGTCGAAGCTGTACGCCTCGGGCACGAAGACGATGTCGAGCCCGGCCTTCTCGTAGTCCGCCAGCTCCGCAACGGCACCGGCGAAACCACCGCTGTAGTCCAGCGTCATCCCAATGCGGAACGCTCGTGAGTGGCATTGGGTGCTATAACACTGTTTCCCACTCACGAGCACAACCGCGGCCGCAGGCGGCTTCTTGCGGCCGCGGTTGTGCCGTCCCGTTCGATCTCGACTGCCAGCGCGCGGGCGTAGCTGGCCAGACCTGCCACGTCCAGCCCGTACGGAGTGACTTCGGAGTAGCTCTCGATCCGGTCCGCGCTGCGGCGCAGCAACGTCATCGCGCCGGTCGAGTTGCCCCGCTGCACGTGAG
Source organism: Pseudonocardiaceae bacterium (assembly GCA_036501085.1). Taxonomy (GTDB): domain Bacteria; phylum Actinomycetota; class Actinomycetes; order Mycobacteriales; family Pseudonocardiaceae. The sequence goes on along the minus strand of DASYAZ010000083.1, from coordinate 796 downwards.
TGAGGCCCACTGCGAGTTGCGCCAGACCCTGCCACAACTCGCGGTCCTGTTCCGGAGTTGATTTCCACACCGCCTCGAACACCTCGTGGGCGTGGAAGGGATACCCGTCGTCGATGAGTCGCTGGGCTTGGCGCACCGCCTCGTCTGGGCTGAGCACCACGTCCTCGGGAACCCGAGCAACTCCGCGGGCACCGCGCGGCAGCGGACGGCCCAGGGCATCCCGGGGTCGGGCATTGCGGGCTCGACCGGTGGAGTCCCGATCACGGCTGTTCATTCCACCATGATGGCCGACCACGGCCCTCGGCTCACATTTTTCGCCGGGGCAGGCAGGATGGAGAGCATGGACCATCGCGGCCGTCGCGGGCACACGGATCAGATCTGGCTGGGCGGGGCGCCACTGCCGGTTGTCAGCCCGGCTCGGCTTTACGTCTGCGGTATCACCCCCTATGACGTGACCCATCTCGGGCACGCCAACACCTTCGTGTGGGCGGATGCCGCCGCCGCAGTACTCCGGCTGGCCGGAGCGGAGACCGTGACCGCGCGCAACATCACCGACGTCGATGACGTGCTCACGGATGCCGCGCTGCAACGGGGTCGGCGCTTCGATGAGTTCGCGCTGGAGCAGGAGTACCTGTTCGGCCGGGACATGAGCGCGCTGCGGGTACGCCGGCCCGAGCACGAGCCCCGGGCACGCCATCACGTAGGCCGGGTCGTCCAGCTGGCTTCGGCACTGCTGGCGACAGGTCACGCTTATCAACGTGATGGCGCGGTGTACTTCCGGGGTGCTGATGTTCCG
>DASYAZ010000082.1:0-26288 GCA_036501085.1 Pseudonocardiaceae bacterium | reverse complement strand
CGCTACCACGGTGATTCGCCGGTACAGCAGGATCCCCAGTCCGGCGACGGTGGCCAGGCCGGACAGCGTGCCGAAGGACACCGACATCAGGTGGTAGGCGAACTCCGAGACCCCGAGCGCCGAGGTCCAGCTCGCGGGGATGCCGATGCCCAGCACGTGCCCACCGAGCACCGCCAGCAGCCCGAAATGGAACAAGGGGCTACCCAGCCGGAGCAGCCGGCTCTCGTAGAGCTGGGAAGAGCGGGTGGTCCAACCGAACTGGTCGTGCCGGTACCGCCAGAGGTGGCCCACCACGAACGACGTGAACGCCACATACGGCACCGTCAACCACAGCAGAGTCGTCATCGGCGTCCTCCCATGTGCTCCTGGAGCGCCGGATCCATCGCAAACGGCTCCAGGCCCACCTCTTCCTCCGGCGGACCCTGCGCGGCCAGTTCGGCGACCCGGCGCCGGTCGGCGACGTTGAGCTCGGGCAGGGTGGCGCACACCGCCTCGAGCACCGCCGCATAGGGCGACTCGCACTCCCGCAGGGACAGCCTCAGCAACTCCACGACCGGCCGGTACTCCACCAGCAGCCGCCGGCCGGCAGCCGGGTCGATCCTCGCGGCGAACTCCAGCACCACCGCCAGATGGTCCGGCAGCTCGTGCTCGCCCAGCTCGAAACCCGCCACGCGGTAGGCATGCTTGAACCGCAGCAGCGCCATGCCGCGTTTGCGGGTGTCACCGAAGGCGTAGTAGCTCAGGTGCAGGCAGTTGCGGCGGCGCAGGTCGAAGGTCTCCACGTAGTACGCGGCCAGCTCGATCGGCGGTGTGCCGCGGAGGTGGTCCACGAAGGACATCAGTGCGGGTCCGGCCGGCGCGGGCAGCGCGACGGCTCCGGCGTGCAGCTCGTCGAGCATGTCCAGGGTCTGCTGCGCCGGGTAGTCCAGCAGCAGCGCGGCGATCCGCCACACCATCCGCTCATGCAGCTGCGGGCTCACTGGGCGCTCTCCACCACGGGCTCAGGGTCGGTCGCCGCACCATTCGCTACGCCATTGGTGTGCCCTGGGAACAGACCGTTGGTGCTCTTGCCGTCCCAGTTGAGCAGGTTGATCCGGCGACCCTTGTCCGCCGGTGCGGCGGCGCCGTTGCTGTCGGCCGGCTGCTGCGTCAAGTGGAACTTGTCGTCCATGACGTCGAACGCGGTCATGCCCGGGCCACCGTCGCCCTCCAGGCTGCACCCGGTGGCCAGCGCATCCAGCCGGTGGGCGTCCGAGCCGGCCGCGCTGGGGATGACGTAGCGATGCTCGTACTTGGCGATGGCCAGCAGTCGGTACATCGCCTCGATCTCGGCCGGCGTCAGCCGCACCGACTCGGCGATCTCCGGGTCGACCGGTTCCCCGAGATTGACCCGGCGCATGTGTGCGCGCATCGCGGCCAGCCGCTGCAACGAGGCGCGCACCGGCCCGACGTCGCCCGCGGTGAACAGCTCGGCCAGGTACTCCACCGGGATGCGCAGCGCGTCGATCGCGCCGAACAGGTTGCCGGAATTCTCGCCGTCATGCCCGGTGCTCGACAGCACGTCCACCACGGGGGACAGCGGCGGGATGTACCAGACCATCGGCATGGTCCGGTATTCCGGGTGCAGCGGCAGCGCCACCTGGTAGTCCACGATCAACTTGTAGATCGGGGACGCCTGCGCGGCCTCGATCCACTCCTGCGAGATGCCGGCTCGCTCGGCCTCGGCCACCACCCGCGGGTCGTGCGGGTTGAGGAACACGCCCAGCTGCGCCGGATAGAGGTCCTTGTCGTCGGGTACTGAGGCAGCGGCCAGCACCGCGTCCGCGTCGTAGAACACCACGCCGATGTAGCGCAGCCGCCCCACGCAGGTCTCCGCGCAGACCGTGGGGATGCCCACCTCCACCCGCGGGTAGCAGAACGTGCATTTCTCGGCTTTACCGGTCTTGTGGTTGAAGTAGATCTTCTTATACGGGCAGCCGGTGACGCATTGGCGCCACCCGCGGCAGCGATCCTGATCGACCAGCACGATCCCGTCCTCGCTGCGCTTGTAGATCGCGCCGGACGGGCAGGACGCCGCGCAGGAGGGGTTGAGGCAGTGCTCGCAGATCCGCGGCAGGTAGAACATGAACGTCTGCTGGAACTCCAGCTTCACCTGCTCGGACACCCGGGCCAGCAGCGGGTCCCGGCCGATCTGCTCGGGGCCGCCGCCCAGGTCGTCGTCCCAGTTGGCACCCCAGGTGATCGCGGTGTCCTCACCGGTGATCTGCGATTTCGGCCGGGCCACCGGGGTGGTGTCGCTCGGGGGAGCCGACAGCAGGGTGTCGTAATCGTAGGTCCACGGCTCGTAGTAGTCGGCGACGGTGGGCAGGTCGGGGTTGGCGAAGATGTTGAGCAGCCGCTTGAGCCGCGAGCCCGAGCGCAACGTCAGCCGGCCGCGCTTGGTGAGCGTCCAGCCGCCTTTCCATTTCTCCTGGTCCTGGTACTGCCGTGGATAACCCTGTCCCGGCCTGGTCTCGACGTTGTTGAACCACGCGTACTCGACTCCACTCCGGTTGGTCCACGCCTGCTTGCAGGTGACACTGCAGGTGTGGCAGCCGATGCACTTGTCCAGGTTCATCACCATCGCCAGCTGCGCCATGACCTTCATCAGTAGGTCACCTCCTGGCTGCGGCGGCGGATGGTGGTGACCTCATCACGCTGGTTGCCGGTGGGGCCGTGGTAGTTCAGCGCGAAGGACTGCTGGGCGTAGCCGCCGATCAGGTGCGACGGCTTGATCATCAGCCGGGTGAGGGCATTGTGGATGCCGCCGCGCTTCCCGGTCTTCTCGGTGCGCGGCACGTTCACGGTGCGCTCCTGGGCGTGGTACATGAACACGGTGCCCTCAGGCATCCGGTGGCTGACGATCGCCCGGGCGACCACCACACCGTTGCGGTTGACGGCCTCGATCCAGTCGTTGTCCGCCACACCGATCTTGGCGGCGTCCACATCGGAGATCCAGATGGCCTGACCGCCGCGGGACAGCGTGAGCATGTGCAGGTTGTCCTGGTAGGCGGAGTGGATGGACCACTTCGAATGCGGGGTGAGATACCGCACGGTGACCGCCCGGCTTCCGTCGACGCTGGTGGCACCGACGGTGGGCTCGCCGAACAGGGCCGTCATGTCCAGTGGCGGACGGAAGATCGGCATCTGCTCGCCGAGTTCGGACATCCAATCGTGATCGAGGTAGAAGTGTTGCCGTCCGGTGAGGGTGTGCCACGGTTTGAGCCGCTCGGTGTTGATGGTGAACGGGGCGTAGCGCCGGCCTCCGGTCTCGCTGCCGGACCACTCCGGCGAGGTGATCACCGGCACCGGGCGGGCCTGGGTGTCGGCGAAGGTGATCCGCTTCCCCTCGTTCTCCGCGGCCAGGTCAGCCAGCCTGGTCCCGGTGCGCCGCTCCAGGGTGCGGAATCCCTCGGTGGCCAGCCGCCCGTTGGTGGTGCCGGACAGCGCCAGGATGGCCTCCGCGGCGTGGGTGTCCTTGGCCAGCGACGGCCGGCCCTCCGCCCGCCCGGAGATGATCGCGCCGTTGACTGCCCGGAGGTACTCGACCTCGGCGTCCGGGTGGACAGTGACACCCTTGGTGGTCAGCCCGACGCGCTCCACCAGCGGGCCGAGCGCGGCCATCTTCTCGCCGATCGCCGGGTAGTCGCGCTCCACCACGACCAGCCGCGGCATGGTCTTGCCGGGGATCGGTTCGCATTCGCCGGCTTTCCAGTCCAGCACCCGGCCACCGGGTTGCGCGGTGGCGTCGGCGGTGTCGTGCAGCAGTGGGACCGCGACGAGGTCCTGGCGCACGCCGAGGTGTTTCTCGGCCAGCCAGGAGAACCCGCGGGCGATCCGGTGGAACGCCTCGAAATCGGTCCTGGTCTCCCACGGTGGGGAGATCGCGGGGGAGAAAGCGTGCACGTAGGGGTGCATGTCGGTGCTGGACAGGTCGTGCTTCTCGTACCAGGTCGCGGCGGGCAGCACGACGTCGGAGAACAGCGTGGTGCTGGTCATCCGGAAATCCAGCGACAGCAGGAGGTCGAGCTTGCCCACCGGCGCCTCCTCGCGCCAGGTGACCTCGGCGGGGCGCACCCCGTCGTGGTCGGCGGCCTGCAGGTTGGAGTCGGTGCCCAGCAGGTGGCGTAGGAAGTACTCGTTGCCCTTGGCCGAGGAGCCGAGCAGGTTGGCCCGCCACACCGTCAGGCACCGCGGGAAGTTCTCCGGCGCGTCCGGGTCCTCGCAGGCGAACCGCAGGTGCCCGGTGCGCAGCCCGTCGATGGCGTGCTCGGCGGCGGGCTTGCCCAACCGTTGGGCCTCGTCGGCCAGATCCAGCGGGTTGCGGTTGAACGTCGGGTAGCTGGGCATCCAGCCCAACCTGCTGGCCAGCGCGATGTTGTCGGCCGCGGTCCGCCCGGCGAAGCGCCCTTTCGCCAGTGGTGAGGTCATCACCTCGGCGGTGAACGGGTCGTAGCGCCACTGGTCGGTGGCCAGGTACCAGTAGATGGTGCCCTGCATCTGCCGCGGCGGCCGCTGCCAGTCCAGCGCGAAGGCCAGCGTCGACCAGCCGGTGATCGGCCGGCACTTCTCCTGCCCCACGTAATGCGCCCACCCGCCGCCGTTGACCCCCTGGCACCCGGTGAGCATCACCAGTGCCAGGAACGACCGGTAGGTCAGATCGGAGTGGAACCAGTGATTGGTGCCCGCACCCATCAGGATCATCGACCGGCCGCCGGAACGCTCGGCGTTGTCCGCGAACTCCCGCCCGATCCGCTCCGCCGCCGACGCCGGCACGCCGGTGATCGGCTCCTGCCAGGCCGGGGTGTAGGGCGCCTCGGCGTCGTCATAGCCGGTGGGCCAGCTGCCCGGCAACCCTGGCCGGTGTACCCCGTACTGGGCCAGCAGCAGGTCGAACACGGTGGTGACCAGCGTGCCGGCCACCCTGCGGGCCGGTACCCCGCGATCCAGCACCCCGGGCTCGGCGGTGTCGAACCGGGGAAGGTGGACCTCGACGGCGCGGGCTCCAGTGCTGCCGTGGAGCGTGAGTAACGGGTCCACTTCCCGCAGATCGAGATTCCAGCGGCCTTCCCCGGAGCGGGTGAAGCGATGACCCAGTGAGCCGTTGGGCACCACCGGTTCCCCGCCGGCGTCCAGCAGCACGGTCTTGGACTCGGCGCCGTCGCTGGTGTCGCCCAGATCGGCTGCGGTGAGGAACTTGCCGGGCGCCCATGCCCCGCCATCCCGCTGTTCCAGGGTGATCAGGAATGGCAGGTCGGTGTAGCGCTTGACGTAGTCGGTGAAGCGGGGGGTCTGCCGCTCGACGAAGAACTCCTTGCAGATCACGTGCCCCATGGCCATCGCCAGCGCGGCGTCGGTACCCGGTCGGGCCGGTAACCACTCGTCGGCGAATTTCGTGTGATCGCCGTAATCCGGCGAGACCACCACCACTTTCTGGCCCCGGTAGCGGGCCTCGGTCATGTAATGCGCATCCGGAGTTCGGGTTACCGGGACGTTGGAACCCCACATGACGAGGTAACCGGCATCGAACCAGTCGGCGGATTCCGGCACGTCGGTCTGGTCGCCGAACACCTGGGGGGAGGCGACCGGCAGGTCGGCGTACCAGTCATAGAACGACAGCATGGCCCCGCCGACCAACGAGATGAATCGGGCACCGGCGGCGTGGCTGACCATCGACATCGCCGGGATCGGTGAGAATCCGGCGACCCGATCGGGTCCGTACCGCTTGATGGTGTGCACATGCGCGGCGGCCACTATCTCGACGGCCTCCCACCATTCGGCCCGCACGAACCCGCCCATCCCGCGCGCGGATTTGTACCGGCGGGATTTCTCCGGATCGTCGGCCACATCGGCCCAGGCGAGGACCGGGTCCTTGAGCCGCTGCTTCGCTTCCCGGTACAGCTCCAGCAGCGTGCCGCGCACGTAGGGGTAACGAACGCGCGCCGGCGAGTAGGTGTACCAGGAAAAGGACGCTCCCCGGGGGCAGCCGCGTGGCTCGTACTCCGGCTTATCCGGACCGATCGAGGGATAATCGGTCTGCTGCGCCTCCCAGGTGATGATCCCGTCCTTGACGTAGATCTTCCACGAGCATGATCCAGTGCAGTTCACCCCGTGGGTGGAGCGCACCACTTTGTCGTAAGCCCAACGATCCCGGTAGAAGGCATCCGCTGACCGCCCGCCGATCTGGTGCAGCGTCCGCAGATCCGCCGAGGCCTCGCCGCGCTGGAAATGCCGGCCGATCCGCAACAGCGAATCGGCGAATCCAGTCGCTGTCTCGGGGCTCGAGCTGCCATTGCGAATATCGGACACAGAAGCCACCTCGTCTACCGATAATTCACGTCAGGGCGCTGGTCTGCTCACCGTAGACGCCGGTTTCATTACCTTCAAGGTGACTTTCGATACTCACATCTCCGGCACCAAACGCAGTGCGGGGAACGTAACGTGGCGTTCATCTCGTAGGCTCGTCCTGCGACCGTGGATCTGGGGTCTGACCTGCTGTTACGGTCGCACGAGACTTCCGTGGGGTGCATCGTCGGCTGTTCCCGGTCGGTGCGAGACGGGAAGGGGTAACGATTTCGACGGTTAATATTTTCAGGCGCTTTACAGGTGGTAACATCCCGGTTACCTGACACTGAGTGACCAGCAGAATCCGGTTCTTCGATCCATGGGTTTACGGTAACAATAATGGCGAACAATTGCCCCACACGCAACCACCTACCATACATTAGCGGAATGACGGTCTCTCGCCCGCGGGAGAGCCCTGCATACGCCCGAGTTTCACCGCAGGGTAGATCGCAGCGCTTCGGGCAGCGCTGTTGTCGAACTCGGCGCACGCACTGCTCGGTTGCGCTCGACCACGTTCGTCACGCCGGGTCTGCGCCTCGTTCACTCGGTCGCGCGGTAGCGGCGCATCGGGACCCGTCCCCCCGCGGCCAGCACGCCTTCAGCGCGTAACCGGGCCAGCTGTTCGGCCACCAGGTGGGCAGCCGGGGTGCCATCGGCGCGCAGCACCCGGTGCCACGGCAAGTCGTGGCCGTCCTCGGCGAGGATCCGGCCCACCAACCGGGCCCGGCCGGGCAACCCCGCGCGGGCCGCGACCTCACCGTAGGCGAGGACCGAGCCGGCCGGGATGGCCGCGACGACCTCGCGCACCCGCTCCAGGCTCTCGGCATCCATCGCCGTTATCCTCCCGCGCCATCCTCCCGCGCCATCCTCCCGCGCCGCGGACTGTCGGCGCCGCGTGGTTGCATGCGCAGCGTGCCCACCCTTGTTCGTTCCGTAACCGACCTGCCCCGGGCGCTCGCGCGGGGTCCTGAAGCCGATCGGGTGCTGGAGCACAGTGGCGGATCCCTGCGGGTGCTCGGTGGTCCGGGCACCGGCAAGACCACGCTCGTCGCGCAGACCGTTGCCGATCGGATTCAGCGCGGGGCTGATCCCGAGCGGGTGCTGGTGCTCACCGCGAGCCGCCGCGCGGCGGCGGAACTGCGGGAACACATCGTCGAGCGGCTCGTGGCCCGCGGTGTCACCCCCACGGTGCGGGAACCGCTGGTGCGCACCGTGCACTCCTATGCGTTCGCCGTGCTGCGGCTGCAGGCATCACTGCACGATGCACCGCCGCCCCGGCTGCTCTCCGGCCCCGAGCAGGATGTGGTCATCCGCGAGCTGCTCGCGGGCGAGTGCGAGACCGGTGGCCGGAACTGGCCGCCGCGGCTCCGCTCGGCGCTGGGCCTGCCGGCCTTCGCCGCCGAGCTGCGGGATCTGCTGATGCGCGCGGCGGAGCGCGGGCTGGCACCGGAGGACCTCACCGCGCTCGGCCGCCGAACCGGGCGCGCGGAGTGGATCGCCGCCGGACGGTTCTTCCGCAGCTACGAGCAGGTGATGCAGTTACGCGGATCGGTGGGCACCGCCGCGCCGCAAGCCACCGCCCCGGCGCTGGACGCAGCCGAGCTGGTGTCGGCGGCCCTGCTGGTGCTCGAGACCGATGCCGAGGTGCTGCGCCGGGAGTCCGACCGGGTACGCCACTTGATCGTGGATGACGCCCAGCACCTCGATCCGCTGCAGGCCAGGCTGGTGACCCGGCTCGGCGCGGGGGCGCACGAGTTGCTGTGCTTCGGTGACCCGGACCAGACGATCTTCTCCTTCCGCGGCGCTGATGCCGGCCTGCTCCGCACCGGGGAGTGTGCAGCAGTCCAGCTGCACACTGATCACCGGATGGCTCCCGCAGTGCGCGCCGCGGTATCCCGGTTGGCCGGCCGGTTGCCCGGACCGCGACCCGCCCTGCGCGGCCCCGAGGGTGAGCAACCGGGCGGGGAGGTCGACGTCCGGGTGTTCGCCTCGGCCGCGGCCGAGGCGTCCTGGGTGGCCGATCAATTGCGCCGCGCCCACCTGCTGGGCGGGGTGGCCTGGTCGGACATGGCGGTGCTGGTGCGCTCCACCACCCGGGCGCTGCCGGTGCTGCGCCGGGCCTTGCTCTCGGCCGGGGTGCCGGTTGCGGTGCCGCGTGAGGATCTGCCGGTGGCCCACCAGAGCGCGGTGCAACCGCTGCTGGCGGCGTTGCGCTGCGCGGTGCAGCCAGCAGCGCTCGACGAGGAGCTGGCGGCCGCGTTGCTCACCTCTCCGCTGGGCGGGGCCGATCAGCTGGCGGTGCGCCGGTTGCGCCGGGAGTTGCGGCGCCGCGAGCTGGCTGCCGGTGGGGCGCGGACCAGCGGCACGCTGCTCGTCGCGGCGCTGAGCGGGGGCGCCGGTTGCGAACCCGGGGGGTCCCTGCTGGACGGGCTCGACGAGCAGGCTGCCGCGCCGGCCAGCAGGCTGGCCGGCCTGCTCAGCGCCGCCGCACGCGCGGCTCGTTCCGGTGGCAGCGCCGAGGACGTGCTGTGGCAACTCTGGCAGGCCAGCGGGCTCGCACGGCGCTGGGCGGCGACCGCGGCTCGCGGCGGGCCCGCCGGGGTGCAGGCCGATCGTGACCTCGATGCTGTCGTCGCGCTCTTCGACGCCGCTGCCCGTTACGCCGATCGGCTACCGGGTGTCGACGGAGGTCCGGGGGGCCTGCTCAGCTTCTGTGACTACCTCACCGAACAGCAGATCCCTGGTGACTCGCTGGCGGCGCGCTCACCCCAGGGCGACGCGGTCACCGTGCTCACCGCACACGCCGCGGCCGGCCGGGAATGGTCGCTCGTAGCCGTGCCCGGAGTGCAAGAGGGAAGCTGGCCCGATCTGCGGCTGCGCGGCTCGCTGCTCGGCGTGGAGCACCTGGTCGACACCATCGCCGGCGTCGAGTCCGGCACGGTCTCGCGCACGGCGCCGCTGCTGGCCGAGGAACGGCGGCTGCTGCTGGTGGCGGCCAGCCGGGCCCGGCACCGGTTGCTGGTCAGCGCGGTGCGGGGCGATGACGAGCAGCCCTCCCGGTTCCTCGATGAGCTGGAGGGCCGCGACGGTGGCAGCGCGTTGCTGCCCGAGCGGGTGGTAGCCACCCGGGAACGGGGGCTGAGCCTGCCCGAACTCGTCGCCGAGCTGCGCCGGGTGTGCTGCGATCCGGCCGAGGACGGTGCGCTGAGGCGCAGCGCCGCGGCCGGCCTGGCGCAGCTGGCGCGGGCCGGGGTACCCGGCGCGCACCCCGATTCCTGGTACGGCCTGGGCTTGCGGTCGACCACCTCGCCGTTGCGGGTGCTGGGTGAGCCGGCCCGGGTGTCACCCTCGCTGGTGGAGCTGGTGTCGAACTGCCCGTTGCGCTGGCTGCTCACCCGTCACGGCGGCGAGGACGTCCGCGCGCTGCCGGCGGTCACCGGTTCGCTGGTGCACCGCTTGGTCCAGGCGGTGGCCGCTGGTGCCACCGACCAGCAGCTGGAACGAGCCCTCGCCGAAGCCTGGGCGGGCGTCGACGCGGGGGCCCCGTGGTACTCCCGCGCCGAGCAGCAGCGGGTGCGCCAGATGGTCGAGATGTTCCGCAGCTGGTGGAGAGATAGCCGGGGTGAGCTCACCGAGGTCGGCTGCGAGCAGGAGATCGAGGTGCAGCTCCCCCCGGTTGACAACCCCGGTGACATTCCGGCCGGCTCGGCCGGCCCAGCTGACGGCTCGGTCGGCCCGGCGGATGCCGGGGGGCAGGGCAGCGCCGTCCTGCTCCGGGGCCGGGTGGACCGGTTGGAGCGGGATGGCCAGGGCCGCCCCGTGATCGTCGATGTGAAGAGCAGCAAGACCCCGCTGAGCAAGGAGGCCGCCGAGGACCACGCGCAGCTGGCCATCTACCAGCTCGCCGCGGCACACGGCGCGTTCACCGGGCACGGATTGGCCACCGAGCCCGGTGGCGCCCGCATCGTTCAGGTCTCCGCGCGCACCCCGGCGTCGGTGCAGCGAAACCAGCGGCCGCTGGATGAACCCGCGCTGGCGCGGTGGCGTGGTGTCGTGCGCGAGGCCGCCCGGCGCACCTCGGGGCCGGAGTTCGCCGCGGTCGACAACGGTGACTGCGACCGGTGCCCCTCGAAGATCGCGTGCCCGTTGCACGAGGCCGGCCGGCAGGTGACCCAATGATCGTTGCGTACAGCGCGGCGCCGGTCGGCAGCATCGGTCCGATCGAGCTCGCCGCGGAGCTGGGCGCGGCGCCGCCGACCACCGAGCAGGCTGAGGTCATCGCCGCCGATCCAGCCGAGCCGGCTCTCGTGGTCGCCGGTGCTGGATCGGGGAAGACCGAGACGATGGCGGCTCGGGTGGTGTGGCTGGTGGCCAACGGGTACGTCACCCCCGACGCGGTGCTCGGCTTGACCTTCACCCGCAAGGCCGCCCAGCAGCTTGCCGAGCGGGTCCGGGCGCGGCTGCGCCGGCTCGCCGGTTCGGGAGTGCTGGATCGGCTCGACCCCAGCGGGCAGCGCCGGGCCGGGGTGCTGGCCGGTGAGGCCACCGTGCTGACCTACCACGCCTACGCCGGCCGGCTGGTCGCTGAGCACGCGCTGCGGCTTCCCACCGACCCCGGGGCCCGGTTGCTCACCGAGACCGGCGCGTGGCAACTCGGGCACCGGGTGACCGGCAGCTGGGAACCGGATCTCGACCTGGACGGCAAGGTGCCTCGCACGGTGACCGGGTGGATGCTCGGACTGGCTGGGCAGCTCGCGGAGCACCTGTGCGAGCCGGCGCAACTACGGCAGTACACCGAGGCGGTGATCGCGGCGCTGGAGACGGCCCCACCGGGACCGCGCCAGCGCGGGGTGTTGCGCGCCGACCTCAAGCCGGTGGTGGCCGGCCAACGGTCCCGGCTGGCGATACTGCCGCTGGTGGAGCGTTACACCGAGCTCAAGCGGCGCGGGGCGGTGCTCGACTTCGGCGATCAGATGAGCATTGCCGCCATGCTGGCGCGCGATCATCCCGAGGTCGGCGCGGCGGAACGGGAGCGCTTCGGCGCGGTGCTGCTCGATGAGTACCAGGACACCGGGCACGCCCAGCGGGTGCTGCTGCGGTCACTGTTCGGCGGTGGTGCGGGGACCCCGGCGGCACCTTCCGGTCGCGCGATCCCGGTGACGGCAGTGGGCGACCCTTGCCAGTCGATCTACGGCTGGCGTGGTGCGTCCGCGGCCAACCTGCCGCGGTTCACCACCGACTTCCCGCGCGGGGATGGCACGCCGGCCCCGACTCGGGGGCTGCTCACCAGCTTCCGCAACCCGCCGGAGGTGCTCGCGGTGGCGAACCGGGCCTCCGGGGCACTGCGCGGTGCTGCGGTCCGGGTGGGTGAGCTGCGGGGTCGGGACGGAGCTGAGCCTGGCGAGGTCCGCTGCGCGCTGCTGCGCGACGTTCGGGCCGAGATCGAGTGGGTGGCCGGCGCGATCGCCCAGCGCTGGCACGGCGCCCCAGCCGGCCTGGAGCACCCGCTGACCGCTGCGGTGCTGGTGCGCCGCCGTGCGGATATGGCGGCGCTGGCCGCCGCGTTGCGCGCTCGCGATGTCCCGGTCGAGGTGGTGGGCCTCGGTGGGTTACTGGACACTCCCGAGGTTCGGGACCTGGTGAGCGTGCTGCGCCTGTTGGTCGATCCGCTGGCCGGCACCGCTGCGGCCCGGTTGCTGACCGGAGCCCGGTGGCAGGTCGGCGCGGCTGACCTGACCGGGCTGTGGGGTCGCGCCCGGGAACTGGCGGTGGATCACCCAAGCTCATCGGGGGACAGCGGTCCCGGCGCTGGGACCGCGGCGGAGCAGGTGCTGGCCGCCCTGCCCGGGGACCTCCCGGGGGAGCCGGCTGATCAGGCGGGACTGGTCGACGCCCTGGACTCGCCCGGTGAGCCCGCCCGGTACTCCGAGCTGGGTTACCAGCGGCTGCGGGAGCTGGGTGCAGAGCTACGTGCGTTGCGGCGCCGGGTCACCCAGCCGCTGACCGATCTGGTCGCCGACGCCGAACGAACCCTGCTGCTGGATACCGAGTCGCTGGCCCGTCCCGGTCCGGCCGGCCGGGCTCACCTGGACGCTTTCGCCGATGTGGTCGCTGATTTCGCTGCGGCGAGCCCGCTGGCGGGCCTGCCCGCGCTGCTGGATTACCTGACCACCGCCGAGGACGCGGAGGACGGTCTCGAACCGGGCGAGGTCGAGGTGGCCCAGGACCGGGTACAGATCCTCACCGTGCACGCGGCCAAAGGCCTCGAGTGGCAGGTGGTCGCCGTTCCGCACCTGGTCGATGGCGTGTTCCCGGCGGCGAAGAAGAGCTCGTCGTGGCTGCGGACGGTCACCGAGCTGCCGGCGCCACTGCGCGGGGACCGGGCCGACCTGCCTGCGCTCGTGCTGCCCCCGGGAGCTGACCAGAAGGAACTGGCCGAGGTCATCGCGGCCCATGAGGCGGCCTTCGATGATCGCAGGTTGACCGAAGAACGCCGGCTGCTCTACGTGGCGCTCACCCGCGCAGAGCGCACCCTACTGGTCAGCGGCCATTACTGGGCCGAATCCGGGAGCACTCCCCGATCACCGTCGGCGTTCCTCACCGAGATCCGGGACGTCGAGCACTGCGTCGTCGACCAGTGGGCCCCGGTGCCCGGCGAGGGGGAGGTCAATCCCTTGGATACGGCACCGCGGCAGCTGCCCTGGCCGGTGGACCCGCTGGGCGGGCGCCGGGACGCGGTGAGCGCCGGTGGCCAGCTGGTGCGCGACGCACTCGCGCTCGACTCGGGCGAGCGGGGGCCATCCGCGCCGGATGCCGCGCAGTGGCAGCACGAGATTGACGTGTTGCTCGCCGAGCGGGATGCCCGCCGTGCTCAGCCGCGGGTGGTGCTGCCTGCGCATCTGTCGGTCAGCCAGCTGGTGGAACTCGCCGACGATCCCGCGGGGCTAGCCGCTCGGCTCCGGAGGCCGTTGCCGTGCGCGCCGAACCCGATGGCTCGCCGGGGTACCGCGTTTCACAGCTGGTTGGAGCGCCGGTTCGGCTCCACCCGGCTGATCGATCACGACGAGTTGCCCGGGGCTGCCGACGCGGGTGCCGCGCCGAACACCGAGCTCGGCTCGCTCCAGGCAGCGTTTCTCGATAGTCAGTGGGCCGAGCGCACCCCGCATGACGTCGAGGTTCCGTTCGAGACCGTGCTTGATGGGGTAGGCCTACGCGGCCGGATGGATGCGGTGTTCGCCGACGCCGATGGTGGCTGGACGGTGGTCGACTGGAAGACCGGGTTGGTGCCCGGTGAGGCCGCGCTGGCGGCGGTCAGCGTCCAGCTCGCCGCCTACCGCCTGGCCTGGTCGGCGCTGTCCGGTGCGCCACTGAGCCAGGTGCGCGCGGCGTTCCACTACGTCCGGGACAACCTCACGGTGCAGCCCGCGGACCTGCTCGACGCCGAGGGGCTACGAGATCTGCTGCGTACCGTTCCCTTGGATTTGACCATCAGGTCTGAGGGTGGTCAACCCTGATATCGGTGATAGGTATGAATAAATCTCCGTAGATTGTCGTGGCACGCTACGTGTGTGAAAAGCCGTTCGGCCGCTAGGTAGTCGATCTCTGGATTTACGTGCGACTACCGATTGCCGCACGACCTGACCTCTCGGCAGGGTATGTGGTGCCGAATCAGCAAATGTTGCTGTTTCGGATGAATTCCGCGCCCGGTTGCCACCGGGTCGCACCTTTCCTAGGAGGACTTCATGTCTGATGCACTGAGCTTGGTGGAGATTGACGGCCTGTATGTCGAGCTGTTGCCGGCGCGTACCGTCCTGTCGATGTTCAGCGTGGGCGGCCCCCGCGGTGGCGATGCCGGTAACGGCGGCACCGGCGGCACCAGTGGCGCTGCTGGCGCGGGCAGTGGCACGGTGCAGATCTACAACCCCAACATCTACCTGGAGCAGGGCAGCACCCTGTCCGACACGATCACTGGTGGTCAGGGCGGTGCCACCTCTGCTCCTGGTGGTGCTGCGACCGGCGGTGCGGGTGCTGCTGGGTCCTGATCCAGCTGGCAACAGCATCACCAGATTTTCGGGGGGCGGCCGAATGGCCGCCCCCCTTTGCTGGCGTTCTCGGTGATCTGGAAGCTCAGAAGGTGCGGTATAAGTGGTTCCGGCTACGTATCCGGAAGATGAATCTGCTGGCAGGCGACAGTGGTTTAAGTAGTGCGCCGGGATGAGTTACGTGTGACTACTGATTGCCCTATTGACCCCGGCGCGGGCAGTGTGTGAAGTGCTGAATCGGTATGCCGCCGATGAAGTGTTTCGTCCCGGGGAATCGCCGGGACCACCTTTCCTAGGAGGATTTCGATGTCTGATGCACTGAGCTTTGCCGAGGTCGACTGCCAGCACGTGGAGTTGCTGCCGGCTCGTACCGTGATGTCGCTGTTCAGCGCTGGCGGCGGCGGCCGTGGCGGCAATGGTGGCCAGGGTGGCACCGGCGGAGTCGGGCGTGGCGGCCTTGGTATTAACCTCCTCAACCTGAACCTGTTCGGTGACCAGACCAACAGCGCCGGCGACGGATTCGGTGGCGCGGGCGGCAGCGCCAACGGTGGTGTCGGCGGAGCCGTGGGTAGCTGAGTTGAGCCAGCACCGCTGGCGATCCCAGTGATCGCGTGACGTGGTGTTCGCAGGGGGTGGCCACGATGTGGCCACCCCCTGCTGCTGTGGTGGCCTCGTACCACTCCACGGCCCCGCAATGAGTGTTCGGTGCCGGGTAGGGGACGAGCATATCGCTTAACCGCTAGGTGTTCATATCGCGGACTTACGTGCCACTACCGATTGCCGCGCAGTCTTGCCGCGCGACAAGATATGTATTGTCGAATCGGTAATGCCGCTGATTCGGTTGTTTGTCCGCGTGGCGGACGATCCTTTCCTAGGAGGTATTCGATGTCTGATGCACTGGTGGAGACCGACGGGCAGTGGGTTGAGTTGCTGCCGGCCCGTACCCTGATGTCGCTGTTCAGCGCCGGTGGAGGTCGGGGTGGTAATGGTGGCGTGGGCGGCGACGGCGGCACCGGGCGCGGCGGCCTCGGGGTGAATTTGTTGAACATCAACGCGTTCGGGGATCAGGTCAACAGTGCTGGTGACGGCGTTGGCGGTGCGGGTGGCAACGCCAACGGCGGTGACGGCGGCTCTAGCCGGTGCTGAGAGCGCTGGTGCTGCTCACGCCTGAGTCTGATAGGTAGCCGGCGTTTTGTCGGCTCGGTAGTTTCGGGTCCTTGCTACGTATTAGAAAGAATATCTAATCCTAGGTAGCGCTCCTGGTGGAGTTAGGTGTGACTACTGATTGCTGTGAGGTCTCCTCGCTAGGCACAGTATGGGTAGCCAAATCGGCACTGCCACCGATGAGGTGTTTCTGGCCCGGTTCGCCGGGAACCTTTCCTAGGAGGATTGATGTCTGACGCATTGAGCTTTGCTGAGGTTGACGGCCAGCACGTCGAGCTGCTGCCGGCCCGTACCGTCATGTCGATGATCAGCTGCGGTGGTGACGGCGGCGGCCGTGGCGGCAACGGTGGCCACGGCGGCACCGGTGGTGTCGGCAGGGGCGGACTCGGCCTGAACCTCATCAACCTCAACCTGTTCGGTGACCAGATCAACAGCGCCGGTGATGGTGCGGGTGGCGCGGGTGGCGCCGGTGACGGCGGTAAGGGTGGGGCTGTCGGCAGCTGATGAGGTGATCACCTGATCGTGGGTGGCGCCGTCGGCCAGCGGGGGGTGGCCAGAGTGAGACCACCCTCCGCCGACGTCAAGGAGGTCAATAAGCAGTTGAAACGATCCTCTGCGGGTCTTCGCCATAAGTAACCCGGCAGCGGCAGTCTCCGTAGCTCTTCGTGGTTGTCTACGCATCCGAGGGAATCTCGGATCTAGGTAGTCGGTCTAGAAGAGTTAAGTATGACTACTGATTGCCACATTGGCGGGGCTGCGGGCACCGTGGGTGGCAACGCCGAGTCGGCACTGCCACCGATGCGGTGTTTGTAGTTCCCGGGGGCTATCTGGAGACCCACGGGACCCACCTTTCCTAGGAGGATCTATGTCAGACGCACTGAGCTCGGCCGATCTCGACGGGCAACACGGAGAGCTGCTGCCAGCCCGCACGGTGTTGTCGTTGTTCAGCGCCGTGGGTGGACGCGGCGGTGACGGTGGCCTGGGTGGCACTGGTGGCGTGGGCAGGGGCGGCCTGGGTGCCAACCTCATCAACGTCAACTTGTTCGGCGACCAGACGAACCCCGCTGGTAGTGGCCTGGGTGGCACCGGTGGTGCTGGTGCCGGTGGTGCTGGTGGGGCTGTCAACAGCTGAGAGTGAGTAGGTGCGCTCGGTAATCAGACGATTGCGTGCAGTGCGTTGTGCGGGAGGGGTGGCTGGAGGGCGGCCGCCCCTTCGCAACGTTGATGCGGGATCTGTTTACGCGGTGATGCCGCGAAACTAGGTAGTCGCAGTCGTGCCCGTACAGCGGGACATCGGTACGCTGGATGACGTCAAGGAATGTGCTGCTCAAGCAATTTGCTGAAGCGGCGATCTGCGATTCGGCAGATTGTAATTCGGCCAGATTTCGAGTCGTTGGGGTGGGGATTCGAGTCGGGGAGGGGGATGGCGTCATCGATACTGAGCGTATAGCGGTTGATTCAGAATCTGCTGTAGGTACGGTGCCGCGGTTGGCCGACGGGGTCGAACTGATCGGTGAGTATCAAGGCTCCGGTTTTCAGGAGCCCCGCTACATCGTGCGCAGGGAGGACGGGCAGGTTATTCAACTGCCCAGGTTGCTGTACCTGCTGGCGTCCAACCTGGATGGTCAGCGGGATCGAGCGCAGGTGGCTATTGCGCTCAGTGCTGAGTTCGGCAAGGTGGTGACGGCCGAGCAGGTGGCGTTTCTGGTGAGGGAACGCTTGAGCCCGGTGGGGATCGTGGCTGCTGATCCACAGGCAGCCGAGCCGCAGAGCGGGCAGGCCGGTGCCGCCCCCAAGATGGCGGTGAAGGCTGATCCACTGCTGGCCTTGAAGTTCCGGGTCGGCGTGGTGCCGGAGCGGGTGGTGTGGCGCATCGCCGGGTTCTTCGCCCCGATGTTCTGGCCACCGGTGATCCTGGCTTGGTTGGTCGGTTTCGTGGGCCTGGACGTCATCATCATCGTTCAGGGTGGCATCGGAAAGATCGTGCCCAGCGCGCTGGCGCTGGTGTACCAGCCCGCGTTGACCCTGGTGGTGCTGGGCCTGATCCTGGCCTCGGCAGCATTCCACGAATGCGGCCATGTCACCGCGTGCCGTTACGGCGGCGCCAGACCCGGGAAGATGGGTTTCGGGCTCTATCTGGTGTGGCCCGCCCTGTACAGCACGGTCACCGATTCCTACCGGCTGGGCCGGATCGGCCGGCTGCGCACTGACCTGGGCGGGGTGTACTTCAACGCGGTGTTCATCGCCGGCATGAGCCTGGCTTATGTCGAGACCGGGGCGCCGTGGCTGCTGGTGGCCATCGTCGCGTTGCATATCGAGACAGCCACCCAGTTCCTGCCGATGATCCGCCTGGATGGCTACTACATCCTCAGCGATCTGATCGGGGTTCCCGACCTGTTCAGCCGGATGGGGCCGGTACTCAAGAGTGTGATCCCAGGCCGGCCCGCTCACCCCCGGGTGAGCGAGCTCAAGCCCTGGGTCCGGCGAACGATCACCGCGTGGGTCCTCATCGTGGTGCCGTACCTGGCCTACTGGCTGATCGGGTTCTTGATCGTGGTGCCCAAGGTACTGCCGGTGGTATGGGATCGGCTGGTTTTCTTGAGTAAGGCAGTGGGTCAAGCAGGGGGAGCCGGCCATCCGGCCGAGGCTGCCTTGGGCGTGGTGCAGATCGTTTTGCTGTTGCTACCGTGGGTCGGCTCTGCGTTGCTCCTGGGCCTGATGCTGCGGCGACCAGTTCGGTGGCTCCGGGTACGCCTGGGCCTGGCTCCGGCGCAGGTAGGTGTGGGGGGGTTGTAAGTGTCGGTGAACGCCCCAGACCGTGGTATGGGGTGGTGGGCCGGCCGGGTTGCTCGGACCGTGGCGGTGCTCGCCGCGACGGGGTTGCTGGCAGGATGCCTGGGAACCTCGTCCGGCGGCACTCCCGGTGCTCCCGGTACCAGCACCTCAGGCACCAACAGCGGTAATGGTTACGGCGGAAACGGCGGCAGTGCCGACGGCAGCAACGGAGGCGTCGGGGGTAACGGCGGCAACGGCTACGGCGGCCAGGGCAGCAATGGTTACGGCGGCAATGGCGGCAGTGCTGATGGGGCCAATGGAACCGCCGGCGCACCCGGGGGGAGTTTCTCCGATCCGGCCGGGGTCGCGGGTTCCGGTCGGTTGACCAGCCGGACGATCGATCTGTCTCACGTCACCGCAGTGGTGGCGAGCGCCAACTTCGTGGTGCATCTGAGGATGGGCGGGCCCGCGCGGGCCACGGTCACGATGGATGACAACCTGACCGACCGGATCGAGGCAATGGTCGTCGCCGGGGCCGCCGGGGATGAGCTTCACCTCGGGATCAAGCCGGGCATGAGTGTTCGGAATGCAACGTTGTCCGCCGATGTCACGGTGGGACAGCTCGATCGGCTGGCTGCCAGCGGTGCCAGCCGGGTCACCCTGACTCCGGCTATCACCAGCCCTGCGCTGGAGCTGATCGTGAGCGGATCCAGCGCTGTCGAGGGGGCGCTGCGGTGCGGCCAGGTACAGGCCACCCTCTCGGGGGCCAGTACCCTGGCGGTGACCGGGCAGGTCCAGGACCTGCGGCTTACCGCATCGGGCGCCAGCCGGCTTCCGATATCCGGCCTCACCGTACGTCGCCTTGACGCCATGCTGTCCGGGGCCAGCCATGCCACCGTCACGGTCACCGATTCGGTGGCCGCGCAGGCGGCCGGTGCCTCGGTGCTGCGTTACCGGGGCAACCCGAGTGTCACGCGTGCACAGACGTCGGGGATGTCGTCCATTGTACGGGATTCACCCTAAGTAATTGGTGACTGTTTATCGTGATCGGACTAATCGTGTCGTTCGATAGGTTAAATAAACCTAGAAACGGAAGGTTACGATCTGATCACGGGCTGTTACGGGTGCGGATCGTCGATCCAAAACCCGCTGTTGTAATTCCTTACTAAGACGCGTCGCCCATAGCAATCTGGTCACCGTTAGCATATGCTGACGTCAAGGGGTAGTTGGTCAGGTATTGGCGCGACGCGGGGGGGCGTAGCCAATGTGTCAGAGGGGGCGGGGGCGGTCGGCTGTTCGCGTCAGGCCGCCAACTGTGCCTCCGACCAGCGCGGATAAACGAGCGCGTTGGTCGGGTCGGCGATGAGAACAGATCCGTGGACGCTCACGGGGCGTGACTCAGAGTTGCAGTTTATCGCTGAGCGTCTAACTGGCGGTGAAACACGGAGCGTGGTGATTGCCGGCCCTGCTGGGGTTGGTAAGACACGGCTCGCCCGGGAAGCGCTGGCGGCGGCAAAACGTGGCGGGCGGGTGACGCGATGGGCTGCGGGAACCAGCGCAGCGGCCGCAATCCCACTCGGGGCGGTGGCGCATCTGCTCCCTGCGGTGGGGACGGTGTCCGATCCGTTGACGTTGCTCCAGCGCGCCGGTTCCGCGATTGCCGAGCAGGGCAAGGGCCATCGTTTGGTGATCGGCATCGATGATGCGCATCTGCTCGATGAGCTCTCGGTGACGTTGCTCCATCAGCTGGCCCTGACCCGCACCGCATGCGTGGTGCTCACCGTGCGCACCGGTGAACCTGCGCCCGACCCGGTGGTGACACTGTGGAAGAACGGCCTGGCTGACCGGTTGGAGCTGGCGCAACTGCCGCGAGTGGCGATGGACCGGCTGGTGACCGGTGTGCTGGGCGGGGTGGTGGACAGCCGCACGATTGAACGGTTGTGGCGCGCCACCAAGGGAAACGTCCTGTTCCTGCGCGAGCTGGTGGAGGGCGGGTGCGAGAACGGATCCCTGCGGATGCGCGACAGCGTGTGGCGCTGGGAGGGCCGGATGGAGCCCACCCCCCGACTCCGGGAGATCGTCCAGTCTCAGCTGGGTGGGCTGGGCTCCGACGAGCGGACTGCGCTGGAGTTACTGGCCACCGATGAGCCGCTTGGCCTGGGACGGGTCGCGAGTTTGATCAATCCCGAGGTGGTCGCGGTGCTGGAACGCCGCGGCTTGGTGAGCGTGGTGAACAGCGGCTGGCGGGCCGAGGTGTGGTTGGCCCACCCGATCTATGCCTCGGTCGTGCGCGATCAGCTGCCCGAGGCCAACGCCTGCCAGCTGCGGCGCCGGCTGGCGAACACCCACCTGCCGTGGAAGCGCCAGGACGATCTGCTGCGGGCGGGGCTGCTGCTGCTGGACAGTGACCAGCCCGGTGCGCATGCCAGCCTGCTGGCTGAGGCGGCGGTACACGCCAATGCCCTGCTCGACCACGACAATGCGGCGCGGATGGCGCAGGCAGCGATCGATGGCAGTGACGGCCGGGACGGCATGCGCGCGCACCTGGCGTTGCTCGAGGCGGTGCGCTGGCAAGGCCATCCTGACGAGGCCGAGCAGGTGGCGGCGGCCGCAGCACCCTTCGCCACCTCCGCGGATGACCAATCCCGGCTGGCTGTGGTGCGGGCGTTGAACCTGTTCTTCGGCGTGGGCCAGGTGGCGAAGGCCGAGGCGATGCTGCACAAGGCCGCCGCCGACGCCGCCGACAACGAGACCTGCCGGCGCACCAGCGCAGTCCACGGCGTGCTCGCGTTCTACGCCGGGCGCCCCCAGCAGGCCGCGGAGTCCGGTGCCGAGATCCTGGCCTCAGAGGGCGTCAACGCCGAAGCCACCGTCTGGGCCTCCGCGGCAACCGGGGCGGGGCTGGCGGCCCGGGGCCGCACCACCGAAGCGTTGTCAGTGGTGGCCAGTGGCTGGGCGGCGCTGGCTCGGTGCACGATCGAGCCGGAGATGGCGTTGTGCCGCCAGGTCCTGGCGCACGGTGAGCTCTCGGCGCTGTTGCTGGCCGGGCGCATTCCCGAGGCCCTGGCCCGGGCTACCGAACTGCACGACTGGTGCATGACCCAGCCGCAATGGGCCGGGGATGCCCTCAGTGCCGCCCATCTCGGGTGGTCGGCGCTGGCCGCTGGGCGGCCGCGCACTGCTGCGCGCTGGCTGGCGGAGGCGGTGGCTGGTCTGGGGCAGTGCGATCCGGGCGGGTTCGGGCCGGTGTGCGTCGCGTTGCTGGCGCAGACGCACGCCCAGCTCGGCGATGCCGCGGCCGCGCGGCGCTTACTGGATAACGGTCTGGATAACGGTGTTGTCAGGCCGGCCGCGGGACTGGCCGGCCGGCCGGGTATCGGGCAGCACCACTGCGCGGTGTTCGAGCCGGAATGGTTGCTGGCCGAGGCCTGGCTGGCCGCCGTCGAGGACCGGACCGCCCAGGCGACTGATCGGGCCCTGCGGGCCGCGTCGGTTGCGTCCGGGATGGGACAGCGCGCCGTGGAGGCGCAGGCGTTGCATATGGCGGTCCGGTTAGGACGAGCCGGCCAGGTGGTCGGGCGGTTGCGGCAACTGGCCGGGCAGGTCGAGGGTCCGCTGGTAGCTGCCTACAGCGCGCATGCCCAGGCGGCTGCGGCCAATGCGGGTGGCCCTCTCGACGAGGTCGCGGCCGAGTTCGAGTCGCTGGGGGCCCGCTTGCTGGCCACCGACGCGGCAGCGCATGCGGCGGCGGCGCACCTGCGCGCGGGGGATCGGCGGCGGGCGGCCGCTTCCACGGCGCGCGCTGCGAGCCTGGCCCGGGCTTGCGAGGAGATCCGCACCCCCGCGCTGGAGCAGCTGGCGCCGCGACCGCTGACCAGCCGGGAAGGCGAGGTCGCCAGCCTGGTCGTGCAGGGCATGAAGAATCAGGCCATCGCCGAGCGCCTGGTGCTTTCAGTCCGAACCGTCGAGGCCCACCTGGCCAACGCCTACGCCAAGCTCGGCATCAGCAGCCGCGCCGAGCTAGCCCGCGCCCTCCGCACCGACTGACCCCCACCCCGCCCGTCATGGAGACATATCGGGGTAAAAACGGGTGTGTTCACCCCGATATGTCTCCATGACGGGAGTGAGGGGGATGCGTGATCGTGCTGTGGGGGGCGACGGGGTACACGGGGCGCCGGGTTGCCGAGGCGATGGTGCGGCGAGGGCTGCGGCCGGTGCTGGCCGGGCGCAATCTGGAGCGACTCGGCCCGCTGTCGGGTCGCCTCGGGCAGCTGGACGTGGTGCGCGCCGAGGTCAGCGACATGGCGCCGGTGCGGGCGCTGGTGAGCAGTGGTGACGTGCTGGTCAGCACCGTTGGCCCATTCGTGCGGCTGGGCGAGGCGGCGCTGCGGACCGCGGTCGAGGCCGGGGCGATCTACCTCGACTCCACCGGCGAGCCCCCGTTCATCCGCCGGGTGTTCGAGGAGTTCGGCCCGCAGGCCGAGCGGTCCGGGGCGAGCCTGATCACCGCGTTCGGTTACGACTACGTGCCCGGCAACCTGGCCGGTGCGCTCGCGTTACGGCTGGCGGGCGCGGGAGTGCACCGCATCGAGGTCGGCTACCTGACCGGTGGGGTCGGCCGGGCCCAGGTGATCAGCCGGGGGACCTTCGCGTCGATGGTCGGGCTGATCACCGAGCAGGGATTCGCCTGGCGGGACGGGATCAGGGTGGAACCCACCGGGTCCCGTCCCCGGCGTATCACCGTGGGCGGGCGGGACCACCCGGCGCTGGCCATCGGTGCCACCGAGCACTATGCGCTGCCCCGGCTGCCTGGTGCCGAAGGCCTCCGGGAGGTGGACGTCTGCCTCGGCTGGCCCGGGCCCGCCCGGCGCGCGCCGCGGCTGGCCGCCCGGCTCATCCCGGCGCTGCTGGCGCTGCCCGGAGCGCGGCCGGTGGTGCGCAGGATCGGGGAGTCGGCGCTGCGCTGGGTGGCCGAGGAACCTGATCCGGCCGCGCTGGCCGGGATCACCTCGCAGGTCGTCGCCACGGCCTTCAACGCAGCCGGCGCCGCGCTGGCGCAGGTGCACCTGGAATCCGGTGATCCCTACCAGCTCACCGCCGATCTGCTGGCCTGGGGCGCGCAGCGCGCCGCGGACCGCGGCGTGTCCGGCCCGGGAGCGCTGGGCCCCGCCGAGGCGTTCGGTCTGGACACACTCGCCGCCGGCGCTGCCGAGGCCGGCCTGCGCCGCAGCGGTTGAGGTCCGCGTCGTCGCTGGGAGTGCTGGATTTAGGATGCCCCGGTGAGAGCCGGGACCGGCGCGGTGCTCCTCGCCCTGGGAATCGGGCTGGGATCGCTCGGGTTGGGATGGTTCCTGTGGCCGCCGCCGGACCGCGGCGAGTTCCGGGTCATCCGGGGCACCGTGACCGAGTCGGCGGTCTGCGGTACCCCCACTGCCCGGGACGTGGTGCGCATCGAGGCACCGGACGGTCAGCAGATATCGGCGCGGCTGGACGGCTGCGGTCACCGTCTCGGGGCGGAGCTGAACGTCGAGGTACCCGATCCGTTGCCTGCGGGCGAGCCGCTGGTGACCCTGGCGGGAACCGGAGTGTCGGCCAGGTCGGCCGGCGGGCAGCGCCTCGGCGCTACCGGGGTTGCGGTAGCTGGGATCGCCGGTGCCCTGCTGGCGTGGCGGCTGCGCACCGGTTGCCTGACCCCGCGCCGTAGGGTGGATTCATGACCCGCATCCCTTCTCCCACGGTGGAGTTGCACCGCGAGACCCTGCCCAACGGGTTGCGGATCGTGCTGAGCCCGGACCACTCCGCACCCGTGGTTGCCGTGGGCGTGCACGTCGACGTCGGGTTCCGCTCCGAGCCGCAGGGCCGCACCGGCTTCGCGCACCTGTTCGAGCACCTGATGTTCCAGGGCAGCGAGAGCCTGGAGAAGCTCGCGCACTTCCGCCACGTGCAGTCCTCGGGTGGGATGTTCAACGGTTCCACCCATCCCGACTACACCAACTATTACGAGGTCCTGCCCTCGGCGGCGCTGGAGCGGGCGCTGTTCCTCGAGGCGGACCGGATGCGGGCGCCCCGGATCACCGCGGAGAACCTGCGCAACCAGGTCGACGTGGTGAAGGAGGAGATCCGGCTCAACGTGCTGAACCGGCCCTATGGCGGCTTCCCGTGGATCACGCTGCCGCCGGTGCTCTACGACACCTTCCCCAACGCGCACAACGGCTACGGCGACTTCTCCGAGCTCGAAGCGGCCACTGTGGACGACTGCGCGGCGTTCTTCGACGCCTACTACGCGCCCGGCAACGCGGTGCTCACCGTGTGCGGGGATTTCGCGGTGGACACCGCGCTGGAGCTGGTGCACCGGCACTTCGACGACGTCCCGGCCCGCCTGGTTCCCGACCGGCCCTCGTTCGCCGAGCCACCACCGGAGCGGGAGCGCCGGCATCGCCACCCGGATCCGCTGGCTCCCCTGCCGGCATTGGGGATCGGCTACCGGCTGCCCGATCCCAGCGCTGGTGTCGCCGCCTACCTCGGCTACGAGGTGCTCTGTTCGGTGCTCGCGGACGGTGCCTCGTCCCGCCTGGAGCAGCGCCTGGTGCACACCGATGCGATCGTGACCGACATCGGAGCGCGCTGCGGCCTGTTCGGATCGCCGCTGGACGCCCGGGACCCGGACACCCTCACCATCTCCGCCGTCTACCCGGCCACCGTGGACGTCGACCAGGTACTGAACGCGATCGATGAGGAGATCGCCAGGCTCGCCGCGGACGGGCCGGATCCCGATGAGTTGGCCCGGATCACGGCCCGGTGGGCCGCGACCCTGTTCCGCGATAACGACGGGCTGGTGGCCCGGACCGTGGCTATCGGTTCTTACGAGCTGCTGCACGGGCGGGCCGAGCTGGTGGCCGAGCTGCCGGTGATGGTGGCTGGTATCGACCCTGAGCTGGTCGCGCAGGCTGCCGCCGGGCTGCGTCCGGATTCCCGGGCGATTCTGATGATCGAACCCGCCAGCACCTCTGCGGATTCGCTGCCCGAGGCGGCAGCCGCGGGACAGGAGGCGTGATGGTGCACCGCAGTGCCGAGCAGATCGGCCGCACCGAGCTCGGGCCGCGCTCACTCCCGCCGCTGGGCGCACCGCGTACCCCCAGCACCCCGCCATCCGTGGACACCGTGCTGGGCAGCGGGTTGCGGGTGATCGCGGTACGGCGCTCCGCGGTGCCGATGGTGGAGTTGCGCCTGGAGATTCCCTTCGGTGGCACCCATCGCACTCACCCCGCCCGGGCTGAGCTGCTGGCTGACACGTTGCTACACGGCACTCCGCAACGAGACAGGTTCGCCATCGACAAGGTGCTGGCGGGCATCGGTGGTGACCTGGCGGCGGGGGTGGACCCGCAGCACCTGTCCATATCCGGCTCTGCCCTGGCCAGCGGGCTGGATGTGCTGCTCGAAGTGCTCGGCGATGCGCTGACCTCGGCGTCCTACGCTACCGCCAACGTCGTCCGCGAGCGGGATCGTCTGGTGGAGCGGCTGATGGTGAACCGTTCCCAGCCGAGAGTGATCGCCCGCGAGGCGCTGCAACGGCGCCGCTACGGCAAGCACCCGTTCGTCCGGGAGTGGCCGCACGCCGACGACGTCGCCGCGGTCACACCGTCGGCTGTGCGGGCGCTGCACCACCGCTCGGTCGTGCCCGGCGGTGCGGTCCTGGTGCTGGTGGGCGACATCGACCCGCCCCGCGCGGTGGAGTTGGTCGAGTCGGTCCTGGCCGGCTGGAAATCTGATCACCCCGCCACCGATCTGGCCGCACTCCCCGAGCTCACCGGCGCACCCCTGCAGCTGGTGCACCGCGAGGGTGCGGTGCAGTCGCAGCTGCGGCTCTCCGCGCAGGCGGTGCCGCGCAGCCACGATCAGTACCCGGCGCTCCAGCTGGCGAAT
>DASYAZ010000081.1:0-4023 GCA_036501085.1 Pseudonocardiaceae bacterium | reverse complement strand
CCTGGCGCACCCCGCGGGGCACCAGCTCCGGGGAACCCACCTGCTCGCTCACCCCGCAGGTGGACTCCGGACCCAGCCGGCACAGCGCCGCCAGGGCGCCGTCATCGGGATCACCGGGGATGATCACGACCAGGGCGCCGTCGCGCACTGCCGCGCCCGCCCCGGGCAGCACCGCGGAGATCCGCTGGGCCCAGTCCCCCTGCTTGAGCGTCCCGACCGTGCCACTCGTCGCATCCCGCGGCGCCGGGCGCACCATCGCGACGCGCAGCAGCACGTCGTCTGGCAGGCCCAGCGACCGGGCCTTGCGCCGGGCGTCCTGAGCATCCAGGAAATGACCTGAGACCAGTGCGTCGACCACGCTGCTGCGGTAACGCAGGTCCAGCTCAGCGCTGGTCTGTTCGTGGGCCAGGGTCAGTGCGAACAGGGTGGCGGCGTAGGTCACGGTGAGGAACTCGGCATCGTCGAGCGCCGCACCGTAGCCGCTGGTCTCGTGCTCCTCGTCCAGCACGAGCAGGTAACCGAGGCTCGTCTCGCGAACCACCACCGGAGCCACCAGGCAGGCTTGATCCAGCAGCGACCCTGGGATCGCCGGGATTCGCAGCGGCCGCCGCGCCGCTTCCAAGGCGCGCAGCAGCCGGTCGACGCTGGGATCGGTACGGTTCCACCGCAGCCCCCCCACCGAACCCGACCCGCCGGCCTGCGCCCGCAGCCGGAAGCTCGCATCCAGCAGCACGATCCGCTTGGCCACCAACCGCGCGAAGACCTGGGTGAGCCGGACCGGGTCGGCCCCGCCCAGCGCCGCGTCGGCCAGCTCGTCGCAGACCGCCATCGTCCGCCGGTAGATCGAGTTCTCCCGGAACAGGCCGGTGGGCTCGGTGGGGCCCGCCCGGGCGGCACGCGACTGGTACTGCTCGGGGATGGTCACAGTTTCGCCTGCGTCTGCGCCAGCGCCCGGACCAAGTGGACGGCCGGCTCGTCCATCCCGCTGGGTACCTGTACCACGATGCCGGAGATCAGGTGCCTCATCTTCTCCACCGCGCTCACCGCATGCTCGACGGTCTGCTCGGGGTTGTCCCGGTTTCTCCTGTTGCGCTGGGCAGCATCAGCCAGCACGGACAGCGGGATCGAAACCTCCGGGTCCTCGTAGGACAGTTGCTGCAGGGTCTGGATGTCCGCGAACGGCGCCAGCGTCGCGAGCACCGGCAGGTTCACCCCGCGCGCCCGCAGGGCACTGAACACCCGGCTGGCCTCCTCGACGTCGTAGATCACGTCGGTGACCAGGAAGTGCGCCCCGGCTCGGAGCTTGGCCTCGGCCTTCTCCAACTCGTCAGCGACGTCGGTAACTGCGGTATTAACGGTCGCACCGATCACGAACCGGGTGTGCTCGGCGATGGCGACCCCCCGCCAGTCGATGCCCTCGTTGAGCGCGGTGAGTATCGAGACCAACCCGACGGAGTCGACGTCCCACTGGGTTGCCGATCCGCCGCTGGGGTAGTCGCCGGAGACCCGCGGGCTGCCGGTGCGGCACACCACCATCCGCAAGCCCAGCGCGTGCGCGCCGAGCATGTCCGCCTGCAAGGCAGCGAGGTTGCGGTCGGTCGCCTCCACCGGCAGCAGCACCTCGCCGCCTACCCGTTCGCTGACCACCACGGCGGCACCCACCGGGCTGATCCGGGCCGCCGGTGGCGCAGCTTCCATGATGGCCAGCACACCCGCTCCGGCCGCCCGCAGCGCAGCCGCCCGCGCGAGAAACTCCGGCACCTGCGCGCCATTCGGCGCCTGCAACCCCACGGCGACCACCAGTTCGCTGTCCCAGGGCCAACCCGGGGCGGGTTGCACCGCACGGCTCCCGGCCGGGGACGCGGCCCGCGCCGGATCGCGGGAGAACGAAGGGCGGCTGACCGGAGGTAGCGCCGCGACCGCCTGGGAGATGGCCCGGACGTGTGCTGGGGTGGTCCCGCAGCATCCGCCCAGCACGGTGGCGCCGGCCGCGACGAACCGGTGCGCGGCTTCGCCGAAGTACGCCGCGTTGCGCGCGTACCGAACCTGGCTGCCGAGCCGTTGCGGCACGCCGGCGTTGGGCTGGACGGCCACCGGGACCTCGGCGCCACGGGCCAGCTCACCGACCACGCCCACCAGGACCGCCGGGCCGACCGTGCAGTTCGCACCCAACGCGACCACCCGTAGATCGGAGAGCACGGCAGCGGCCTCCGCCGGTTCCTCCCCGCGCAGGGTCCGGCCGTCGTCACCGAAGGTGAGTTGGGCCATCACCGGCAGGTCACTCTCCGATGAGGCCACCTCGACCGCCTGGACCAGCGACTCCAGGTCACCGAAGGTCTCCAGGATCAGCAGGTCCACCCAGTCGCACAGTGCGGCGATCTGCTCCCGCAACGCCTCCGCCCGCGCACTCGCCGGGACCCGGCGCACCGCGGGAGCGCTGACCGCCGGCCCGACCGACCCCGCGACCAGCACCGGATGCCCCGCCCGCTGCACTGCCTCGCGCGCCAGCCTGGCGCCCGCGATGTTGATCTCCGAGACGCTGGTCTCCAGCGCGGACCCGGCCAGCCGCAACCGGTTCGCGCCGAAAGTATTGGTCTGCAGGATCCGCGCGCCCGCGCTGACGTAGGCCGCGTGCAGGTCACGGACCAGCGCCGGGCGGGACAGGTTGAGCTCGGCCAGCGAGCGGTCCAGCGGTACTCCAGCGGCGTGCAGCATCGTGCCCATGGCGCCGTCACAGACGATCACCTCACCGGCACGCAGTTCCTCGAGCACCGTCCGGGATCCCTGTGGGTCCATTGTCCTGCCTCCCAGCCGGGATTCTCCCCCGCTTCACCCGAAACATCGAGCGCTGCGTGCCCACCCCAGCCGCCAGCGAGCTCATTGCGCCGTGAACTCGGCGCCATTGACGTGGCCAGGCCAATATATGTCGTTCCTGTCGAGTTCATAGCGCCCCCGCCGATGAGGGCAACGGTTATTCCGGGGCGATTCCGTGCTCTCGGAGTAACAGCACACCGAGCTCACGGGCCCGCGCGGCGGCTTGGGTGTCACCCTCGGCCGCGGCGATGATCGATCCCTTCATCAGGATGTGCCATTGGCGGGCGAAGGGATCGGGATCGGCCACCCCCGCCTGCACCGCCAGCTCGCACAGATAGCTGCGGATGTTCGCCAGGTGCTGCACGCTCGCCTGCCGGACTGGACTGCTCCGGTCAGTCACCTCGAGCAGGGTGGTCACGAAGGCACACCCTTCGAAGTCCGCCCGGGCGAACCACTCCCCGAACAGCTCGAAGATGGCCAGCAGGCGCTGCACCGGAGTCTCACCCCGGCGCTGGGATTCAGCCCGTACCCACCCGTGCGTCCAGAGCATCTCGCGCCGCGCTAGGAAGGCTAGGATAAGTTCGTCTTTGGACGCGAAGTTCCGGTACAGCGTCATCTTTGCGACGCCCGCCTCACCGATTACCGCATCCACCCCGACGGCACGAGTGCCCTGGCGACTGAACAGGTCATATGCCGCACGAACCACCCGGTCACGACCGCTCTCGACGTCAGCACCGTTGGCCGGGATGCCGTCAGCGGATTCCACCGGTTTCTGAGTAGATTTCCGTGATGGGTTCGGGGTCACCAGTTACCAATCCTGGGAGAAAAATTGCCCCAGTGTACCAGTGGGGTGTTCTCGCATTGGCTTATCGGAGGTACTCGGGTGTCCGGTGCGCGACGGCCATCGTACGCGATCGAGGTCCGGCAGGCGGTTGCCCAGGATCTGCCCGCCGTGCACCGGATCGTCACGGCGGCGTACGCGGAGTTCGAACCGTGGCTGACACCGGAGAACTGGGGCCGGATGACGGGCAACATCGCCAGGGTCGTCGAGCCCGGCGCGCCGGGCCGGCTGCGAGTCGCTGAACTCGGCGGTCGGATCGCCGGCACGGTGACCTACCTGCCGCCCGGCCCCAAGGACTACAGCGGGTCCCGGCCGAGTGGGCGGTCATCCGGGTGCTGGGGGTGGACCCTGGGCTGCGCGGACGCGGG
>DASYAZ010000080.1:0-21772 GCA_036501085.1 Pseudonocardiaceae bacterium | reverse complement strand
GGGTCCTCGGTGTTGGCTGTGGTGATCGCCAACCAGGCGCTGACCGGGTAAAGCGCAAGGGTCGATGCCGCCCAGGGCACCGGTGGTGGGCCGGGATCGCCGCCGAAGAGCACCGCGAGCAGCCCGAGGTAGACCACGACCGGGACGATGAACCGCTGGGAACGCAGCAGGTCCGCGCGGAGGTAGCGGGCGACCGCGACGATCACCGCTCCCGCCCTGCTCGCTCCAGGTCCGTCCCGTCTTGGGCGGGTGGATCAGCCACCGTGCGGTGCACGCTGCGGACGGAGGCCCCCGATTCCAGCGCGGTGCGCAGCAGCGCGTCGCTGCGCTGCGGTGTGGTGTGGTCTCCACGGTCACCAGGTCCCCGGTGATGCCGACCACCCGACCGTGCGGGAGGTGCTCGGCGAATCGCGCGGGATGCGGGTGGACCAGGGTGATCCTGACCGTCTCCCCGGGTGGCGGCTGGGTGGCGCCGCTGCCGTCCTGGGCAGCCAGCCGGCCGGCATCCAGGCGCAGCAGACGGCGATCAGGGAGGCCGCGCGCGATGCGGGTGTGATCGCTGATCAACACCGCCGCCCCCTCGTCCGCCCGCGCGGCGATCTGCCCGGCCAAGGCGGGCGCGGCGGCGGGATCGAGCCCGGACCAGGGCTCATCGAGCACCAGCAGCCGCGCACCACTGCACAACGCCTGCGCGAGTGCGATCTTCTGCGCGTTGCCTTTCGACAGTTGCGACATCGGGGTCGACAACCCCCCGGAGAATCCCATCTCATCGAGCAGCGTCCTGGCCCGGTGCGCCGCCCGCGCCGCGTCGGTGCAGCGCCGCCATGTGCCGCAGGTAGTTCCGGGCCGGCATCTGCAGCTGCGAGGGAAACCGGTCCGGGACGAAACCCACCGCACGGGGACGGCCCGTCACGGTCCCAGCGCTCGGCGAGGTGCATTCGGCGACCACCCGTAACAGTGTCGACTTGCCCGACCCATTCGCACCGAACACCACCACCGGCCCACCGCGGTAACGCACCTGCACGCCGACCAAGCGCACCACGGCCGTGGTCGCCAGGTCCCTGCGTGCCCGCTTCACCATGCGGACGCTAGCCCCTGCGCTGCGGATCCGGCAGAGCCAGGTAGCCCGCTCCGGGTGCTCTGAAGTGCGCCGAGTTTCACAAAAACGCTGTCCAGCTCGCGGTGCACAGCAGCGAGGTGAAACTCGGCACCGACAGTGCTGCCGAGGGCAACAAGCACCACGCGAACTACGCCCAGTCCCGCGGATCTTTGAGTTATGACTAACCCTGTCGTCGCCGAGTTCGACAGCGCGGCTGTCCTTGAACCAAGGCCAAACCGACAACGACACTGTCGAACTCGGCGCACCGAGAGCACGAAGATCCGCGGGACAGGCCGTAAGCTCCGATGGGATCCCCAGTAAACGATCATGAGGGGTAGGCCTCGAGTGGTGGCCGGGTCAAGGGCGTGCGTGGGCCTTGCCGCCACCGCCGCAGCGGTGGCGGGCTGGGCCGGGCCTGCATTGCTGCGCGCCCGGGTGTTGCGCACCACGGTCTGGCCGGAGCTGGCTGGGCTGGGCCGGCCGGACCATGTAGCGCTGACCTTCGATGACGGGCCCGATCCGGAGGCCACCCCGGCGGTGCTCGAGGCCCTGCACCGGTTGGGCTGGACGGCGAGTTTCTTCATGCTCGGCGAGCAGGTCGTGCGGTATCCCGACGTGGCCGCAGCGGTGGTCGCCGCCGGCCATGAGGCCGCGGTGCACGGGTTCAGCCATCGCAACCACCTGGCCCGCGGCCCGGCTGACGTGTGCCGGGACGTGGCGCGGGCCACCTCAGCGGTCACGGCGGCAACCGGCGGGCGGCCGACCTGGTTCCGGCCACCCTATGGAGTGCTCACCCTGGGTTCGCTGGATGCGGCCCGCCGCGCCGGTCTACGGCCGGTGCTGTGGAGCGCCTGGGGGCGGGACTGGGAGGATCGCAGCCCGGCCGAGGTAGCCGGCACCGTCGCCCACCAGCTCAGACCAGGCGGCACCGTGCTGCTGCACGACTCGGACTGCACCGCGCGCGTGCGAGGTAGCTGGCGAACGACCGTGCAGGCACTGCCCCTGCTCGCCGGGATCGTCGATCGGCTGGGCTGCACGGTCGGGCCGCTGCGAGACCACTCGCAGTCGATCAGGCCAGCCGCGCGTCCGATCCGGGAACGGCAGATTGGCCCCGCTCGGCGAGCAGGCTGATCACGAGGGATGTGGCGTCCGTAGGTCGCACTACATGGCTGGGATCCGCCCGATGGATCGCCTGCTTGCGGATCGCCTCGACCAACTCGTCCTCGTCCTGCGGCCAGGGAGCCAGGCCGGCGTCGGCGAGGACCTGGGAGTTGGCGACGCCGTGCCCGGGGATGGGCCGGTAGGTCACCGCCGGCAACCCGGCGGTCAACGCCTCGGTCAACGACAGCCCACCCGCGTTGTGCACCAGCACGTCGGCCGCGGCCATCAGGTCGGGGACGTCGTCACGCCAGCCCAGCGCGACCACCCCGGGCTGCGCCTCCAGCTGCTTACGGAGCCTGTCGTTGCGACCACAGAGGACCATCACCTCGGCGACGCCGGAGTTCCTGATGGTCCGCACCACGGTGGGTACATCGCCCATGCCCAACGACCCGGTCGCGAGCAGCACCACCAGGCCCTCCGGAGACAGCCCCAGCTCACCGCGGAGGCGCTGACGGCAGTCCGGATCAGCCTGAGGCTTGAACCGCTGGGATACCAGCCCTCCGACAGCCTGCATAGGCGTGCGGTAGACCTGCTGGCCCATCTGAGCCGTGGCCTCGGTCACCGTCACGTGATGATCAACGGCTGGGTGCACCCACGTCCGGTGCACCGCCGGGTCGGTGAGGAAGGTGACCAGGGTCGCGTTCACCAACCCGGCTTCCTTGAGCTGCCCCAGCGTCTGGCTGGCCAGCATGTACGTGGAGACCACCACGTCGTGATCGCCGACCCAGCGCAGTACTTCACGCTGGGCGACCCGGCACAGCCACATGGCTACCCGCTGCACCCAGCCGGTCTTCTCCAGGTTGGCGAACAACCAGTCGAAGAAGACCGGCACGTAGCCGACGCTCAACCAGTAACCGTCGCGCAGGATGTACCGGAACGGGCGCGGCAGCGCGTCCAGGTAATCCCGGCGATCAGCCGGGATGTCCACCTTGGCCAGCCGGCTGATCAGCTCGTCGGCCGCCCCATCATGGCCCGCGCCGACACTGCCCGAGATGACCAGCACTCGGGTCTTGGTGCCTGCCACATTTCCACCCATTGGTCCCTACCTATCCCAGGCGCTGCCCGGCTGTGTCAGGACTATCTCCTACAAGTTGTAAGAGACTAGCGGACGGTACGAACCCGGTCCCGTCAGGTGGGCCACAACCAGTAGATGAGCTGGTAGAACGCGATGGTGGCCTGCACTGCGGCGATCGCAGTGGCCACGCCCAGCGCGAGCACGCTGCCGGGCAGCAAGGGTTCGGATCGGGGCGGGTCCGAGCGCAACGCGGCCACCCGGGCCGACACGCCGCAACCGGCGAAGCGCATCCCGGCCGGCCAGGCCGGGGCCCGACCGGCGGCACCGACGGCCAGGGCCGCCTTGGTCAGCGCTCGGGCGACCAGTTCCCGGCTCCCGGTCACCGTCGCGGCGCGCTCGTCGGCGCTGCGCTCGACCAGGTAAGCCACTGCCTCGCGCACCGGGATCAGCAGCGGGTTGACCGCCGCGCAGACCTCGGTGGCAGCCCGAAGCCAGTGGTGCCGGCTCTGCAGGTGCGCCCGCTCGTGGGCCAGCACAACCCGCCGCTCATCCCCGTCCAGCACGGAGAGCATGCCCCGGGTGACCAGGATCCGGCCAGGATGGCCCGGCACCGCGAAGGCGTGTGGGGCGTCGATGGATACCACTGCCAGCTCGCCGGCACCGCAGGATCGGCAGACCGCCCGCAACTCCCGGGTAGTGGCCCGGCGGGCCCGCAGCACCCGGACCACCCGGAC
This sequence comes from Pseudonocardiaceae bacterium, assembly GCA_036501085.1. GTDB lineage: Bacteria > Actinomycetota > Actinomycetes > Mycobacteriales > Pseudonocardiaceae. The sequence goes on along the minus strand of DASYAZ010000080.1, from coordinate 17,763 downwards.
GCCACCCACGATGAGCAGGAGCACGGCGACGACCCCGATCATCTTGGGCACCGGGTCCTGCAACTGCACTCCGCGCTCCAGCGCCTCGTCGGCGACCAGCGAGGTGTCCCCCATCAAGGTGAGTGCCAGCAGGACCAGCCCCCAGGTCGTGGCGGCCGCACACAGGGTGGCTGCCGCCACGAACGCGGAGGCCCTCGTCGGGGAGGTTCGGCCGGCGACGATCCGGCTGATCGTCGCCAGCAGCAGCGACAGCGCAGCGGGCACGTACACGCTGATGGTCATGAGCGTCGCCGCAACATCGCCCGCAACACCCGCGCATCCTCCATCGAGAGCGAGGTGGCGAAGCGCTGCAGCACGGCCTGACGATCCCGCCCCCGGCTCAGCAGTGCCTGCATCTGCTCGGCCGCGAGCTCTTCGGCATCCTTCATGGGGAAGTACTCGTGGCGGCGGCCGTCAGGCACCCGGCCGATCAGTCCCTTCTCGTACAGCCGGACCAGGATGGTCTGCACCGTGTTGTAGGCCAGCCCACCACCCACCGACTGCCGCACGTGCGCCGCCGCCAGGGGCCGATCAGCAGCCCACAACGCAGCCAGGACCTCGGCTTCGAGCTCGCCGGCCGCCCGGCGTGCGGCCAGCCGGCCGGGCGGGGTACCGCCGTCCCGGTTCTGCTCATCCTGGGGTGGCATACCCCGGGATGCTCGATCAACCACCGGACCTCCGTCGAGCTGCCCATCCGGACGCGTGCTACTGGATTGACGACATGCTAGCCAGGCCGGCAACCGGCTCGAGTACCGCCAGGCGTAACCGGCTCCGTTGGGTAGGGCATGCTGATCTCGCTGGAGTGCCGACGATGAAGGGGGAACCCGGCGCGGTGAGAAGGAGCCGGGACGGCTCGTGGCTCGGGACCACCATGCTGCTGGCGGTGGCGCTCCTGATCGGGGTCACCGCTGCGCTGCTCACGCTTGATCCGGCCACCTCGAAATCGGACGCGGTCCGCACCGGTGGGCTGGCATCGGCCGCTGTCGTTGCGCTGTACGCGTTGTGGCTCAACGACCGCAGGCGGAAGGTGGAGGAGTCACGCCACGAGCTGGAACGTCGAAGCAACGAGCAGGATCGGGAGCGGGTGGCCGACGAGCGGTTCGCCCGCGCGGTGGAGCTGCTGGGGCACGAGGCCGACCAGGTCCGAGTCGGTGCGCTGCACGCGCTGGCCGGCCTGGCCCGGAGCCGGCCGTCCTACACCCAGACAGTGCTCGACGTGGTGTGCTCCTACCTCCGTCGCCCGTTTGATCACCCGGACTACGGCCCGGATGGGACCGGCGGGCAACCCGCCTGGGAGCAGGCCGCCGTGCGGGATGCCGACCGGGAACGGCAGGTCCGGCTGGCGGCGCAGCGGGTGATCGGTGACCTGGTGCCCGACCGTGGTCAACCGGAGGACCGGGACGGCTCGGCCCCCGACCTGGATCTCACCGGCGCGCTGCTGGACTACCTGGACCTGGCGGGCAAGACCATCGGCCGGCTGGTGCTGCGGGATGCGCGGCTCTACGGCACGACCCGGTTCAGCGGGGCGCAGATCACCGGTGAGGCCTGGTTCACCCGCGCGGTGTCCTATGGGCGCCTGGATTGCGACCAGCTGGTTTTTCAGGAACGGAGCAATTTCCCCTACCTCGTCGCACACGGTCGGGTCTCATTCGAGAGAACCCATTTCGAGGGGGGTGCGGTTTTTCTGTCCGCGAAGTTCCGGGGTCCGGTGACCATGGCGAAAAGCGTATTCGACAAATCCGTCGATCTGCGGCGCGCGGCGTTCCACGACGGCTTGGATCTCGACTGCTCGCTGCCGAGCCCGCTGCGTCCGGGTACCGCGAACATGGTGGTGGACACCAGTTCGGAGGTGCGTCTCCCGGCCGGCTGGACGGTGCTACCCGACGGCCGGATCAATCGGGACGGCGATGCCCCCGCGCAGGTACCCCATCTGATGCAGTGACGCTGCATGATCTGGTGTACGCGGAAGGTAATCCTCAGCGACGATCACCGGGGCGCAGATGCCCGATATCCTCGACCAGTCGCCGATCATCCCATTTGCCCAGAAAGGCTACACGTTCCGAGAGGAGGATGCAGACCATGCGGTGTCTACGTCGAATTGTCGAACCCTCAGGGCTCGCACTGGCCGGCTGGAAGGACGCCGGCGGTGGCGACGAGACCTACCAGTCGACGCATCCTCCCCGTCTGCCCTGACGGAACGAGTAGCTTATTACGCCTTGTCCCCGGGGTCGCGGACCTGATGCGCGCCGGCGTCTCGTCGCCATCGGCGGCGATCGCCGGGTGGGAAGGATGAGCCGCGCCTGCCGCGGTTCGTTCTTCCGAGACAGTGATCAGGCAGGTTGGTTCCGGTCCAGTTCGGCGCGGACCCGGGCCAGCCGGGTCCGCCACCAGCGCTCCGTCGCCTGATCCGGCGCGGCCACGGTGCCGAGCCGGGTGGCGTCCGGGATGGGCGGGGTGCGGGGCACGGGTAGGTAACCGTCCACCGGCGCCAACGTGCCAGCGCTGCCCACCACGTCGCCGTCGAGGAGCGCGAGGGTCGCCAGGCCGCAGGCGAACTCCAGCTCCGGCAGTGCTGCGGCCAGCGCGAGTTGCGCGGCCAGCCCGATGCTGGTTTCCAGCGCGGAGGAGATCACACAGGGCAGCCCGGCCGACTCGGCGATCTGGAGTGAGCGACGGACCCCGCCCAGTGGGGTGCATTTGAGGACTGCGATGTCCGCGGCTCCGGCCAGCGCGACCCGGCACGGGTCATCAGCGCGGCGGATGGACTCATCGGCGGCGATCGGCACGCTGACCTTGCGGCGCACGGTGGCCAGTTCCTCGACGCTGCGGCAGGGTTGCTCCACGTACTGCAACCCCCCCGCCGCCGCCTCGAGCTGCGGTATCGCCCAGACCGCGGTCTCGGTGTCCCACAATCCGTTGGCGTCCACCCGGAGCGCTCCTCGCGGGCCGAGCGCATCGCGTACCGCTTCGACGCGAGCGAGGTCCTCGCCGAGGGAGTCGGGATGATCTGCGACCTTGACCTTCGCTGTCGCGCACCGTGACGAAACGACGATCTCGTGCGCCCGCTGCGGGTCCACGGCCGGAACAGTGCAGTTGATCGGAATCCGATCGCGCAGCGGTGGCGGCCACCCGAGGGCCGCCGCCTCGATCGCGGTGGCCAGCCAGCCGGCCGCCTCCCGGTCGCAGTACTCCCGGAACGGGCAGAACTCACCCCAGCCGGCAGGTCCCTCGATCAGCATCCCTTCCCGGACGGTGATCCCCCGGAACGGCGTCACCATCGGGATGGCGAAGACCCGGGCTCCGTCGAAATCGATACCCTGGCAGGTCATTCAGACTGCGCGACCGCAGAAGTTCAGGAACTTCGTCTGCTCGTCGGCCCCCGGTGCAGACTCGATCTTCGGACCGAAGCCACCGGGCCGGCGGATCACCTCGTCGAGGGGAGCGAGAAATCCCATCGCCGTCGCGATCGCTGCCTGGTCGAGATGCTCATCCTGGCCGGTGGCGCGGGCCAGATCCCAGGTGTGCACCAGGGTGTCGATGCACAGCACGCTACCCACGAGCGAGCCGAACGGCTCCTCGCCGATCATGCTATTGACGACCTTCGATGCCTGGGCGTCATCGTTGATCGTGTCGAGGAGTATCCCGGTCACCGCCGACCACCGGGCAGGAAGATCCTCGTCCGGCGCGGTGGACGGCGGTTCGGCCCCGTCGAGGGTCGCCAGCACGTGGTGGTGCGAGTCGATCACATGCGCGACGACATCGCGGGCCGCCCACTCCGGGCACGGCGAGGACGCCAACCAGCCATCACCGTGCACACCCTGCACGCGGGCGGTGAAATCCTCGGCGATGGTGGAATACCGGTCAGCTACTTCGGACATGGCAGCACCCTATCCCGTCAAGCGGTGGCGCCGGCCCCGGTTCGACGCAGGGTTGGGCGCCGGGGCCCACGCGGTCGGCACTCAGGCCAATTCGATGATCACCTGGCGGTTCTGTGCCGCCGGGATGGGGTTGAGGTTGCCCTGGGGATCCCGATCCGGCACGTAGCCGGGAAAGTCACTGCCCACGCCGCGGGTGGTGATCGCCCCCGCCGGAGCACCGAGGCCGATCAGGAGATCGCGGACGGCGTTGGCCCGCTTCTCCGAGAGCTGGAGCCGGTATTGCGGTGTCCCGTCCGAGGCGGTGGTGCCGGTGAGCGTCGCTCGGCGCCCGTTCTCGATCGCCTTCGCGTAGTCGGCGAGTACTGACCGAGCCTGATCGGGATCCCGGAACACAGCCTGGCCCGGCACGAAGCCGACGGTGCCGTCCCGCAGCACCGTGACCGCCGGCAGTGGCCCGATGGAGCGCTGCGCGACGGGAACCACGGTCACCGGAGGCAGGTTGCCCAGCGTCCGGGTGTCGGGCAGCGGAGCCTGCTTGACCTCCGCCTTTCCCCCGGCCGATTCGACGATCTTCGTCCAGACCGCCACCAGCGTGGCACGGGCCGGCGCGGGCAGCGGCCGCTGAGGTGCTGCGGTGTCTCCCAACCCGGTGAACACCACGCGCATCCCCGAGAGGTCGGGCAACTGCCGGGTGCGCCGGAGCTGCTCGACCACCTCGTCAGGGTCCGCGTTGAGCAGGGCACCCTCCTGGTCCTGGAACCGCAGCGCGCCGGTGGTCTGCAGGCCACTGTCGATCACGACGATGGTCTTGGGTCCGGCCGCGTCACCGACGGAGCGCCCGGCGAGAGTGATCGCGGCGAGCAGGTCCACCTCCGGGCTCTCGGCACGGGTCTTGGCAATCTTGTTCTTCAGCTGGCTGATCTGATCTTGCTGGTAGAGCGGATTGTCGTTCCCGGTCTTGAGTTGTACCGGGGCCGACGCAGAAGGGCTGCCGTCATCCACGATGACGGTGGCAGGTGAGCCGAGCCTGGACGCGGTGTCCAGCTCTCCCTGCACCGAATCCAGCAGGCTGGGCGCCACCATGTTGGAATGCGCTCCCACGATCACGGCGAGCGCTCCCGGCGTGGCGGAGTTCTGGTTGTTACCGCAGCCCGCACACAGCAGCAGGCCGAGAGCGAGGGAACCGCTGACCAAGCCGTTCCTCGCTCGCGCCGAAGCCGGAAAATGCACTGTGCTCGTCCTCACTTTCTCAGCACTTCTTCAACACAGGACTTCCTCAACACCTTCTCAACGCGCGAGCCAATAGGTGCTGTGCGTAGGGCAGCGCAAGCCGAGAGCGCATTTTCCGCAGTCGAGCGCGCGCCAATCACCCCGGCAGTCGGGGCAGGGTAGCAGCGTGCTCGAGCAGTAACTGCAGACTTCCCGGCGGGCCACGCCGGTACCGTTCTGGTCGAAAAATGTGGATCGCAGGAACCATGACCAGATTCTCATCGGCTCAGTTCCCCGGGCCCTGACTTCGTGGTCAAGCCGGGATGTGTCGCGCGGCCGGCAGCGATCTCGACCCCGTCGGTCACCATGGGATTGGCCAGGTTACGGGCGAGATGATGCTGGTAATGGTGCTTGAGCTCAGCGGCGAAACCGTCCTGCGCGGCCCGCTTACCCGCCCACTGCTCGGCGAGATCGGCCTCGGATTGGCGAGCGGATTCCACGTCGAAGCTCGCCATCACCAGATCGGTGTGCTTGGCCACCATCTCGTCCCGCAGCTTTGCCACCCGGCGCTTGGCCACCCATAGGTTCTTCAGATAGGGGTTGTACCGGGAAGCGCTGCGCAGCGCGACGATAGTGCCGATGGCGAGCACGACGAGCAGCCAGCCAACGGTGAGGACTACTCCATTGATGCCGGCGCGTTCCAGCAGGGACGTCTGCCCCGGCTCCGCGTCGCCGGATACCCGCAGCAGGTACGCCGTGCGGATCTGGGCCACGAACAACGACACCCCGGCCCACAACAACACGCCGGTCACCAGGCCGGCCAGCAGCGCTCCACGCTCGCGCCGTCCCCGGCGCAGGCGTGCGACCAGCTCGCCGAGCTGCTTGGGGAGCAGGACATTCACCAGGATGATGGACGCTGCCAGCACCATCGTCTCCTGCAAGGAATTGCCCATCAACTGGAAAGCGGTGTAATTCAACCCGACCTCAGCCACCGCCGCACCCAGGTAAATCAACCAATCCTTGGCGGATTCTCCGCCGCGACTCTCGTCGATCCGGTGTTGCGCGGGCCAGTATCCGCCATCGTCGCCGGGCTCCGCGCCATCGACGATGTTCTGCATCCGGTCGAGGTAGCCGCAGGAATCCTGCAGATCCTGCTGGAGGTGGCTCTCGGCCTGCTCGCTCGCCGCTTTCTTGCGAAGTGCAGCGCGATAGAGCAGCTGGGCGGTTCTCCGATCCTTCTGCTGGCGTATCTCCGCCTCGGCTGACCAACGGTGGTTCCACCGACCGATCTTGTTCTCCATGATGAGCGGATGACCGTGCGCGCCGAGATTGACGTCATACATGTCACTGGCCGCATCCTTGCGCGCCTCGGACTCGACGAAATCCCGCAGGGTGGCCTCATCAATCGCCGGGCCGGGGTCAGGACCAGCCACGACATGGAGATCGTCCTCGCTGAGAACGGTTTGTGAGGGCTTCCTGCGCAGCCGCACCGCACATCACTCCCGGATCTGTCTAATTGGGGTTCGGGGTCACGTCACCGAGCGGAATCGGTACCGCAGACGTTCGGCCGGCGAAGTCCTTGAGGCGCCAGCGGTACTTCTCGGCGATCCGGCCATCGATCTCGAGGGAGAGCAGGGGCAGGTCACCCTGAAGCCAGGATTCAGTGGTGAACGCCGGAGGCGGGCCGATCCGGAGCTGTTCCCCGCCGAACCGAAGAATTGCGGTGTGGTAAAGCCCCGCCAGATGGTGATAACGGGCGACATGGGCGCCGGCGGCCGCCCGGGCGCCCTCGATCAGATGGTGGCGGGCGCTACCCAGCTGACCGAGCCGTTGCTCTGCCTCTTCCTGCTCAAGCACCCACTGCCGGTAGGCCTTGTGCGCCGCGGCGGCCTCTCGGGCCTTGCGCACTCCCGGAGGAATGCTGGATAGCGGTGGCCGGTCAGCATCCTCTCCCCCCGGACGTGCGGCCGGCGCGGCAGGTGCCGCGTCCTCCGACGGGGGCGTATCCGGGGGGCGCAACGGGTTCCGCTGGTGCTGTTCCAGCAGGATGAGAACCTGGATCGCTTCCCGGTCGATTGGATCGATCTTGGCGTGCAGCCATTCCTCGACAGCTCGCTGACCGATTTCCGCGTGAGCGCGCAACGATTCGAGGTAGGGCGAGGGCTGGTCCGGGCCTGCCGGGGGGCGCCTGGCGTCCCGGCGACCGTGCCACACCACTCGCCAACGCTCCAGGGCCCAGGTCGGCCGGGGAGTCGGCGCCGTTCCGGCGTGGCCGGGTAAGAGCCGCATCGGACCCCCTCCAGTGCTCTCATGCCCGATAATGTGGGGTTACACCCTAGATACCCCCGCAGACCAGTTTATCGTTACAGAACGCACGCGATCAGGGGAAGAATATAACTCTCAGTAGCGAGATCCTGGTCACTGATCGCCCAAAACCTCGCCCGGGACGGGCGAGGTCGGGCTCAGTCGCAGATAAGGACCAGTCACTCCGGCACGCGTGCGCGGTATCCGCCGGTTTCAGTCGGCGCAGCTCCTGGTGATCTTCTCGATCTCGGCGTCGATGTCGAAGGCCATGCCTTCGCTGCCCAATGGGATGACGTCGATCGTGGCCTGGACGAACTGGCGAAGCAGCTCCCGGTCCACCTCGAGCACCGCATGCCCGTCCGGGGAGCGGATCTCCACCAACGCCACTTCCCATTCCCCCATGTTGGCCGGGCGCACCCGCACGTCCCCGATTCCAGCCGGAGTGCTGAGTCCGGTTATCAACAGGTCGCGAGCCAGCACCCAGTCCACGAAGCGGTTGCCGCGAGTCTGGATCTCGATGGTCACCGCGAAGGGATCCTCGGTGCAGTAGGTCCACCGGGTCACCACCGGCGCCGCCGCCTCGTGCAGGAGCGCGAACATGTCGTGGGCAACAGCCGCATCATCGTAGCTGCTCATCCTGGCCGCCTCTCCGCGCTGGGCTCGGGCTGGTCGCGCTCCGAGCGAGTGCGCTCGGAGGTGATCGGGCGAGTTGGTGTCCTCGTTAGAAGACATCGTGGATGTGCGGCTGTACGTACCGCAGGGGCCCCACATTCACCCCAAGTGATGTACCTGGCGAGGCATTCGGGTTACCAGATTCGGTGCCGGGAATTCGCTGACGAGCACAAACTCCGGAGATCACAAACCCAGTGACCGGCCGATTACTTCTTTCATGATCTCGGTGGTGCCGCCGTATATCCGGGTGATGCGAGCGTCCGCGAAGGCCCGAGTGATGGGGTACTCGAGCATGTAGCCGTAGCCGCCGTGCAGCTGCACGCAGGTGTCGACCACCCTGCCCTGCAGCTCGGTGCACCACCATTTGGCCTTGGCCGCGTCGGCGACGGTCAGCTCTCCCGCGTTGAGCGCCTCGATACAGCGGTCTGCGAAGGTCCGGGCGATATCGATCTCGGTAGCCATTTCAGCCAGCCGGAACTTGGTGTTCTGGAATGATCCGATGGGCTGGCCGAATGCGGTGCGTTCCTTGGCGTAAGCCAGAGTCAACTCTAAGGCCGCCTGTGCACCAGCAACCGCACACACGGCGATCGACAACCGTTCCTGAGGTAGCCGATCAACCAGGTGCGCGAAGCCGCGACCCGGCTCACCGAGCAGGTTGGCGACCGGCACGGCCACGTCCCGGAAGAACAGCTCCGCGGTGTCCTGGGCGTGCTGACCGAGCTTCGCGAGGTTGCGACCCCGCTCGAATCCCGCCATCCCGCGCTCGATCACGAGCAAGCTCATCCCCCGGTGGCGGTCCCGGCGGTCGGTCTTCACCGCGGTGATCACCAGGTCGGCATTGATGCCGTTGGTGATGAACGTCTTCGAGCCGTTGACCAGGTAATGGTCCGACCGGCGAGCTGCCGTGGTGGCCATACCCGCCAGATCCGAGCCGATCCCCGGCTCGGTCATGGCGATGGCCGTGATCAGCTCGCCGGAGGCGATCCCCGGCAGCCAGCGCTGCTGCTGTTCCTCGGTGGCCAGTTCCAGGAAGTAGGGCAGGCAGATGTCGTTGTGCAGCGTCAGCCCGAGCCCGGCACCCGCGGCACCGGCGTACATGATTTCTTCACCCAGAACGGCGTTGAACCGGAAATCGGATACCCCGCCGCCCCTGAACTCCTCAGGGATCGCCATCCCGAGGAAGCCGGCCGTGCCGGCGGTGGTAAACAACTCGCGGGGTACGACGCCCTCGGCGTCCCAGGCGGGCAGGTGCGGCGTGACTTCTTTGCCGAGGAACGCGCGGACACTTTCCCGGAAAACCTCGTGCTCAGCCTCGAACAACTGACGGCGCATACCCCGATGTTCCCAGCTGATCACACCTTGCGCACACAGGTACACCAAAGGTGCCGTCAAGCAACCAAGTTACACACGTTTGGATGAAATTTAGGTATACCGTAGACACAAAGAGTTGTATTCTCTGCGCGTCTCTTCCCGCCTGAGGATGTACGTAAGCATAAGAGGTGATGCCCGGTGGCTCTGCTCACCGACGCCGGCCCCGGTGGGTCACCGTGCGCAGCGCAGCCCAGTGCTACCGGGCTGGTGCACGAGGCGTTGTTCTACCGTGGCCTTGACGGCGATAGCGACCCCGCCGGCCACTCCAGCTACCCGGCCATCATCACCCGCTTCCTTCACGAGGGGCTGGAGCGCTCCGAGCCGGCCCTGGTGGCCGTACCGGGCCTGCGCCTCGACGCGCTGCGCTGGGCGATGGGCGCGAGCAGCGGAGATGTCGAGTTCGTGGACATGGCGCAGGCGGGTCGCAACCCCGGGCGGATCCTCCCCTCGGTGCTCTACGCCTTCGTCCGACGGCACCCGGCATGCCGGGTCCGCTTTGTCGGCGAGCCGATCTGGCCGGGCCGCTCCACAGCGGAGTACCGCGCGGCTCTGCAGCACGAAGCACTGATCAACATCGCTCTGGAGCAGGAGCAGGTGACCATCCTGTGCCCCTACGACTGTGTCGGCCTGGACCCCACCGCACTCGCGCAAGCTCGGCAGACCCATCCGGTACTGATCGAGGGGGCCTGGCGGGGCGCCAGTACCGATTACCGGGACCCCCGAGCCGTCGCGGACGCGAGCCTGCGCGCACTGCCGGAGCCTCCTGAGTGGTGGGGCGACATGCTGGTCTTCAGCACCACGGCTGACCTGCCGCGGGTCCGGGCGTTCGTCCTCGATCACGCACGGCGCGCCGGCCTGGACGAGCCGCGAGCAAGCGACCTGTGCCAGGCGGTCCATGAGGTCGCCAGCAATACGCTGGTGCACACCCGCGGGGCGGGTGTGCTGGCGCTGTGGCAGGACCCGGAGACGGGCAGCCTGGTGTGCGAGATCAGCGACAGCGGCCAGTTGCCCAGCCGGCTGGTCGGCCGGATCCCACCCGCCGCCGGGGAAGCGCACGGCCACGGCTTGATCCGAGTCAATGAGCTCTGCGATCTCGTGGAGATGCCCACCGGCCAGATCGGCACCGGTACCACGATCCGCCTGCACATGAATCTTCGATGAGTCCCGACCCTCACTGGAGGGGTCGAACACGGCGATACCGATGGCTACCACGCCGAGAGCTTCGCGCTCCGGTGGATAGATCTGGCGGATGTTGACGAGCTGCTCCTCGCGGGTAGCGCTCGGGTTCACGCTCGCCACGTCCTCGTGATCGAACATCTCCTCGAAGGTGGAATAGCGCGCGAGACGAGTGACGCGGGTGAGAATTTCCTCGTCTCGGCAACGGAACCGGATCAGGGATCCTTCCCTGATCTTCTTTCGGCTCGAATCGTTGACTCGAATCTCGGTGGTTTTCCGCCCGGAGGCGATGAGGTCGAAGTAGCGCTTGTAGATACCCATCTCGTGGGCGCGAATGGGCAGGATAGTGGGCGCCACGGGATCACCCTCCTCGGCTGGGTTTCGGTAGGCGGAGGTTGGCACAGATGAAGTCCAGCCGGTTCGCGGCCGAGTCGGGGGCAGGTCCGTCTCATCGTGCAGTGCGGCCACGAATCCGGCTCGGTCAACTCCGTTAGCGGCCGCCGAACGCAGCGATGCGGCTTGCTCGGCCGTCAGGGGTGGGGTCCATCCGACCTCGTCGTCCGAATCGGCTGCCCGGGCGATGACACCCCGCAGATCGAGCAGGACTCGGTCCACGGCCGTGATCGTCGGTGGCGGGCCAGTCGATAGGCCCAGAAAACATCCGCTACGAGCGGGCGGCGGTGATCGCCTGGTAGATCCGCTGGTCGGAGACGGGGTAGGGGGTGCGCAGTTCCTGGGCGAAGTAGCTGACTCGCAGTTCCTGGATCATCCAGCCGATCCGCTGCGGCTCCGGGCCGTCACCGATGTCCTCACGCAGTTGCTGGTGGGCCTGCGTGACGAGTGCGATCCGGTGCATCCAGTCCCGGTCGCGATCCGGGTCACGGGGCAACTTGTCCAGCCGGCGCACGATGGCGTGCAGGTATCGGGCCAGGTCGGGAAGGCGCTGCGCGCCGGTGGCGGTGACGAAACCGGGGCCGACCAGGGTGCCGAGCTGGGCGCGGACGTCGGCGACCGCGCCGGCGTACACCGGCGCGGTGAGCTCGGTGAGCTGCGACTCGGCGGTGTGCGCGGCGGCCAGGATGCGCTGCGCGTGGGCGATCACCGCGCGGAGCGCGCCAGCCAGCTCGTCCTGCGCCCGTTCGCGCAGCCGGGTGAAGCCGGCTTCATCCCGGGGCGGGCCGCCGTAGGCGGCGATCAGTGCGTCGGCCGCGCAGCCGGCGCAGTCGGCCAGCAGGGCGTCGGTGCTGCCGTGCGGGGTGCGGGCCAGCACCAGCCTGGCCTGCCGATCGAGGCCGCGCTGCGCGGATTTGATCAGCCCAGGCAGCGCCAGCAGCAACAACCGGCGGGTACCGGCCCACATGGCGCGCTGCTGCTCGGCCTCGGTGGGCAGCAGCGCGACGGCGACGGTGTCGCCCTCGTCCACCAGCGCGGGATAGCCGGTCGCCAGGTGGCCGGCCTGCTCGTGCTGGTGGACCTGCGGCAGCGTCCCGACCTCCCAGCTGCGCAGGCCCTGGCGTTGCAGGTCCCCACTTGCCGCCGCCAGAGTGGCGCGCAGCTGCGGGGCCAGCCGGCGCTGCAGCGCCTCGAGGTCCTTGCCGTGCGCCAGGACGCGCCCACCCTCGGCCACCCGGAAGGTGACGACCAGGTGGTCCGGCACCCGGTCGAGCTCCCAGTCGCCGCGATGCACCGGGACACCCGCCTGGGTCAGCTCGCGTTCCAGGAACCCGAGCAGCGACTCCCCCTCCCGGCGGGAGGCCATCCTGGCCAGCAGCGCCCTGGCGTGATCAGGTACCGGCACCAGCGCGCGGCGCAGCGGCTTGGGTAGCGATTTGAGCAGCGCGATCACCAGCTCCGCTCGCAGCCCGGGGACCTGCCAGCTGAAGGGCGCGGCGGTGAGCTGGTTGAGCACTACCAGCGGCACCTGCACGGTCACGCCGTCCGATTCGGCGCCGGGCTCGAACTGGTAGGACAGCTCCAGCTCCACCGTGCCCTGCCTCCACGAGCGTGGGTAGTCCTGCTCGTTGATGGCCGCACCACTGATCAGCGTTGCCGGATCGAAGTCGAGCAGCCCGGGCTCGGCGGCGGCCTTGCGCCACCAGCTGTCGAAGTGCCGGCAGGAGACGATCCCGTCGGGGATCCGCTGATCGTAGAAGTCGAACAGGACCTCCTCGTCGACGACGAGGTCGCGCCGGCGGGACCGATGTGCCAGCTCCTCGACGTCCTCGAGCACTGCCCGGTTGGCCTGGAAGAAGGCGTGCCGGGTGCCCCAGTCGTCCGCGACATCACCCTCCACCAGGGCGTGCCGGATGAACAGCTCGCGGGAGCACTCGGGGTCGATCTTCCCATAACCGGTCTTGCGCCCGGTCACGATCGGGATACCGTAGAGGGTGACCTTCTCGTAGGCCACCGCCGCGCCCTGGTGACGTTCCCAGTGCGGTTTGCTGTAGCTGCGCTTGACCAGGTGCCCAGCCAGCGATTCCACCCACTGCGGCTCGATCCGCGCGGCAGTGCGGCCCCACAGCCGGGAGGTTTCCACCAGCTCGGCGGCCATCACCCAGCGCGGCGGCCTGCGGAACAGCGCGGAGCCTGGGAAGACCGCGAAGCGCGCACCGCGGGCTCCCAGATAGTCGCGGGTCTCGGGGTCGAGCAGCCCGATGTGCGAGAGCAACCCGGCCAGCAGCGACACGTGCACCTGCTGCGGATCCGCCGCTGCGGTGTTCACCGCCATCTTGCTGTCGCGGCAGATCCTGCGCAGCTGACCATGCAGGTCCTGCCACTCCCGCACCCGCAGGTAGTGCAGGAACTCCGCCCGGCACAGCTTGCGGAACTGGGAGGAGGACCGCGCCCGCTGCTGCTCGTCGAGGTAGCGCCAGAGGGTGAGCAGGCCGAGGAAGTCGGAATCCTTGACGGTGAACCTCGCGTGCTGGGCGTCGGCGGCCGCTTCGGCGTCGGCCGGGCGCTCCCGCGGATCCTGGATCGACAGCGCCGCCACGATCACCAGCACCTCGCCCAGGCAGCCGTTGTGCTCGGCTGCCACCACCATCCGGGCCAGCCGGGGATCCACCGGCAGCTTCGCCAGGGTGCGCCCGATCCCGGTGAGCCGCGTCGTTGGGGGCTCTTGAAGGCCGGCCACCTCCCCGGTTGGCCGGCCTTCAAGAGCCCCCAACTCGCGCAGCAGCGCCATGCCGTCGGAGATCTGCCGGCGATCAGGCGGATCGATGAAGGGAAAGTCAGCCACCTCGCCCAGATTCAGCGCCGACATCTGTAGGACCACCGACGCCAGGTGGGTCCGCGCGATCTCGGGGTCGGTGAACTCCGCACGCGAGGCGAAATCGTCCTCCGAGTACAGCCGGACGCAGATGCCGTCGGCGGTGCGCCCGCAACGCCCGGCGCGCTGGGTGGCCGAGGCCTGCGAGATGGGCTCGATCGGCAGCCGTTGCACCTTGAGCCGGCGGCTGTAGCGGGAGATCCGCGCGGTACCGGGGTCGATCACGTACCGGATCCCCGGCACGGTCAGCGAGGTCTCGGCGACATTGGTGGCCAGCACGATCCGGCGCATCCGCTGCCCTTGGAAGCTCCGGGGTGGCTGAAAGACCCGGTACTGCTCGGCGGAGGACAGCCGGGCGAACAGCGGCAGGATCTCGGTGCCGGGGACGTCCAGCCCCTCCAGCGCATCGCGGGTGTCCCGGATCTCCCGCTCGCCGGAGAGGAAGACGAGGATGTCACCAGGGCCCTCCCCGCGCAGCTCCGCGACCGCATCACAGATGGCCTGGGTCTGGTCGCGATCATCGGCGCGATCGACCCCGACCGGGCGGTACCGGATCTCCACCGGGTAGGTACGGCCGGAGACCTCGATGACCGGCGCACCGTCGAAGTGCCGGGAGAACCGCTCGGGATCGATGGTCGCCGAGGTGATGACGACGGCCAGGTCTGGCCGGCGCGGCAGTAGCCGCTTGAGGTAGCCCAGGATGAAGTCGATGTTGAGCGAGCGCTCGTGCGCCTCATCGATGATCAACGTGTCGTACTGCCGCAACAACGGGTCGGACTGCAACTCGGCGAGCAGGATGCCATCGGTCATCAACTTGATCAGCGTGCCCTCGGTCACCTGATCGGTGAACCGCACCTTCCACCCGACCGCTCCCCCCAGGGGAACGTCCAGCTCCTGGGCGATGCGCTCGGCCACCGTGCGGGCCGCCAGCCGGCGCGGCTGGGTGTGCCCGATGGTGCCGCGGATCCCGCGACCCAGCTCCAAGCAGATCTTGGGGAGTTGGGTGGTCTTCCCGGACCCGGTCTCCCCGGCGACGACCACCACCTGATGGTCCCGGATCGCGGTGGCGATCTCACCGACCTGCCCGCTGATCGGCAGCGCCGGTGGGTACCGGACCTGCGGCACGAGGCCCTGGCGGCGAGCGACCCGCAGATCGGCCGACGATTCGCCCACGAGCAGCGGTCTCCTTGTCCTCCTTGCCGGCCTCATTGCCAAGGCCATGATGCACCCGGACCGCACGCCAGCCCGACTCCTTACCCTACAGAACTAGTTACTGGCGGATCACAAGTCGATACAGTGAACGATATGCAGCTGGCATATGACCGTTGCGGCAACGGGCCGCCGTTAGTGCTACTGCATGGCGCCGGGCACCGGCGCCAAGGGTGGCTTCCGGTGCGGGATCGGCTGGCCCGGCACCGCGATGTGATCTCCGTCGACTTCCCGGGATTCGGCGAGTCTCCCCCGCTGCCCGATCACCTGCCCTACGAGCTGGACACCGCGGTGCTCGTGCTGAAGGAGTTCTTCGCGAACCTGGAGCTGGATCGGCCGCACGTGGCGGGCAACTCGATGGGTGGCCTCGTCTCGCTCGTCCTGGCGCAACAGGGGATGGTCAGTAGCGCGACAGCGCTCTCCCCGGCGGGGCTGTGGCGCCCGCTGGATCGGCGGGTGTCGCTGACCATGGTGCGCTCGGTACGCCGCACCGCGTGCTACATGCCGCCCAAGGTCGCGACCCGGCTGTCCCGGACGGCACTCGGCCGCACCCTCATGTGCGGCGTCCTGTTCGGCCGGCCTGACTTGCTCGCGCCGGAGGTCCTGCTCGCGGACATGCAGGCGATGGTCGATGCGGTCGGGTTCCGGCCCAGCCTGAAAGCCGGAGAAAAGATCATCTTTAGTGGGCCGGTACCCGGCGTGCCGGTCACCATCGCCTGGGGAACCCGGGATTTCCTGTTCCGGCGACCCCGGGCCGCGTCGGTCACCCGGCTGATCCCGCACGCCCGCCTGCTGCGGCTACCAGGCTGCGGGCACGTGCCGATGAACGACAATCCCGAACTGGTGGCCCACGTGCTGCTCGCCGGCAGCGAGGACGGTAGCCCGATTCAACGGGTGTCCAGCACGAGGTAGCCCTCGGCCAACCTGCCCTCCGGCAGGCCTGCGGCCTGGGCTTGCATCGATCCCCAACCGCGCATCCGTTCCTCCAGGGTCGTCATGTGCGCGGTCTGGCTGGCGTGCGCGCGCAACGCGGCGATCTTGCGGTCGAAGGTGTCGGTGATGTCGACGTAATGGTCAGCCCGGTCGTTGGAACTCATGACCCAGACCTCGGGCACGGTGTGTGCCGCCAGTCCCTCCTCGGCGAGCAGCTCGGGATGCGCGAACGGGTTGCGGGCATCGGGATAGATCGCGCACAGGGCTGCTTCCCCGGCAGCGGTGTGATCAGGGTGGCTGACATAGACGTTGCGAAGGTCGCGCTCAGGTGACGGCAGCGCCACCCGGTCCGGACGGACCCGCCGGATGACTCGGGTGATGTCACGCCGCAGTTCGAAGCTCACCTGCAACCGGCCGTCGGGATAGCCGAGAAACTCGACATCGGTGACGCCCAGCACGGCGGCTGCCTTGCGCTGCTCATCCCGCCGGATAGCGCCGATCGCGGAGCGAGGCACCGCCGGGTCGAAACCACCGGCATCACCATCGGTGACGATGCAGTAGGACACCTCGAGACCCGCACCGGTCCACGTCGCGACCGTTCCAGCCGATCCGAAGTCGACGTCATCCGGATGTGCCGCCACCACCAAAACCCGCCGAACCTGGTCGTCTGCCACCGAGGCCTCCTATGCTGGACGTCACTACCGGGCAACGAGAATCGCCTCGGCTCACTTCCCGGGCCTGGCTTCAACCGGCGAGACCTGCTCGCTACCTTGAGCGCCCGCGCGTTCAGCACACATCCTCGGGAGGTAGCGATGCGTATCACTCTCGCGCAGGTTGACTCCCGGCCCGGTGAACTCGGCGTCAACGCCGCGCACGCCGAGCAGGTCATCGCCGAAGCGGTCAGCGAGGGCACTGACCTGGTAGTTTTCCCCGAGCTATCCCTCAGTGGTTACTCGATCGGGGAATTCACCGAGGATATCTCGATACCCCCGGACGACCCGTTGTTGGTGAAGCTGGCCAAGCAGACCAAAGGCGCGGGGGTGCTGCTCGGGTTTCCCGAACAGCAGGCACACGGCCTGCACATCTACAACAGCGCGGCCTACTACGAGAGCGGCCTGCTGGTGCACGTGCACCGTAAGCTGTTCCTGCCCAACTACGCGACCTTCGAAGAGCGCAAGCACTTCCTGCCGGGGCAGTCCTCCCGCGCCTTCCCGATCCTCGGGGGACGGCATCGCGCGGCCACCCTGGTCTGCAACGACGCGTGGCAGCCGCAGCTCGCCTTCGTCTCCGCGCAGGACGGGGCGATCATCATGCTGGTGCCGGCCTGCAGCGCGCAGAGCATGTTCCCCGAGCGGTACGACTCGCGGTCCTACTGGCGCGGTATCACCCGGTTCTACGGGCGGATGTTCCAGCTGTACGTGGTCTTCGTCAACCGCGTCGGCACCGAGGGGGCGCTACGTTTCTGGGGGGGCTCGCACATCGTCGACCCGTGGGGCGAGGTGATCGCCGAGGCCGATGCGGACCGGGAGCACCTGCTCACCGTCGACGTCGACCTCTCGCTGGTGCGCCGCCGGCGCCGCGATATCCCGCTGGTGCGGGAAGGCCGCCTGGGTCTGCTGCGCCGGGAGATCGACCGCCTCCTCGAGGAGGGTGGCGACCTTTAGGTCGCCACCCTCGTGAGTGGGAAACGGTGCTCTAGCACCG
>DASYAZ010000079.1:0-10944 GCA_036501085.1 Pseudonocardiaceae bacterium | reverse complement strand
CACCGTCCACGGTCGGCACCGCAACCTCGTCGTCGCCGCAACCGGCACGGGTAAGACGGTGGTTGCAGCGCTGGATTATCAACGGTTGTGCCGAACGGATGCTCGCCCATCATTGCTGTTCATCGCGCATCGCAAAGAGATCCTCGATCAGGCGTTGCGCACCTACCGTGAGGTGCTGACCGACGGAACATTCGGCGAGCTGCTGGTCGCCGGGCACCGCCCACAACAGTGGCAGCACGTGTTCGCCTCCGTGCAGTCTCTCGGCACCCACGCACAGTTGCCGCAATTCGATATCGTCGTGATCGACGAATTCCACCACGCCGAGGCCGCGACCTATCGCCGGTTGCTGGGGAGGTTGAACCCCGTCGAACTCCTCGGGCTCACTGCTACGCCGGAGCGGACCGATGGTGTCGACGTCAGGAGCTTCTTCGACGGACATACCGCCTATGAATTACCCTTGAGCGAGGCCCTCGATCAGGATCTGCTCTGCCCATTCCACTACTTCGGCATCGCCGACAACACCGACCTCACCGCGATCACGTGGAGTCGAGGTGCTTATGACGTCGCCGAGCTGTCCGGTCTGTACACCGGCAACGACGCCCGCGCCGCCCTCGTCCTGAAAGCGCTGGAACGGCAGGTCACCGACACCCGCCGGATGCGGGCGCTCGGTTTCTGCGTCTCAGTAGCACATGCCGAATACATGGCTCGGGTCTTTATCAAGGCGGGGATTCCGTCGCGGGCGCTGTCGGGGCAGAGCCCTCTTGGTGAGCGGGTGCACGCTGCGACCGGGCTGCGGAAGGGCGACATCAAGTGCCTGTTCACGGTGGACCTATTCAACGAAGGCGTCGACTTGCCTGATGTGGACACTCTGTTGCTGTTACGGCCGACATCGAGTGCCACGCTGTTTCTGCAACAACTCGGACGTGGGCTGCGGCGCAGCTCAGACAAGGCGGTACTCACCGTCCTGGATTTCATCGGGCAGCATCGCCGGGAGTACCGGTTTGATCTGCGTTACCGAGCGCTAACGGGAACCTCACGCAGCCGGTTGGCCAAGGAGATCGAACACGGATTCCCGTTTCTACCCTCGGGGTCGCAACTGGTGCTGGACCGGGTGGCCCGCGACATCGTGCTGGACAATGTCCGTGGTGCCCTGTCCCGTTCCCGGCGAGAGTTGGTAGCCGACCTCCGGTCGCACGGTGACCTACCACTCGCAGAGTTCATATCCGAGTCTGGACGGGAGCTAGCCGACCTGTACGGCGGACCGGGCCGGACCTGGACCACGCTGCGCCGCGAAGCCGGCCTCCCCACGCTGCCGGCGGGACCGCAGGAGGATGCGTTGCTGCGGCGGGTGGCCGCGTTTTCCGCTGTGAACGATCCGGAGCGGTCGGCGTTGTACGCCAGGCTCGTGGCCGCCGATGGGCCATCCTACGGTGCGCTCTCGCCGTACGAGCAGGCACTCGCACGGATGCTGTTCTTCACCTTGTGGCCCAACCGCGGTGATTTCACCTCCTACGACGACGGTCTGGCCCAGGTGCGCGCCCATCCAGCCGTCGCGACGGAGATCGGGGAGCTGCTTGCACTCACCACCGACCGGGCCCGGCGCATTCCTCATCCCCTCGGTATTCCGGGTGTCACGCTGCTCTCGCACGCCAGCTACCGCCGCGAGGAAATACTCGCCGGGATCGGCTGGGCGACCTGGCAGCGCAAGCCGCACGGGCTAGCTGCGGGGGTGGCCTGGGCACCCGAGACCGGGGTCGACGCGCTGATGGTGACACTACGCAAGGAGGAGCGCGACTTCTCACCTACCACCCGATACCGCGACTATCCACTCGCCGCGGACCTGTTCCACTGGGAATCCCAGAACACCACCTCGAGGGCCTCCGCCACGGGCCGCCGGTACCTCACTGGCGACAGTCGGGTGCTGTTGTTCGTGCGCATAACCCGCAGAGACGACTTGGGCTCTGCCCCATATCTGTGCCTGGGAGAAGCAACCCTGGTAGAGCACCGCGGCGAACGGCCGATCGCAATCACTTGGCGACTGCGTCGTCCCATGCCGCCTGAAGTGCTCCAGGAGGGCGCCGTCGCCGCGAGCTAGGCAGCGTTAGATCGAATTCCTCAATCATGCAACTCGCGCATCATCGCGTCGAATATCGGTGAGTCGTCGAATGGTTGGAGTTCGCCGATTTTGTGCCAGCCCCATGATTGGTATGCAAGATGAGCCGCAGTGTTGTCCGGGCGTACGAGCAGGGTGGCCCGCTCCTCAGGGCGATGGCGCAGTAGCGCGTCGTGCAGCGCGGTGGCGTAGCCGCGTCGGCGCCACTGCGGGCGCACCATCAGTTCGTTGAACGCGAAAGTCCGCTGCCCGGTCTCGGTCAGCAATTCTTTGTCGACTTCTCCCCGCATGCCACGCCACCAGGCTGATCCCGCGGGGAGCGGATAGCCCAATGCGTAACCGACCAGCTCATCACCGAGTCGACCCGTGACCAACCCGAATCCATCCCGTGAGGCGTAAGCCTCCAGGCGTTCCCAGTAACGCGGGAGTGAATAAAAAGGATCGTCGACCCGATCAGCATTGGCTTCCGAATAAACGGACAGGATATCTTGTCGCTGTTCGTGCAAACCGCGTGCATCGTGCTGGCGGATGGCCAGTTCGGGCACAACGGCATCCATGGAGACGACCTCCCAGTTCGGTGAGCTAGATGCTCATCGCATCGCGTGCAGCGAGAAAACGATCGACACCGGGGACTTCCGGATAATGGGGGAGCCATCCGACCGACCTCTGCCCCCGGCGCTGGGTGCCACCCAGTCACGAAACGTACAGAGCAAGGAGTGCCCTGTGATCCGCGCTGATCGCGAACTGCTCGCCGGTTGCAGGTGCGCGCATCAGTAACCGTCATCGAGGGCGCCGTGACGGGCAAGCGGCGAGACCTGTAGGTGTGATCGCCGTTTGTGTGCCGAGAACGACACGATATGTCGTGTAAGGCACACAAACGATGATCACGGCCGGCGGCGGGGCACGGGACCCGTCCGGTACGGCGCTGATCAGCCGGTGTAGGCGCGGCCGGTGTAGCGCTCGCCGGTCAAGGTGGGCAGGCGGGTCCAGCCGGCGCGGCGCTGGTGCTCGACGTGCAGGTCGACCTGGTCGACCGGGTGGAGGTAGACCACTTCCTCGACGTGGCCCCAGTCCATCTTGGGCGCGCCCGGCGGGACCAGCTGGGAGGGCAGCTCGACGAAGGTGGCGGTGCGGTCGACCTGCAGCAACGTGCCGCCGTTACCGGCGAACGTGGAATTCCTGGTGATCGCACCCTCCAGCCCACCCCCGGCGCGCAACCGCAGCGCGGGTGGCTGCGCCAGCCCGTCGGCGATGGAGATCTGATCCTGGCAGGCCCACAGCCCGGCGGAGACCTGGTCGGCGAACACCGGCCGGCCCGCCGCTAGTTCAGTAACCGGCCGCTCGACCGCCAGCCGGGGCTGCCCGAGGGCCAGCCAACTGACCGGTCCGGCGACCCGGTCCTGGGCCACCACCCGGACCGCGGTCGGTGTGGCCAGATCCGCGGAGGACAGCGCCACCGCGCGAGTGATCCACTGGGAAACCTCCCCGGCCGGGGGCAGTTCTACCGTGCGCACCTGGTCCGGGGCGGCCGGATCGCCCGATCCCACCTCCACCGTCACTTGCTGCCCGGTGCTGAGGTTGCCGCGCATCGGCACTACCAGCCACTCCGCAGCACCGGACGACGCGGGCAACGGGTACCACGGGGTCGTCACACTGCCGGTGCCGGTTCCACCGGTAAACCCGGGCAGGTCGTCGTGCCAGACCGTGCCCTGCGTAGAACTGCCCGCCACACTGATCGGTTCCGGTGCGGGCTCGGGCAGGGAGCCCGCCCGCATGTCACCGGTCAGGTCCGCCGAGCCCAGCGGAGCGCCCAGTCCCGGAGTCACGCCGGTCAGCACCCGCACTGCCGGGGCCAGGCCGCAAGGCTGACCGGTGAGTGCGCGCAGGTTCATCAGCGCCACCGAGGTGCCCGGGTATTCCCGCACCGGTGCCACGGTGAACACCACCAGCAGCAGCGCCACACCCAGGCCGGTCGCGGTGATCAGCACGGTCCGCTCCGGGCCGGCCGCCCGGTCACGTCGGAGCATCCACCACCAGCCCAGCGCCGCGACCGCCAGCCACAGCAACGGGTTGCGCAATGCCACCGGCCCCAGCGAAGGCGCTAGCAAGCCCTGCAGGTACGGGGTGTTCACCAGCAGGTGATCGCCGAAGGGCTGGCCCCAGTCGCCGAAGGGACGCCACAGGTTGGGCCCGGCGAACGAAACCGCGGCCGCACCCACCAGACCGGCAGTGCCGATGATCAACGCTGGAGTGCCGGCCCGCCGCGGCAGCGGGGACCGGATCACCGCGGTGGCCAGTAGCAGGGTGCCCAGCGCCGAGACGGCCCCGAAGTGGTTCACCCACTTCGTCGGGGTGAGCGCCATGATCGCCAGGCCGAGCGCGGTGGCCGCCGCCGCCTGCCCGAGGAGCCGGCCGCTGCGCCCCCCGGTGCCGGCCCGGCGCCCCACCCCGATCACGACGGCCAGCAGCACGGCGAGGGTGAGCAGCACCGGAAGCCGCTTGCCCCACGCCCCGCGGTCGTCGCCGAGCAGCAGGTTTGCGTAGTGCATGGACTCCTCGTACCAGCGGTTCTGCCGGTAGTACCAGCGGTGCACCGCGACCGATTCCCGCACATCGCCCAGCGTGGCGTCCCCGAAGGCCACCGGGATCACCACCGAGGCGGCGGCGCTCACCAGCAGCACCGCCCCCACCCGGTGCGCCACACCAACCGCCTGCCACCACTGCCACAGCCACGGCAGGCACAGCACCAGCGGAGCGGCGGCGACCAGGCCGGTGGGGGAGGTGGTGACGGTCAGCGCGGCGGCGGCGACGGCAGTGGCCAGCACCCCCACCGAGCGCCGGCGCCGGGCCAACTCGGCCAGCACCAGCACCACCGCACTGCCCAGCGCGATCAGCGGCTCGGGTCGCAACGTGATGCCGTAGGCGAGGAACCACAGCAGGTGCGCGAGCGCCACCGCCCACGGCACCAGGCGTGGCCGCGCCACCCGGCCCAGCACCGTCGCCACCAGCACCCGCAGCAGCGCGTAGGTCGCCAGCCCGTAGCCCACCGGCAGCAACCGCATCCAGCCCAGGCTCCAGTTTCCCCCCAGGGCACCCCAGGCCTGCATGAGGTACTGGCTGGCCGAGAACGGGTTCTCGGTGACATTGAACTGGTAGATGACATTGCCGATGTATCCGGAGTGCATCGCGTTGCGGGCCATCAGCAGGTACCACGAGTCGTCGATGTTGACCGGGCCGAGCACCGCCCAGGCCAGCGAGACCACGACCACCACCGCATCGGCCCAGGACAGCCGGGGCCGGACCAGGCCGGTGCCGGTGCCGCGCCACCACCGCCAGGCCACCACCAGCAACAGCACCAGCGCGAGGCCGTGCGCCACCAGCAGCACCGTCTTGAGCAGGGTGGGCTGGGACTGGTAGCGGGCATCGGTGTGCAACCGCACCGACAGCCCCCGGGTCAGCGTCGCATCGGTCTGCAGCTCGGCCACCTGGGGCGCCAGCAGGTCCGGGCGGTTGCCCACCGCGATACCGTCCCGGGTTACCCGCACTCCACCGGCATCGGCGAGGACGCGGTAGGTGCAGTCCCCAGCCGGTAACGGCTCGCGAACCACCCCGGCTCCGGAGGCGGTGATGGTCACACTGCCCTGGGTCGCGGCCACCACCAGGCCTTCCCCCGGGGTGGTCCCTACGTCAGCGGGCAGGGTGCGCAGTGCCTCCCCCCCACCGGGGCGGGCATCCAGCGCCCGCAGCGTCGCGCACGGGATGGTCGCGGTGAGCCGCAGCGGCCGGTAGGGCGACAGCGGCAGCACCGTGGAGGTGGGTTGCTGGCCGGCTCGCGGCCAGCTCACCACCGGATCGTCGGCGGTCACCGGGGCCAGCGCGGCGAGGATCCCCAGCGCTCCGGTCACCAGCGCCAGCGCCGCGATCAGCCATGCCGTGCGGCGCCCACCAGCGTTGAGGGCAGGGGAGCGCGGCACCGCGGCAGCCTAAAGCGCTGCGCGTCAGTGATCGGCACGGGGCGGCTCCACCGATCGGCGCCGCGTTCAGCGGATGATCTGTACCGGGATGTCGAGGTCGAGATCCGCCCACGCGGTGTTCGCGGTGACCGTCGTGAGATCCAATCGGGTACCCAGCGCCAAGCAGCATCGGTCGCCGAGTGAGAGGCCGGCTGAGCGGGTACGTGACCAGAGGATTGCCGCAGTGACGGCGTCGGCCTCGGTCAGCGGTTCGACGCGGACGCCGAGGATGCGCAATCGCTTCGTTACCCGGTCGGCGTCGACGCCGTGCTGATGTAGCTTCTGCCAGGTCTCCGACCAATTGGCCGCGGACATCACCGCGGCGGACAGCAGCGGGTGCACCACCTCCGCGCCCGGCTCCTCGCGCAGCCAGGCCAGCACCGCCGAGGTGTCCAGCACGGTCTTCACCGCTGATCCTCGCGCGCCGCTTCGGATCGCCGATCGGCGATCAGCTCCTCCACCGCCGACCCTTCACCCGCCCAGGTCGCGGCGACGTCGCGGCGAATGCGATCAGCCAGCCGGTGCCGGGGTTCGATCACGACCCGTCCATCCTCGATGTACACCACGAGCGGTACGCCGACCTCGATGCCCGCTTCCCGCCGCACCTGTGCCGGGATTGTCACACGCCCTTGTCCATTGACAGACACGTCTATGCCAGGGACTTGTGCGGAATGTGATGACACAGACCAAGCATACCCGTCACATGCGACATGTTCGTGGCTGAAGCTAGAAGCGACCGTGGTAGCTGTCGTCGGCCAAGGTGGGCAGCCGGGTCCACCCGGCCCGATGAACCTGGTCGACGCGCACGTCGACCAGCCCGACGGGATGGTCGTAGATCACCCGCTCCACCCGGCCCCAGGGCAGGCTGGGCGGGCCGTTGGGCACCAGCCGGGACGGTATCCGCACGGCGGTCGCCGTCCGGCGCACCGGAATCTGGGTGCCACCCCGCCACAGCTCGAACCCGAGGTCGAGGAACCCCCGGCCGAACCCCTCGTCGCTGAGCACCAGCACCTCGGGCGCCTGCGCGATGCCGTGCGCGACGGCGACCTGGTTCACGCACGGCAGCAGGGTCGCGGTGAGCTGGTCGGCGTACACCGGTACCCTGGCGGTGACCGCGCTGAGCGGGCGCCACCCGGCCAGCCGCGGCTGGCCCACCGCCAGCCAGCTGTCGGCACCACCGATCTGGGTACCGATCACCAGCCGCACCTGGGACGGCCGCCGCGGGCCCAGCTGATCGAGCGCGATGGCCGCTTGCTGCCACTCGGCGCGGGACACCGTGGAGTCCGCCGGCATCCCCACCAGGCCGGCTACCTCGGGGTCCGGCCCCGCGGTGGTGGCATACTCCAGGATCAACGCCTGGTCCGCCCGGATACCGAGCAGCGGGACCAGCAAGGTGCCGTCGCCGGGTTCGTCCGCGGGCAGGGTGTACCAGGGTGTGATCAGCAGGCCACCGGGGTTGGTCAGCGGGCCGGTGTCCGGGGCGCTGGCGGGGTCGTCGAGGTTGTCGTGCCAGACCTGGGTGCCCGGCACCGGGGCCGGCACCGGCGCGGGCCGCCCCGCCGCCAGCGTGAACGCCCCACTGGTGCGGGCCACCTCCGCCGGCACCGACTGCACCGGTTGCACCGGCGCATCGTCGAGGACCTGGGTGTACCCGGCCAGCGCGCACGGATCACCCTGCATCCCGCGGATTGTGGACACGGCCACCGACCAGCCAGGGTATTGCCGCAGCGGCGCCCAGACGAAGACCACGAGGCTCATCACGACGAGCGCGGTCGAGCCGGCCACCAGTACCGCCCGGTCCGGGCTGAGCTGGGGCTCCCGGCCGCGGTGCCGGCGCCACCACCACAGCACCCCGGCCGCGGCCAGCGCCACCCCGATCCAGACGAACGGGTTCGCCAGCTGCACCGGTCCCAGCATCGGGCGCATGCTCCCCAGGTCCGGGTGGTCGTCGTTGGCGGTGAGGTGGTTGCCGAACGGCTGGCCCCGGTCGGAATAGGGCCGCCACAGGTTCGGCCCGGCGAAACTCCAGCACACCGCCCCGATCACCAGCGCGGTCCCCATGGTGGTCACGATCGCGGGCGCCCGCAACGCGCGCGCGCGGCGCTCCAGCCACTGCAGGGTG
Source organism: Pseudonocardiaceae bacterium (assembly GCA_036501085.1). GTDB lineage: Bacteria > Actinomycetota > Actinomycetes > Mycobacteriales > Pseudonocardiaceae. The sequence continues at coordinate 2,696 of DASYAZ010000079.1, read as the reverse complement.
AGCCGGAACGAGGGTTGCAGCGGTGAGCGCAGCAGCGCGGCGGCGAGAAAGACCACCGGGGCGGCGGCCGCGGCCCCGAAGTGGTTGACGAACTTGGTCGGCGTCGGGGCGAGCAGCAGCAGGGCCAGCGCTGAGCAGGCCGCGCCGTGCATCAGCAGCCGGTGCACCGGGTCGCGGTCCGTGGCCTGCGGGGCCGGTGCGCTCGCCGGGCCGGGGCGCCACCGCCGGATACTGCCCAGCGCGACGGCGAGCAGCGCGGCGACGGTGAGCACGATGGGCGCCCGGCGGGCCCACTGGCTGGAGTCCTGGAAGCTCAGAATCGTCAGGTAGTGGACGTACTCCTGATACCAGGGGAATGCGTGGTAGTACCACCGATGCACCGCGGTGGACTCCAGCACGTCGCCCAGCGTCGCGTCGGCGCATCCCACCAGGATCAGGGCGGTGCTCGTGGCCGCCAGCACCAGCGCCGCGGCCAGGCGCACCAGCCGATCCTGGGCGCGCCACCAGCGCCACAACCAGGGCAGCGCCAGCAGCAGCGGGGCGGCCGCCACCAGTCCGGAGGGGGACGACGACAGCGCCAGCACGACCGCGGCGCACGCTCCGGCCAGCGCGCCGACCGAGCGGCGTTGCCGGGCCAGCTCGGTGAGCAGCAGAGCCGCCGCGGCGAGCAGCACGATGAGGGGCTCCGGGCGCAGCGTCATCCCGTAGGGCAGCCACCACAGCAGGTAGGCCACCAGCAGCGCCCACACCGCGCGCCCGGTCCCCAGTTCCGGCCCGAAACCCTTCACCAGCACCAGCCGCAGCAGCAACCAGGTGAGGAGCCCGTAGATCAGCGGCACCAGCCGCATCCAGGTCAACCCCCAACCACCGAGCCAGCCCCAGGCCTGCAACACGTACTGGCTGGCCACGAAGGGGTTCTCGGTGGCGTTGAACATGTAGATCGCGTTGCCGATCGAGCCGGAGCTCGCGGCGCCGCGGGCCATCAGCAGGTACCACGAGTCGTCGAAGTTCGTGGGCGCGAGCAACACCCAGGCCGCCGAGACCACCACCAGCACCGCATCCGGGATCCGGGGCCTGAGCCGGGGCCGGACCGCGGGCGGGACCGGAACCCGGCCGCCCCACCACCGCCAGGCCAATCCGAGCAGTGCCAGCAACCCCGCGGCGCACGCCACCAGGAACCCGATCTTCATCGGGGTCGCGGTCGATTCGTACCGCGCGTCGGTGTGCAGCGACACGGCCAGACCGGCAGCCGCTGCGTCCCCGGCGTCGGTGGCCAGTTCGCTGACCTCGGGCACCTGCACCGCGGCCGCGGCCCGTTGGGTGCCGTCCCGCAGCACCCGCACGCCACCGGCGTCGGCGATCACCCGGTAGGTGCACCCCCCGGAGGGAAGCACGTCCCGCACCAGGGTCTGGCCGGAGGCGCTGAACTGGACGACTCCGGACTGCACGGAGACGACCAGGCCTTGGCTGACTGGGTTCACCTCGCGATCGGTGGCCGCCAGGGCGGTGTCCGGCTTGCCCGCGGTGGCCGGCTGGGTGCGCAGCGCGTCGCCGCCATCCGGCCTGCGGTCCAGCGCAGCCAGCACGGTGCACGGCACCCGGGCATCGAGGCTCACCGGCCGGTAGGGCACCAGCGGCAACACGGTGGAGCGCGGCTGCTGGCCGGCCGGTGGCCAGCTGACCACCGGGTCCTCGGCGATCACCGGGGCCAGTAGCACCCCGATCCCGGCGAGGATCGTCAGCAGCGCCAGGCCGGCCAGCACCGCCGCCTGCCGGGTCGGGGCCGGCCACGATGTCGCCTGGCCCAGCGCGGACCGCAGGGTGGTCCGGGGGTGGTGCCGGGCCCGGCCGGTACCCTGCTCAGGCTTGGCTATCCCCGGGAGGGAGTCCAGAGAGGAGCAGCGTTGGCGGCACCGCCTCAGGCGCGGCCTCGCCTTTCCACCCAGCTGATCCGTTTCGTGCTGGTTGGTGGGGTCGCCGCCGTCGTCGACTACGGCATCTACCAGGCCTTGCTGACCGCCGGGCTGTACGTGCACCTGGCCAAGGCGACGAGCTTCATCGCCGGCACCACCACCGCCTACCTGATCAATCGCCGGTGGACCTTCCAGGGCCGGGGTGGTCGCGGGGAGTTCGCGTCGGTCATGGTGCTGTACGGGATCACCTTTATCGCCCAGGTCGGGATGAACGCGGTAATGCTTGCGCTGCTGCCGCCGATTCGCGGTGAGATCACTTTTGCGTTCGTCATCGCGCAAGGAGTGGCGACGTCCATCAACTTTATCGTGCAACGCACGGTGATCTTCCGGCACTGAACTTCACCGTCCACCCGGACGAGTGGCGGACGCGACGCGCCGCGGCATAACGTGCGCGCCACGCTGGGCTATCACTCGCATGGAGCATTCCAATAGTGGCACAATGAGTCGTGCGGGTTCGGGACCCCCAGCCGGATCCGCCGCCCCTCGCGGAACACCTCCCCCTCGTTTCCGCGAGGGGCCCTCTCTTGAGAAAATCCTGAGAAACCCCGGGAATTATCGAGGCGCAATGGTCGGTAATCCTGTGCGTGCCGGGTCAACGGCCTAGTTGGGAGATCTCGGCAGTCTGGCCATCGCTGCGCAGCGGTCCCGGGGACCACCAGCCGCTGCGCACCGCGGTGCCGGTCTGCAGGATCGGCGCCTCCGCGTCGGGTACCCGGGGCTGGA
>DASYAZ010000078.1:0-36284 GCA_036501085.1 Pseudonocardiaceae bacterium | reverse complement strand
TCGGCGGCGCACCCGATCATGCTGGCGGACAGGTTAGCGTGCCACGGCCACCGCCAGCGCGACCGAGATGATGCCCACCGCTTCCAGGTGGTGGGGGTGCTGGCCCAGGACCAGCACCCCCACCACCGACGCCGTCGCCGGCAGCAGCGCCAGCAGCAGCGCGAAGCGCGCCCGACCCACCCGGCGCAGCACGATCTGATCCAGGCCGTAGGGCAGCACCGTGGACAGCACGCCCACCCCGACCGCCATCGCCAGCAGGATGGGCGAGCCCCAGACCGGGCCGGTCCCGAGCGCCAGCGGGCAGAGCAACACCGCGGCGAGACCGAACCCGACAGTCAGGTCGTCGAGCTGGTTACCTGCCCGGGCCACCCGGGCGCCCAGCACGATGTAGCCAGCCCACATCACCGCCGCGAGCAGGGCCAGCAGGAATCCCACAGGGTTGCTCACCAGCCGCACGTCGGCGATGAGCACCACCCCGGTAGCAGCCAGCACCAGGGCCGCGACGTCCCGCCTGTTGCGGGAGCCCAGCGCGGCCACCGCCACCGGGCCGCAGAATTCCACCGCGACCGCGGTACCGAGCGGTATGCGGGCGATCGCCTCGTAGAACGCGACGTTCATCAGGCCCGTGACCAGCCCGAAGCACCCTGCTCTGACCAGCCGGTCACTGCACGTGGCAGCGCGTGCCGGGCGCCGCCAGGCCAGCAGTACCAGCGTCGCGACGAGCATCCGTAACCACGCGACCCCCGCAGGTGTGAGCCGGTCGAACAGCGCCACGGCGAGTGCCGCGCCGAGGTACTGGGCGCAACCACCGGCCACGAACAGCAGCGGCGGCGCGGGACCACCTCGCTGCCCCCTGCCGGGCACCGGGTCCACCACCCGATCCTGACTCACCCTTGCGCGCAGGGCACCCGGGGTGCGGTACTAACCCCAGGTATGAGACAACTCACCTTGGGAACAGATCGCGCAGCGAGTTCGTCTGCAACAGTAGGAGCCTGGGATCCGATGTCAGAGTTGACGGGCTGATCCCGCCAGCACCGCAGCCGGTTCAACCGGTCTGGTCATAGTGGCCAGGCCAAGACGGAGGGAGAAGCCATGAACAGCACGCTTGCCCGCCTTGAGTTGACTGCTTCCGAGCGTTGTGACCGCTGTAGCGCGGCTGCGCGCGTGCGGGCAGTGCTGCCCTCCGGTGGAGAACTCCTGTTCTGCAACCATCACGCCCGCGAGCACTCACCCAAGCTGCGCGAACTCGCGGCGGACATCCAGTTCAGCGAGGACTGATGCCCGGCAGGACCCGATCTCACCGGGGGTGCGCCGCCAGGTACGCAACCGAGTCCAGCAGCCGATCCACCTCGGCGGCGGTGCTATAGAAGTTCACGCTGGTCCGCACCGCACCGCCGCTGTCCCGTACCCCCAACGCACCGGCCAGCTCCCAGGCATACGAGTGGCCGTGCCAGCAGTTGATCCCCGAATCCGATAACGCCGCGGCGAGCCCAGCGGGCGTCATGCCCGCCACCCGGAAGTACGCGGTGGGTGTGCGTTCGCTCGGGGCCCCGTAAAGTGCCACGCCGGGGATGCCACCCAGACCGGCGAGCATCCGACCGCCCAGCGCCTGCTCGTGCGCGGTGACGGCCCGGCGGGAGGTCCCTAGCCGCTCCCGCAGGCTGCCGTGAGCGGCAGGGTCCAAGTCCGCCAGATGCTGCACGGCAGCGATCACCCCCGCCAGCGAGGCGAACGGATTGATACCCAGCTCGAAGCGTTCCGGCACGGTGGTCGGCGCGGGCAGCAGCTGATCGGGATGGAGGCCCTCAAGTAAGGTCGGATCAGCGGCAACCACGGCGGACAGGTGCGGTCCGCTCCATTTGTAGGCACTGGTGGCGTAGAGATCGGCGCCCAGGGCCCCCAGGTCAACGTGTGCGTGCGGGCAGTGATGCGCCCCGTCGACGAAGCTGACTGCGCCAGCCTCCCGCGCCGCGGCGGTGAGCGCCGGCACATCGGGACAGGTGCCGACCAGGTTGGATGCCGCGGTGAAGGCCACCAGCCTGGTTCGTGCACCGAGCAGCGCACACACTCTGTCCACCGATAACTCCGCGCTCTGCGGGTCCACCTCGGCGATCCTGACGATCACCCCGGCCCGGTGGGCAGCCTGTGCCCAGGGCCGGATGTTCGCATCGTGGTCGAGCTGGGTCACCACGATCTCATCACCGTCTCGCCAGGTGGCCGCGAACGCGGCCGCGAACCGGTACACCAGCGCGGTCATCGTCGAGCCGAACACAACCCCGCGCGGGTCGGGAGCCCCGACCAGATCGGCGACCGCGTGGCGTGCCTGCTCCACGATCTCGCTGCCCCGGGCACTCGCCCCGAAGGGCGCACCTTGATTCGACACCCCGCCGCGGTATGTGCCTACGACCGCATCGATGACGGCCTGCGGAACCTGGGTACCGGCAGCGCCGTCCAACCAGGCCCGCCCGTCAGACAGCGCCGGGTACTGGGCGCGCACTGCTGCCACGTCATAGGTCACGAACTCCGACCCTAGGTGAGCGCACCGTCTCAGCTGAGACCGCCGCTGGCGGATCGGTCCGCCAGGCTGAAAAGCCTCCCGTCGGGGCCAGCCTCGGGATTGCATAGCCCAGATCAACTCAATCCGCTAGCTTGACATGGCAACAGAGATCGATTCCATCAACTACCCGCTGTCGATTCACGGATGGGGGCCACATGCTTAAGGGCTTCAAGGACTTCATTCTTCGCGGAAACGTTCTCGATCTCGCGGTCGCCGTCGTGATCGGCACCGCGTTCGGCGTGGTAGTCACCGCATTCGTCGCCGACATCATCACGCCGCTCATCGCGGCGATCGGTGGTCAACCCGATTTCGGCAACCTGCATTTCACGGTCAACAACAGCCGCTTCGCGTACGGACACCTGCTCAACGCGGTCATCGCCTTCCTCTTCATCGCGGCCGCCGTCTACTTCTTCGTCGTGTTGCCGGCGAACACCTTGCTGGAGCGGCGCAAGCGGGGCGAGGAACCCGAAGTGGTCGCCACCCCCGAAGACGTCGCGCTACTCCAGGAGATCCGTGACATCCTGCGCAGCCAAGCCACTCGATAGCGAGCTCGGAACCCAGCAAGCCCCCTCCTGGGTAGCTACCGGGATCGCAGGTATGCAATGCGTTTCTGGAGCTCCTCCGCGGTGGCCATCGCGGTGGGTGGGCCACCACATGCGGAGCGGACCTCCTGGTGGATCATTCCGTGCGGCCGGCCAGTGCGGTAATGGGCCATCGCGACCAGAGTGTTGAGCTCCCGGCGCAGCTCGGCGAGCCGCTCCCGGGTGCTCTGCGATCGAGCGGCCACGGTCTGCGTGGTGGATCGCTCCGTCGCCCGCGACACCTGCTGCTCCTGGCGCCGACGCAGCAGCGCCCGCATCTGATCGGGTGCCAGCAACCCGGGCAATCCCAGGTAGTCCTGCTCATCCTCGGTGGTGGCGAACGCCGCCGTGCCGAAAGAGGCACCGTCGTAGATCACCTGGTCCAGCTCGGCGTTCGCTCCCAGCGCAGTGAACGCGCGCTCCTGCTCCGTGGGTTCGTCGCGCTGCGCGTTGGCTTGCGCCAGCGCATCGTCGTCCCAGCCCTCCTCGGCCCGGTGCGGCGCTCCGAGCACATGATCGCGCTGCTTCTCCAGCTCGCTGGCCAGCCCCAGCAGCACCGGAACGCTGGGCAGGAACACCGTTGCTGTCTCGCCCGGGCGCCTCGACCGGACGAAACGGCCCACCGCCTGGGCGAAGTACAACGGGGTGGCCGCCGACGTCGCGTACACCCCTACGGCCAGCCGGGGCACGTCGACGCCCTCAGACACCATGCGGACCGCAACCAGCCAGCGCCCGTCGGAACCGGCGAACGCCGCGATCCGTCCCGAAGCGGACGGATCGTCGGAGAGCACCAGGACCGGTTCTCGGCCGGTGATCCTCCGCAAGATCACGGCGTAGGCCTTGGCTGCGGTGTGGTCAGTGGCGATCACCAAGCCGGCTGCATCGGGCAACGCGCCGGCTCGAAGCTGGGTGAGCCGGGTGTCCGCGGCGGCTAGCACGGCGGGGATCCACTCCCCCGCTGGATCCAATGCGGTGCGCCAGGCCCGCGCGGTGTGCTCGGGAGTGAGCGGCTCCCCCAGCCGCGCCGAGTACTCCTCCCCCGCGCTGGTTCGCCAGCGCGCCTCCCCGGAGTAGGCCAGGAACATCACCGGCCGCACCACCCCATCGGCCAGTGCTTCGGAGTAGCCGTAGAAGTGGTCCGCAGCCGAGCGCAACGCACCGGAACTGTCCCGAACGTAGGCCACGAACGGGATCGGTGTGTCGTCGCTGCGGAACGGGGTGCCGGTCAGCGCAAGCCGGCGCACCGCCGCTGTGAACGCCTCCCGCACCCCATCGCCCCAGCTCTTGGCGTCCCCGGCGTGGTGGATCTCGTCGAGTACCACCAGGGTGCGGCGGCCCTCGGTACGCACCCGGTGCAGGGTGGGGTGCGCCGCTACTTGAGCGTAGGTGACCGCCACACCGTGGTAGTCCCGGGAGGTCGCCCCCACGGAATTGCGGAAGTCCGGGTCGAGTGCCAGACCGACCTCGGTGGCCGCCGCCGCCCACTGGTGCTTGAGATGCTCAGTGGGCGTGACGACCGTCACCTCGTGCACGATCCGGTCGGCGAGTAACTCGGCGGCGACTCGCAACGCGAAGGTCGTCTTGCCTGCACCGGGTGTGGCGACTGCGAGGAAATCTCGCGGTGCGGTTGCCAGGTAGCGGGCCAGCGCTCGGCGCTGCCAGGCGCGCAGCGGCCGACTCGAGAATGCGGCAACGGCGGAGGTCTCGGCGGGGCGGGACACAGCGGGCGACGCACTCCTCTGCTCGACTGGGCGCTCTAGTGGGCACTCGTGATGAGCCAGGCGCACGCTACCCCGGCGGGTCAGTCCACACGCACTCGCGCGAATGGACCATCCTGGAAGGCGACATGGACGCTTCCGCCAACCCCGCCACCGAGCCCCCCGCTGGGAACACCGGCTCGGCCGTTGACGAGCCCACCACCGGCGTGCCGGCTCGGAGAGCCCCGCTGCGCCTGATTTCCCGGACCGCCGCCAAGGCCTGGGAGGACAGCTTCGTCTCGATGTCGGCGCAGGCCGCGTTCTGGATGACGCTGTCACTGCCGCCGCTGCTGCTGGGACTGCTGGGAAGCCTCGGCTTCGTCACCAGCTGGTTCGGGCCGACCGCTGTCGTGGCCGCGCAGAGCGAGATCGTGCGGCTGTCCACCACTGTGTTCAGCACCGAGGTGGTCAACGCGATCATCCGTCCGACGGTGTCCGACATCCTTACCCAGGGACATAGTTCCCTCGTCTCGGTCGGGTTCGTCATCTCGCTGTGGGCCGGTTCCTCGGCGCTGGCCTCGCTGGTGGACTCGATCACTGCGGCGTACCAGCAGTACGCAGTGCGTCACCCGGTGTGGCAACGCATCTTCGCCTTGCTGCTGTACGCGGTATCGCTGATCGCATCAGTGATCGTGCTGCCGCTCACCGCACTGGGTCCGGATCTGATTCCGGATCTACTCCCGCAAGCGGTACGGCCCACGGTCAGTCAGTTGGTCAACATCTTTTATTACCCGGGGCTGGGCATCCTGCTGATGGTCGGGTTGGCCACGCTGTACAAGATGGTGCTGCCCAACAAGCTGCCGTGGCACCGGGGGCTACCCGGCGCGCTGCTGGCGATGGCGGTATTCCTGGTCACCAGCACCGGGCTGCGCCTCTACATTTCCTCGCTGACGAGCAGCGGGTATACCTACGGAGCGCTCGCCGCTCCCATTGCATACCTGCTGTTCTGTTTCTTCATCGCGATGGCAATCATCCTCGGAGCCGAGTTCAACAGCGCCATCGAGGAACTCTGGCCTGCACACCCGACCCGGCGGGATCGCCGGCGCGGTCGGCGGCAGGCTATGGATCGCCTCGCGGAGCGGGATCTCCCGGGCAGCGAGCGGGCAGTCACCAGCTCACCGCAGCGCGCACCCGACCTGGACCCCCAGCGACCAGCACCCTCCCCCGCCGCCACCGCAGCGCCGGACATCGACGGCTCAACCAGATCATGAGGTGGGGCCTGAGGTGGCGCGACCTCAACGAACCGCTGGACCCAGGCGAGCGAACACTCCTGGAGCAGGTCGTGCGTCTCCAGCGATAATCGGATGAGGAGTGTTCGTGTCTTTCGACATCGCGAATTACAGTGCTCATGCCTGCCGGGTGGAGGACAGCGACGTCGACTACACCGCTTTTGAACGGTACCCACTACCCGAGTCGGCGCTGCGGGCGCTGCAATACATGTCCGATGTCGAGAGCCACACGATCTGCTATCTGCGAGATTTGTTGGTAACCCCGTCTCACCAGGATCCCGAGATCACGGCATTTCTCACCATGTGGGCCTACGAGGAGTTTTGGCACGGTGAGGTGCTGGACAAGGTACTGGCGGCACACGGCCGTCCCGTAGGTCCGGAGCGAATTCGGCGCATCCGGCTCGCGCAGGGCCGGGGTGACCGGTTCGCACCGATTTTCCAGGCGCTTGCCGCCAACGTGATCGGTGACGACTTCATCGCCGTGCACATGAGCTTCGGCGTGATCAACGAATGGTCCACCTATGCCGGTTACAGCCGGTTGCTGGCACAGACGGACCACCCCGAGCTGACCACGCTGGTGGAACGGATCAAACGGCAGGAGACCAGGCACGTGGCCTTCTACGCCAGCCAGGCGCGGGAGCGGCTGGAACGCTCTCGTAAGGCACAACTCCTGACTCGGCTGGTCCTGCAGGTAGCGTGGACCCCGGTAGGGTCCGGAATCATGCCGGCTGCGGAGACGATGTTCCTGTTGCGTTACCTGATGGGCGGCCCGGCTGGTGCCCGGGTGATCCGGCAGATCGACGGGCGGATCGACCGGTTGCCAGGGTTGGCCGGGATGCGCCTGGTCAGCCGCGCTGCCGCACGTCACGGGGTGGGACCTGATGCCGCTCGCGGTGGCGGCAGCATCGTGCGACGCGCCGGGTCCACCTTGTGGTCTGTGATGTGCTCTCCGGTGCTCAGCCGCTGAGTGACCCCGAGTGGTAACGCGCCAGATCACCCTGCCCGCCGAGACCCGCCTCCGCGACTCGCATCAGCAGCCCTGCCCGCACGTCCGAGCCGACGCGCTCCAGCGCAGGCTGGTCGAGCTCGACGCGGAACCCGGCGCGGCCCAGCAGCCGAACCCGCAGATCACGCACCGGAACCTGATGACCGGCAAGGTAGTCGCCGGCGGCCAGCTCGGCACGTTCCACCAACGCCAACCGATCGACCGTCACCGGCACCCCCACCGCGATTCGGGAGGCCAGGCACGGGGTGCTCGGCTTGTCCTGGACGGACAGGCCCCAGCGCGCCGCCAGCAGGCGCACGGTCTGCTTGGTAGCTCCCACCTCGGCCAGCGGCTCGCACACCGCGAGCTCCGCCGCTGCCCGCAGCCCCGGGCGATGCGCGGCACGCCGGTCATCGAGGTGCGTGCCGGTGGCGACGTGGCTGAACCCGCGGTTGCGCGCGAGATCGCGCACCGCCCCCAGCACGGTCCGCTTGCAGAAGTAGCAGCGATTTCCGGCGTTGGCCTGGTAACCCGGGTCCGCATGTTCGCTGGTGGGCAGCTCCACCAGTTCCGCCCCGATCTGGCCGGCCACCCGGCGAGCCGTCGCGAGTTCGGCACCGGCCAGGCTGGGCGAATCGGCGATGACCGCCAACACAGCATCGGGACCCAGAGCCCTGATCGCTCCGGCCAGGACCACCGCGGAATCCACCCCACCCGAGAAGGCCACCACCAGCCCACCCAGCCCAGCCAACCGAGCCAGCAACGCCGCAGCGGCCGTGGCACTGAGCGAATCGGCGGTGCACATGGTCACCGATCCTCGCACGTCCGGGGCGGCAACGAAGTGCGTGAGATAGTCGGCGCCGTGGTGGACACAGGCCCGCGCGCAGAACAGATTCCCCCCGGTGCGACCGGGAGCGGGGACCTAGCCGGCATCGCCCACCTGGATGTGGGTCGCAAGCGGCGCACCGCTGTGCCCGAGGTGATCTTCGCCGAGGGGAAGACACCGGACCAGACGCTGCAGATACTGGCCGCGCAGCGCCATCGCGACCCAGGCTCTCCCGCGCTGGCCACCCGGTGCCCCCAGGACGTGCTGCACCGGGCCGCCACCGCATTCCCGGGTGACCCGGTGCTGATCGACGCGGTCGGGCGGACCGTGACCGTCGGCACGCTACCCCCGCCCCGCGGGGTTGTCGCGGTCCTCACCGCAGGCACCTCGGACCTGCCGGTGGCACGCGAGGCAATCGCCACCCTGCTGGCGCTCGGCGCGGGGCATCGGTTGTTCGCCGACGTCGGGGTGGCTGGGTTGCACCGGTTGCTCGCGCACCTCGACGAGCTTGCTGAAGCCGATTGCGTGATCGCCATCGCCGGGATGGAGGGCACCCTGCCTGGAGTGGTGGCCGGGCTGGTTCGCGCTCCGGTAGTCGGCGTGCCGACCAGCGTCGGATACGGGGTGAGTGCCGGGGGGCACGTGGCAGCGGGCGCGATGCTCGCCTCCTGCGCTCCCGGGCTGTCGGTGGTCAACATCGACAACGGGTTCGGCGCGGCCGCACACGCCGTCAAGATCGTCACGAGGGTGCACGGTGGCTGAGCCGAGGGCGGCGTTCCTGGACTGCACCGCGGGTGTGGCCGGTGACATGCTGCTCGGCGCGCTGCTCGACGCCGGCGCCGAGCTGGCCACAGTGCGTGCCGCGGTGGGCTCCTTGGGAATACCCGGCCTGGATGTCACGCTCGGGCCTGCCCGGCGGTGCGGGCTGCGCTGCGCGCAGGCCGTAGTGATCACTCCAGTCACCGATCAACCCGACCGGGGGCTGACCGACGTACTGACCACGATCGAGGTGGCCGGGCTGCGTCCCGCAGCCGCCCGGCTGGCCGCCACCACCTTCCGGATGCTCGCCGACGCCGAAGCGGCCGTGCACGGCGTCCCGGCCGACCGGGTGCATTTCCACGAAGTCGGCGCGGCCGACGCGCTGGCTGACGTGGTGGGCACCGCGGTCGCCGCCGAGCAGCTCGGCCTGCTCGCCGAGGGCAGCCTGGTGCGATGCTCGGCATTGGCCGCGGGTAGCGGGACCGCCCGCAGCGGGCATGGCACGATCCCGGTTCCGGCACCGACGGTGTTGCAGATCGTCGCCGACCGCGGACTGTCGCTGACCGGGGGGAACCTGGTCGGTGAGCGCACCACACCCACCGGGGCCGCCCTGGTCGCGGCCCTGTGCACCCCGGGCTCGCTGCCACCGATGACGGTCGAGACAGTGGGTAGCGGTGCTGGCAGCCAGGACAGCCCGGAGTGCCCGAACATCACCCGGCTGGTGCTCGGCCGGCGCACCGAGTCCGCATCAGCACCCGGCCCCGCGGAGCCGGTCATCGTGGTGGAGACCACTGTGGACGATCTCGATCCCGAGCTGTGGCCGGGAGTGCTGCTCGCGGTCCGGGCCGCAGGGGCGTGGGACTGTTGGACCACCGCCACCGTCGGCCGGCACGGCAGGCCGGGACAGGTGCTCACCGCACTGTGCACTGAACCGCTCCGCGCGGCGGTGGTGGACGCGGTGTTCCGGCACAGCACCACGCTGGGAGTGCGGTGGGCGCCCTGGCAGCGCACAACGCTGCCCCGGTTCGCGGTCCCGGTGCTGGTGGGGCCACCCGAGGCCGGGCAGCGGATCACCGTCAAGGTCGCGGCTGGACCTGGGGGGCAGCGGACCGCCAAACCGGAGCTCGCGGACGCTGAGCGGGTGGCGCAAGCGCTCGGCTGGCCGGTGCGCCGGGTGTGCGAGGCCGCGCTCTCCGCCTACCACCGCGACCATTCGGAGTCGTGAGTGGGAAACAGTGTTATGGCACCCAACGCCACTCACGAGCTCGCGGGGCAGCACGTGCTGCTCACCGGAGCCACCGGGTTCCTCGGGCAGGCGACGTTGGAGCGGCTGCTGGCCAGCTACCCCGACACCCGGGTCTCGGTGCTGATCCGGCCCCGGGGCGAACGGGGCGCAACTGACCGGCTGGGCGCGTTGCTCCGCAAGAATGTGTTCCGCCCGCTGAGTGAGCGCCTCGGCCGTGCGGAACTGGCCCGGGTGGTTCGCGAGCGGGTCACGGTCATCGAGGGTGGCCTGGGCTCGGTCGACCTGCCCACCGACCTCGACGTGGTGATCCACGGTGCCTCGACGGTGTCGTTCGACCCTCCGGTCGATGAGGCCTTCCGGACCAACGTCGCAGGCGTGGCGTCGCTGTACGAAGCGCTCAGCGGTTCGCCGCATGTGGTGCACGTGTCCACGGCCTACGTCGCCGGCACCCGCAAGGGCGTGGTCGCCGAGGCGGCGCTGGACCATGAGGTGGACTGGGAGCTGGAGCTGGAGATGGCGCTGGCCGCCCGGACCGACGTGGAGCGGGACTCCCGGCGCCCAGAGGTGCTGCGGGCCGCGCTCGCGCAAGCCGGCAGCCAGCACGCCAAAGCCGGCCCACAGTCCACCGCCACCGACGCCGAACGGATCCGCACCGAGTGGGTCACCCGCCGGTTGGTGGACTACGGCCGCACCCGGGCACGGAGCCTGGGCTGGCCGGACGTGTACACCCTCACCAAGGCGCTGGGCGAGCGGGTCGCCGAGCAGCGGTGGGCGCAGGCGGGCCGGCCGCTCTCAGTGGTCCGCCCCGCCATCGTGGAAAGCGCGTTGCGGCACCCGTATCCGGGGTGGATCGACGGCTTCAAGATGGCCGACCCGCTGATCATCGCGTTCAGCCGGGGGGTGCTGCGTGAGTTCCCGGGACTTCCGGACTCCGTGCTGGACGTGATCCCGGTCGACCTGGTGGTCAACGCGATCCTGGCCACCGCCGCCCGACCACCCACGGCCGGGCCGGCCTACCTGCATGTCAGCTCCGGTGCCAGCAATCCGCTGACCTTCCAGAACATGTACGTGCTGTGCCGGGAGTACTTCGACAACCACCCCATGCCCGACGGCGATCGCGGCCACATCGCACCACCAACCTGGAAGTTCCCCGGTAACCAGCAGGTGGAGCTGACGCTGCGAGCCGGGGAACGGGCCGCCGCGCTCGCGGAGCGGGTGCTGCTGTGGCTGCCACCATCGAAACGGTCCCAGGACTGGCTGACCAGCCTGGGCCGCCAGCAGCAGGACCTGGTGCTGCTGCGGGAGTACGCCGACCTGTACGGCGTCTACGCTCGCGCCGAGGTGATCTACGACAATCGCCGGCTGCGGGAGCTGCACGCCACGCTGCCCTCGCACCGGGCCGCCGACCACGGCTTCGATCCGACCGTCTTCGACTGGCGGACCTACCTCCAGGACATCCACTGCCCGTCGATCACGGCCACCGTCCGCCGGGCCGGGCAGCGGCGGACCCGCTCCCCCAGCGCAGCCCGTGAGTCCGCACCGCGGCCGGTCACACTGCCCGAGCGCACAGACGTGGCCGCGGTGTTCGACCTGGAAGGCACCATCGTCAACTCCAACGTCGTCGAGTCCTACATCTGGGCGCGGCTGGCCACGATGCGCCGCTCGGGCTGGTTGGGTGAGCTGGCCGATCTGGCGCGCTGCGCGCCCCGGTACCTCTACGCGGAACGCCGTGACCGGGGTGAGCTGCTGCGCGCCTTCCTGCGCCGCTACGCCGGGGCGCAGGTCGACGAGCTGCGCACGCTGGTCACCGAGCTGCTCGGGGATGCGCTGCTGCACCGGGTGATGCCCGAGGCCACCCGGCAGATTCGGCACCACCGCAGCGCCGGGCATCGAACCATCCTCATCACCGGCGCCATCGACCTGCACGTCGAGCCGTTGTCAGTGCTGTTCGACGAGGTGGTAGCCAGCCGGATGCATGCCACGGACGGCGTGCTCACCGGATTCCTGGAGACCCCACCGCTGGTCGACGAGGCGCGAGCGGCGTGGCTGCGGCAGTACGCCCAAACCCACGACCTGCACCTGGACCGCTCGTATGCCTACGCTGACAGCTACTCCGACCGCCCGTTGTTGGAAGTGGTCGGGCATCCACACGCGGTCAACCCGGATTCCCAGCTCTTCCGGCACGCTCAGCGCCGGCGTTGGGTGGTGCACCGCTGGGGTGCGCACACCGGTGGCTTGCTCGAGGTGCTGCTCGATGTCACCCGGGCCGATGTCAGCGTCGGCATCCGGTCGGCCCAAGGACCGCACGGGAGGCAGCCGTGAGCGTGGCGCTGCAGTACCACCGCTCGGCCGGGCGCTACTTCGCCGCCCGCGCGGTGAGCGGCACCCGCGCCGGCGGGCGGCTGGCGGGTGCGCTGGCCGGAAATCTGGCGCCACTGCGGCTGGTCGAGCAGACCGAACCCACGCCGTTCAGCGAGTCCTGGAGCCGGATCGAGCCGGTGCTCTCCGGGATCTGCGGTTCCGATCTCGGGCTGCTGACCGGCCGGTCCTCGCCCTACCTCGGCCCACTCACCTCGATGCCCTTCGTGCTCGGTCACGAGGTGGTCGGGCACACCCTTGACGAGCTGCCCGGGCTGCCCCGCGGCAGCCGGGTGGTGATCGACCCGGTGCTGCGATGTGCCGCACGTGGCCTGCCGGCCTGCCCGGCGTGCCTGACCGGACACACCAGCCGCTGCGACCACGTCACCACCGGCCGGCTGGCCGCCGGGCTGCAAACCGGCTTCTGCGCCGACACCGGGGGCGGGTGGAGTCGCCGCCTGCTCGCGCACGCCAGCCAGCTGCATGCGGTGCCGGACCAGCTGCCCGATGAGGTCGCGGTGCTCCTGGAGCCATTGGCGTGCGCGGTGCACGCGGCGCGGCGGGTGCTGATCGCTCCGGGGGCGTCGGTGCTCGTGGTCGGCGCCGGCACGGTGGGTCTGCTGACCCTGCTCGCGTTGCGCAAGCTCACCTCGGCGGGTGAGATTCACGTGATCGCCAAGCACCGGCACCAGGCCGACCGGGCCCACGAGCTCGGCGCCACCCAGGTCATCAGCACCGACGGTGCCACCAGGGCGCTGCGCCGCAGTACAGGGGCCCTGCTGGTGGAGCCCGAGCTCGGCCAGAGTTACCTGCTCGGCGGGATGGATCTAGCCTTCGAGTGCACCGGCGGATCCGCGGGGATGAACACCGCGCTGCGCTCGCTACAGGCGGGAGGCACGGTGATCGCGTCCGGGATACCCGCGGAGGGGGTCGACCTCACCCCATTGTGGTATCGCGAGCTGCACTTGATCGGCGCCTACGCCTCGGCAGTGGGCGAGGAACCTGAGGAGGGTGATTTCCCGGAGGCCATCAGGTTGGCGCGCTCGGCGCCGCTGGACGGCTACGTTGACACGAAGTATTCGCTGGAGCAGTGGCGCAATGCGCTCGATCACGCCGCCGCCGCCGGTCGGCTGGGCACCATCAAGGTCGTCTTCGCCCCGGGCGCGGGTTGAGTACCAGCCGAAGGTGTGGGCGGCACGGGGCATGAGGGGCAGGAGAGAGCGTGGGCAGACCGGGTTTCGTGCTCGACGTTGACGAGCGGACTCCACCCTTGCTGTTGCACGAGGGTGAGGGGTTCCGGCTGGAACGCCTGCCGCTGGGCAGCCAGGTGATCTACCCACCGGAGTCGCTGCCGGCAATCGTTGATCTCGAGGGCGCGATCCGCCGTGCCCTGCTCCACCCGCACGGTAGCGACCCGCTGCCCGAGCTGCTGCAGCGTGACATGCGGCTGACCATCGTGTTCGACGACCTGTCCCTGCCACTGCCCCCGATGCGCACCCCGGACGTCCGGCAGCGGGTGATCGAGCAGGTGCTGGAGATGGCGGCAGCCGCCGGGGTGGACGACGTCGAGCTCATCGCCGCCAACTCGCTGCACCGGCGAATGACCCCGGCCGAGCTCAAACGCACCGTCGGCGAGCGGGTCTTCCGGGCTTTTCACCCCGACCACCTGTGCAATCACGACGCCGAGAACCCGAGCGACCTCGCGCACCTGGGCACCACAGCGCACGGCGAGGACGTGGAGATCAACCGCAGGGCCGCCGAGAGCGACCTGATCGTCTATGTCAACATCACCCTCACCGCGATGAACGGCGGCTCGAAGTCGGTAGCGGTGGGGCTGGCCAGCTACGCCAGCCTGCGCCACCACCACAACGTGCATACGCTGCGGCACTCGCGCTCGTTCAACGACCCCCCGCACTCGGCGATGCACCAGTCCTATGACCGGATGGCCGATGTCATCGGTGGACACGTGCCGGTGTTCACCATCGAGACCACTCTGAACAACGAGCCCTTCCCCGCCTCGCTGCGCTTCCTCACCCGCCGCGAGTGGGAGTGGAACCTCACCGACCAGGCCAGCTACCTCGCGGTCAAGCGGAGCAATGAACTCGTCACCGGCAAGCTGCGGCACCGGGTCTGGCAGGCCACCGAAGCACCCTACGGAGTCACCGGCGTGCATGCCGGGGTGCCGAGCCAGGTGCACCCGCACACCCTGGCCGCCGTGCATCGCCAGCAGCTCACCGAGGTACAGGGGCAAGCGGACGTCGCGATCTTCGGTCTGCCGTACATCTGCCCGTACAACGTGAACTCCATCATGAACCCGATCCTGGTGATGTCCCTGGGACTGGGCTATTTCTTCAACCTCTACCGGGGCCGGCCGATCGTGCGCCAGGGCGGGGTCGCGATCTTCTACCACCCGATGCCGAACGAGTTCCACCCCGTGCACCACCCGAGCTACATCGACTTCTATGAGCTGCTCGCCGAGACCACGGATCCGGTGATGCTGGAGACGAAGTACGAGAAGCAGTTCGCCACCGATCCCTGGTACATCCACCTGTACCGGACCAGCTACGCCTATCACGGCGTCCACCCGTTCTACATGTGGTACTGGGGGGCGCACGCGATGCAGCACCTGCACGACGTGATCTTCGTCGGTGGTGACCGGTCGACCACCGCGCGGCTGGGCTTCCGTGCCGCTTCGACCCTGGCCGATGCACTGGAGCTGGCCCGGGAGACGGTGGGCCGCGACCCGCAGATCAGCTACCTGCACGCCCCGCCGATGGTGCTGGCGGATGTGCGATGAGTGGCCTGCGCGAGGAGCTGCGCCTGCTGAGCCACGGCCGTGACTGGCGGGGCCGGGCCCGGGTACCGCGATCAGCGAAGCGCTGGGAACTGCCGGAAGCCGGGGATGACTTCCCCACCGCGTGGGCCCGCACCGGCACTGCTGGCGCGGTGCGCCACGCCCTGCAGCAGGGAGTGCTCAAACCGGTGGTCTGGAGCCAGACCCGGCCGGCGGTGCATGGCCGGGAATACCTGGACAGCGTGCGCGGACCGGCGATCTTCGTCGCCAACCACTCCAGTCACCTGGACACCCCGTTGATCCTCGGCGCGTTGCCACGGCGAATCACCGAGAACCTGGCAGTCGGAGCGGCGGCCGACTACTTCTTCGATTCGCGGACCATCGCCGCGGCCACCACCCTGCTGTTCAACGCGTTCCCGGTGGAACGGCGCGGATCGCGCCGGGGCCGGAGCCTGGCCACCGATCTGGTCGACCAGGGTTGGAGCCTGCTGCTCTATCCGGAAGGCAGCCGCACCGTGGACGGCTGGCTCACCGCGTTCAAGCTCGGTGCCGCCCAACTGTGCGCGATGAAGGACGTCCCCGCCGTGCCGATCGCGCTGCGCGGCACGTTCGCGGCGATGCCACGTGGGCGACGCTGGCCACGCCCGGGCCGGCCCCGGGTCACCGTCCGGATCGGGCGGCCGATGTACCTCGAGGCGGACGAGTCGGTGCCCGAGTTCCGCAACCGGCTCGTGCGGGCGCTGGCCACCCTCTGGGCCGAGGACGACCTCGGCTGGTACCGCGCCCTGCGTGCTGCCGCCGATGACTCGCTGGCGCTGCCCGCGGGCTCGCGAAGCGTGCTCCCCACCACCACGTCGGGTGAGCCTGCCGAAAGCAGCGACGTGGCCCCCTGGCGCCGGGTCTGGGAGGCCACCCGACCCCCTGCCGACGACGGTCCCCGCCAGGTCTGGACAGATTGAGCGGGTGGCGTGGTCAGCCTGGGTTGCCGCCCTTGGGCAGCGCCTCGTAGATCTCCTTGCACTCCGGGCAGACCGGAGACCCCGGCTTGGGCGAGCGGGTCACCGGGAACCTCTCCCCGCACAGAGCCACCACCTGCGAGCCCATCACCGCGCTCTCGGCAATCTTGTCCTTGCGCACGTAGTGGAACATCTTCGGCGTGTCATCGCCGGTGGTGTCCGTGCCTTCTGGCCGGGTATCGACATCGGGCAACGTCTGAGTCGGTGTGCTCACAGCATCCATGATGCCGCACCCCTCGTATCATCCGTCGACGACGGGGTGCTGGCCGCTTTCCAGCTCACGGTTATGTGGATCGCCGGCCTGCAGCCCGTGACCCATCCGATTGACGTGTTCGGCCTTGAGGGGAGCGCGGTCGTTGGCGATGAGCACAGCCATCCAGGGCAGCGGCACCGAGAGCGCGACGAAAGTCAGCGCGAGCCACCAGGTCTGGTAGAACACCCCGGCCAACGCGAGGCAAGGGATTCGGGCCGACATCAGGATCGCGTACTTACGCTTGCGGATGGCGTATTGCTCAGCGTAGGACGGCTCAGCAGCCGTGATCAGAACGGCGGAGTCGCCCCGCTTGCGGCTAGAGTCCTGCGTGTCCCGCACGCCATCGCGCCCTGATGTGATGCTCCCCCACCTCCTACTTTTTCACCTTGGCGGCCGCCTTCGCCTCCTGCTTGTACTGGCGGACCTTAGCCAGCGAGTCCGCGTCCGTCACGTCGGCGATCGATCGGTACACACCCTCATCACCGTACGAACCGGCTACTTCACGCCAGCCGTCCGGCTTCACGTTACGCTGCTTGCCGAGAAGCGCTACAAATATCTGCGCTTTTTGTCTCCCATAGCCGGGCAATGCGGTCAACCGGTCGAGCAACGCACGCGCATCCGTCACGTCTCGCCACAACCTCGTCACATCGCCGTCGTAGTGCTCAACTAATACCCGGCAGAGATCCTGGACCCGGCCGGCCATCGACTTGGGGTACCGGTGCAACGCAGGCGGCGTGGCGAACAGCGACGCCAGCGCGTCGGGATCATAAGCAGCCAGTTCGTGCGCGTCGAGCTCATGGCCCAGCCGTTGCTGCAGCTGGTAGGGCGCAGCGAAAGCTCGCTCCATCGGCACTTGCTGATCGAGGAGCATGGCCAGCAGCAACGCCAGGGGGTCACGGTCCAGCAACGCATCTGCCGGTGCGTCCTGGCTCAACATCAAGCTCACCAACAGCCTCCTCGGTGGTACGGCAACATCAATGGAGCCGCTGCCGGCCTGAGCGCAATCCAGCCCGGCGGAAGTGGATCAGATGTCGATGCCGACTAAACCCATCACTTCGGTGCGCCAGTCCTGGTATGCCGTTGCCGCACTGGCCCGTTCCTGCGAGTCCCGTTGCGGATGAGAATCACGGTCGCCACCCAACGCGCACTGCACGATCTCCTCGTCGGTGCGCTGGCTGCTGACGACCTTCACCTCGACGTGCTTGGCGGCGAGCTCGGCCCGGGCGGCGTGCGCCAGCAAGTGCAGCAGCGCAAGCCGGGAGTGCTGGTCGTCGGGCAGCGACATCTCGTCCGGAGTGTTGCCCGATACCAGCACCACGGTCGCACCGGGTGCCAGTACCGGAAGCACCCGATCGACCGCGCTGAACCTGGCCAGCAGGCCCGAGGACAGGAACGAGCCCACCCGCGCGACGGCGGTGTCGCCATCCGGATGGATGGTGACCGGGAGCTGGATGTAGAAATCGAGACCGTCGTTAGCCGAATCGCCCGGCAATGCAGCCGGATCAGTGATGATCACGGGGTCGGCGCCCGCGTCTCGCAGGAGTTGAGAAAGCCGTTTCGCCCTGTCGGCTGACCCGCTCAACAGCCCGATATGCGACATTGACCCTCCTCCAGCGCGTGCACGCACGGGACCGCTCGGCCGGCTGATCACCGCTGTCAGAGGTCATCGTAGGGGCCGATGGGAACACCTGGCGAGGGTGCATGAGGAGTCGCCGGCAGCAGGTCCCCCGAACGGCTGCTGCGGTACACGCTGACCCCGCCCGGTTCGGTGGGCGGGGTCAGCGTAGGAGTTACCGCACTAGAGGGCGGGCTCAGCTCTTCTTGGTAGCGGTGGTCTTGGCCACGTTCTGGGTGGAGATCATCGCATAAGTGACCGCCGCTTTGGTAAGAGCCACACAGCTCTTGAGGATTTCGCGCTGAGCGGACATTACTTGCACGCCCGAGTCGTAGAAACTGTCGATCAAATTTTCCATGTTGGACGCCCTGGCATCCATCAGCTTGGGATCCGGAGCCGGCGTCATGTCGGCAAATTTCTGAGCGGTATCTGCCCAGGGCTGCCACAACTTGACGACAAGCTCAGCCGCGCGGTTGTTGTTCTCGGTGATGGTGTCCTGCGCCGTGGTCATCGTTACCTCCGCTACTACTGACATCAAGGTCTCGATCACAAAAGTACGCAGACCTGATAAGTATGTCAAATTTCAGGGACGAGGCGTGAGCACCCTCACCCCGTCCGCCCCTCGGTGAAGCTGCGGTACACCCCCAGCAGCGCTTCCCGCTGAGCCTCGGTAAGCCTCGGGTCGGCCCGGATGGCCTCCTCTGTGCTGGCCGGCGCCGGGTGGGGAGCCTCAGCAGGGGCATCCGGCGCCACCGTTGCTGCCCACCCACCTTTGGCCAGCAGTTGTTCCGTGGTCAGTCCCAGCGCATCGGCAATAGCCCGCAGCACTGTGAGCGATGGCTGGTGCAGGCCGCGCTCCACCTGACTGAGGTAGGCATTGGAGATGCGGGTCAAACCCGCCATCTCACGCAACGATAGATCGGCAAGCTGGCGCTGCGCCCGGATGAACGCGCCCAGCGGCTCCAGCTGCGCTTGCCACGGATCAGGAATCTCGCCGCCGTCATCGTCCTTGGCCACGGCTCACATCATCCTCCGCGCTCCCGCCGCGCTGCTACTGCACCTATTTCTGGCTTGTACTACGTTTCCAGGACGTAGCTGCCCGGAGCCGACCCCAGCGGCGGGTGCATCGTGCTGCCCATCGCTGGCGGGGGCCGTTTCCTTCCCGCCCTCCTGGCGATCCATGGTGCCCAATCCTGCCACCATGACTTGGCTACGTGGGCAGCCTGCGCGCGCCAGACCTCCGGGTCTTCCGGCAACTCCGCAGCCGCGCCGACCCAGTGTTTCGACTTCGGATTCGGCGGGTTGACGACGCCGGCGATATGTCCGGAATTGGACAGCATGAACCGGACCGTTCCGCCCATGAGCCGGGCACCCTGGTAGACCCCCTTCCACAATGCGATGTGGTCTTTCTCGGCAGAGATGAAGTAACTGTCCTTGCTGATTTTGGCGAGGTCGAGCCGTTCCCCCGCCAGCTCGAGCTCACCGCGTGCCAACCGATTTTCCTGGTACAAGAACCGCAGATATTCGGCCTGCATCGCCGCGGGCATCCGAGTGGAATCGGCATTCCAACTCAGAATGTCGAACGGTGCCGGGTCCTTCCCCAGCAACCAGTCATTGACCACGTAATTCCACACCAGATCCCGGCCCCGCAACAGGTTGAATGTGGTGGCCATACTGTTGGCGGGCAGGTAACCCGTGCGTGCCATCGTGCGATCCAGACGGCGGATGGTGGCCTCATCGGTGAACACACCGAGCTGACCAGGCAAGGTGTAGTCGAGCAGGGTGTTCATCACCGTCAGCGAGCGGACCCGATCCTCACCCCGAGCGGTGAGCCAGGCCAGTAAAGCGGTGGCCAAGGTGCCGCCGAGACACAACCCGGCCAGGTTGGTCTGCTGGGTCCCGGTGATCTCCTCAACCATCTCCAAAGCCACCAGCGGCCCTTCCCGCAGGTAATCACTCATGGTGACGTCGGCCAGAGTCTCGTCCGGGTTGCGATAGCTGATCATGAAGCAGGTGTGCCCATGCTGTACCGCCCATTCCACCAGGCTTTTCCCCGGCGCAAGATCCATGATGTAGTACTTGTTGATCCACGGTGGGCTGAATAGCAACGGGACGGCATGCACGGTCTCGGTCTGCGGCTCGTACTGGATCAGCTCGATCAGCCGATTACGGAACACCACGCTGCCCGGTGTGGCGGCCAGCTCATGACCGGGCCGGAACCGACCGGGAGTGACCTGGCGGGGCATGCCTTTGTTCGTCACCACGTCGCGGAGCAGGTTGCTGGTCCCGCGCAGCACGCTCAGACCGCCGGTGTCGAAGGCCTGCTTCAGTGCCGCTGGGTTGGTCAGCAAAAAGTTGGTCGGTGCGGAGGCGTCGAGCGCCTGCCGCAGCGCGAAGTCCGCCTTGTGGCGGGTGAGCTCGTCCAGATCTGCTTCGGCCAGCAGGTTCTGCAGGAAACTCTCGAAAAGCGCGTACTGCTGGCGCACCAGGTAGAACAGCGCGTTGCTCGTCCATGCCGGGTCGGCGAACCGCGGATCCTCGCCCGTCTCGGCAGGGCCCTCGTGGTCCAGACCCATGCCGCGCAGCGCCGCGGTCATGGTGGCTTGGGCGCTGCGCATCCCGTACTCCACCATCGCCTGCGAGAACGCGATCGGGTTCCCGGCGACCGAGACGGCGAACCTGCCCAACGCCAGCCCCAGCCCAGCGGGATCCGCCTGGTCGACGCCGAGCAACGCCCGGATCGATGTAGCGATGTCGCTATCAGCAGTCTCCTGGATCTTCTCCCGCCGGGGATCACCGTTCGAGGAGCTCACCGGCAACCACCTCCACTCGGCTACTTTCGCTGCGCTACTTACTGATGGGCATCCCTCGCCAGCACAACCCTACGTCCCCGCCGTCCCCGCGCGGGCACCGGAAGGGTTGTGCTGGAGATCACCAATGGTCATGCCGGCCCGCGGGACCGACCTGGCAGTATCCATCGCCGTGCGTGCCGTGGTGAGCCGGGTGAGTGAGGCAGCGGTCCTCGTGAACGACCAGGTGGTCGGAATGCTCGAGGGCCCGGGGTTGCTGGTGCTGCTCGGGGTGACCCACGACGACGGCACCGCCCAGGCCGAGGCGATGGCCCGCAAGCTGCACGAGCTGCGAATCCTGCGCGACGAGCAATCCATCGCTGACACCGGCGCCGGAGTGCTGGTGGTCAGCCAGTTCACCCTCTACGGATCCACCCGCAAGGGACGCCGGCCTTCCTTCACCGCGGCCGCTCGTCCCGAGCACGCCCAGCTACTGATCGATGAGGTGGTCGCGCTGCTGCGGGCTCGCGGTGCCACCGTGAGCACCGGACGCTTCGGCGCGACCATGGCCGTACGCAGCATCGCCGACGGCCCTTTCACCGTGCTCATCGACGTGTGAGGCAGTGCCGACATCCAGCAACCTGAGAAGTGACTGAGGTTTCGGTTTCACCGGGCACTCCACCCGGTGCTTGTTCGTCGTTCGGGCGAGGGTCCGGGAACGGAATCCAGACCCCCGACGTTGTACTGGTCATCGCCGCGGGTACCCGATGGCCAGACGACTTGTGCAACGTCGCGCGCCGATTCGCCGAATGCGCCGAGTCGGCACGAGGATCCGTCGCAGGAAGGAACCTGATGACTGCCGCGCAGATTACTATGGAACCAGACACTGCACACGAGGCAGACCTCGACGCGCAGAGCCCCGCGGCCGACCTGGTACGGGTTTACCTCAACGGAATCGGCCGCACGGCGTTACTCAGCGCACAGCAGGAAGTCGAACTGGCCAAACGCGTCGAGGCCGGCGTGTTCGCTCGTCACATCCTGGATACCGCGCCGCGGCTCTCACCTGGACGGCGGGCCGATCTGGTGCGGCTGGTCGCCGACGGTCACAAGGCCAAGGACCACCTCCTGGAGGCCAACCTGCGGCTGGTGGTGTCCTTGGCCAAGCGCTACACCGGCCGCGGTATGCCGCTGCTGGACCTGATCCAGGAAGGGAATCTGGGGCTGATCCGCGCGGTGGAGAAGTTCGACTACACCAAGGGCTTCAAGTTCTCCACCTATGCCACCTGGTGGATCCGGCAAGCCATCACCCGCGGCATGGCTGACCAGGGACGCACGATCCGGCTTCCGGTGCACCTCGTGGAGCAGGTGAACAAGCTCGCCCGGGTCAAGCGCGATCTGCACCAGCAGTTGGGCCGGGAGGCGACCCACCAGGAGATGGCCGACGAATCTGGTATCCCGCTGGAGAAGGTGTCCGACCTGCTGGATTACTCCCGGGACCCGGTGAGCCTGGACATGCCTGTCGGGGCTGAGGAGGAGGCACCACTTGGTGACTTCATCGAGGACGCCGAGGCCACCGACGCCGAGTCCGCCGTGATCTCTGGATTGCTGCAGGATGATCTGCGCCGGGTGCTGGGTACGCTCGAAGATCGGGAGCAGAAGGTCATCCGGCTTCGCTACGGTCTGGACGACGGCCAGCCGCACACGCTGGATCAGATCGGCAAGCGTTTCGGCCTTTCCCGGGAGCGGGTACGGCAGATCGAGCGCGAGGTCATGGCCAAGCTGCGGCATGGTGATCGCGCTGAGCGGCTTCGGGCCTACGCCAGCTAACTCTTTGTCAATTCATGTCGATGCCACTGTGTCATTTGCGTCACCGCTCGAATGGCGGCATTGACTCACCCGCAGCCGGGCTGCACTGTCAAATCGATATGTGACGCAGACCACGCGACGTCAGGCTCGGCTGTCGCGCGCCACGGAAGGTCGGACTCGTCGGGGGTCCGGCCTTCCGACTAACGCACCTGTTTCCATGCGGCTGCTACCACCCAGGATCCTCGGGGTCCAGATCATGCAGCGGGTAGACGGCCCGGCGGGTCTCCAGGATCGCTCGATCCAGTGCAGTCTGTCCGGTTCCGTCCCAGCGAGTCCACCGGGGTTGGACACCATCGGTCATCGAGATCGGCAGACGCTCGCCGGCAGCCACGGTGGCGGCGTACTCCGCCCAGCGAGCCGGGATCGCCGTGCCAGGATCGACGTCTCGGTCCAGCAGGGTGGCAAGGAGATGCGCCCACGAGCGCGGTACCACCCGGAACAGGGAGTATCCGCCACCGCCCAACGCCAGCCAGCGTCCCCCAGCGGTGTCCTCCGCCAACGCGGCCAGTGCGCGATGTGCGGCCCGTTGACCGTCCACCGTCAGTGCCAGATTGGCGAGCGGGTCCTCGACGTGCGTGTCAGCACCGTGCTGGGTCACCAGCACCTCTGGCTGGAATGCGCGCAAGAGCTCCGGCACGACCGCATGGAAGGCCCGCAACCACCCGTCATCGCCGGTACCCGGTGGAAGCGGCACATTCACCGCGGAACCCTCAGCACCGGGTGCCCCGATATCGTCGGAATTCCCGGTCCCCGGAAACAGCGTCGCCGGATCCTGGTGCAGCGAGATGGTGAGGACCCGCGGATCGTCGATGAACGCTTCCTGAACCCCGTCGCCGTGGTGCACATCGATATCGACGTAGGCCACCCGGGATACCCCGCCGTCGAGGAGCCGGCGGATCGCCAGCGCACAGTCGTTATAGATGCAGAAACCCGAGGCACGATCCTGCATCGCGTGGTGCAGGCCGCCGGCGATGTTCACCGCCCGCAGCACGCGGCCGGCGAGGATCGCCTCCGCAGCGCACAACGATCCACCGGCGACCAGCGCCGAGGCCTCGTGCATGCCGCTGAAGATCGGATTATCCGGAGTGCCCAGACCGTGCCCGACGTACCCGCGGGACACGTTGCCAGCGGTCGGCGCCTGCTTGACTGCAGTGAGATAAGCACCAGAGTGCACCGTGCGCAGCTCGTCATCAGTGGCCGCTACCGGTGCCAGCAGGGTCACTCCCTCCAGAACGCCCAACGAAGTGGCCAGCCGGATGGTGAGGTCAAGTCGGATGGGGTTCAGCGGGTGCCGCCCGCCAAGGTCATAGGCGAGGAGCGCCTCATCCCAGACGACGACCGCGCGGGGAAAGCCCATGGTGCGGCACGCTACCCGGCTCCGACGTGGGATAGACCGGATAGCCATTGCCGCCGGGCAGGCCGGCTGAGATCTACCCCGGGTCGGGGCCGGTCGCCACCGGACGGCCCGGATCGGTGCACCAGTGCGACCAGGAACCGGCGTACAGCGCCGCGGGACGCCTCGGCGTCGTGACCCCGGCCAGCTCGAGCCCGAGCACCAGCGCACACGCAGTGACCCCGGAACCACAGTAAGCACCGATCTCACCGCCGCCGGCCCCCCATCGCTGCGCCAGCTCCCGCAAGCGGGGGCCTGGCAACCACCGTCCTTGGGCGTCGGTCAACTCGCTGACCGGCGCGCTGATCGCCCCGGGTATGTGGCCGGCCCGCGGATCCACCGGCTCCATATCCCCCCGGTAGCGGGACGCCGCGCGGGCGTCCAGCAGCACACCGCTGCGAGCCACCGCAGCGGCTTGCGCGGGATCGAGCACCGGCATCCCCCCGGGGCGCACAGTGAAGGAGCCGGCAGGGGGTACGCAGGTCTCGGTCGTCACCGGTAGCCCGGCCGCCCGCCACGCCGCGATCCCTCCGTCGAGCACCGCGGCTGCCGGATGTCCCGCCCAGCGCAGCAGCCACCACAGCCGCGCGGCTACCGACCCGTCGGCTGCGTCATAAGCGACGACCGGAGTCGATACCCGGATCCCGGCTGAAATCAACGCGACCTGCAGGGACGCTGGGTATGGTAAGGGATGCCGACCACCCGAACCCGGCGTTCCGGCAAGATCGATATCGAGATCCAGGAAGACGGCGCCCGGTAGGTGACCGGCGCGGTAGTCAACGTGACCAGGCGGCCCGGTCAGCGACCACCGGACATCCACCACGGTGGGCGGCTCAAGACCCGCGAGCTGAGCAGCGAGCTCGCGAGGCGTGATCACCGGATGCATGCCAACCATTCTGCGCCATTCGGGCACGCGCGCACCCGAGCGCCTCCATCGGCCTCTACCATAAGTGTAACCGAGGGAGATAGGTGTGAACGAGCTCATCGACACCACTGAGATGTACCTGCGCACCATCTTCGAGCTCGAGGAAGAAGGTGTCATCCCGCTGCGGGCGCGGATCGCCGAGCGCCTGGGACAAAGCGGGCCTACCGTCAGCCAGACCGTCGCTCGCATGGAGCGCGACGGCCTGCTGACCGTCGCCGACGATCGCCACCTCGAACTCACCACCGAGGGTCGTAACCGGGCCACGTCGGTGATGCGCAAGCACCGGTTGGCGGAACGCTTGCTCGTGGACGTGATCGGGCTCGAGTGGGAGCAAGTCCACACCGAGGCATGCCGCTGGGAGCACGTGATGAGCGACGCGGTGGAACGCAAGCTGGTTGCACTGCTCGGCAATCCGACCACCTCCCCGTATGGCAACCCGATCCCCGGGCTAGACGAACTCGGGGTCGGAAAACCCGCCGCCCCGATCGAACCCGACCTGGTCCGGCTGGATGAGATCGCGCGCCGCGGCGGCGGTACCGTCGAGGTGCGGCGCATCGCCGAGCACGTGCAGCTGGACCCCACCCTGATGGCTGACCTGCATAAGGTCGACGCTGTGCCCGGCAACGTAGTAGAGGTCGCAGCCCAACCGCGGGCCAACCATCCGGTAGTGCTCTCCGGCAAGGGGTCATCGGTAGAGGTAGAGGGCGCGCTAGCGCACGCGGTCATGGGCCGCCGGCGGTGACCCAGCCGACCCGGATGCGACTGTTGGTGACCGGGGGGGCGGGTTATGTCGGCAGCGTCTGCGCCGCGCGGCTGACCGAGGCCGGCCACGACATCGTGGTCCTGGACGACTTGTCTACCGGACACCGTGACGCGGTGCCGGTCGGCTGCCGGTTCGTGGAGGGTGCGGTCGAGGATGCGGCTTCGGTACTGGCCGAAGGCTTCGATGGTGTTTTGCACTTCGCGGCCCGTTCGCTGGTCGCAGAATCGATGGCACAGCCGCAGCGGTACTGGCTGGGCAATGTGGTGGCCTCGGTACGCCTGCTGGAGGCGATGCGTGAGCACGGCACCCCACGGTTGGTCTTCTCCTCCTCCGCGGCCACCTACGGGGAACCTGAGACTGTCCCGATCACCGAGGATGCGGCCACCCGGCCTACCAACACCTACGGCGCCACCAAGCTGGCGATCGATCACGCCATTGGCTCGTACGCCCTCGCGCACGGTATCGCCGCCGTCAGCCTGCGATATTTCAACGTCGCAGGCGCCTACGGCCGGTACGGGGAGCGGCATACCACCGAGACACATCTCATCCCGCTGGTCCTGCAAGTCGCTCTCGGCCGGCACGAAAAGATCATGGTGTTTGGGGAGGACTGGCCCACTGCGGATGGCACCTGCGTCCGCGACTACATCCATGTCGTGGACCTCGCCGATGCCCATGAACGGGCACTCGAACAAGCGGTGCCCGGCGAGCACCGGATCTACAACCTGGGAAATGGAGCCGGTTTCTCGGTAGCGCAGGTGGTGGACACCTGCCGGCGGATCACCGGGCACCCGATCCCGGCACAGACCGCAGGGCGGCGGCCGGGAGACCCGGCCGTACTCGTCGCCGCTAGCGATCGGGCGCGCAGCGAGCTCGGCTGGAAGCCGGAACGCTCGGAGCTTGCCGTGATCGTGGCTGACGCCTGGGACTTCACCCGGCAGACCTGCTGATCCAGCTCGAGCGCCGGTCACCGCTTCCGCCGCGATCGCCGTTTGGATGACCGGTACACGGGTCGTCGCAGGGCGGCCGCCGCATCCTCGGCAGCCCTGCGCACGAGCGCAGGGGAGATTCCGCCATCCAACGCCGCTCGCAGCAACCCGGACAGCGAATGCTGCGGGCAGGCCTGCAGCGCCGCGTCCAGCGCGACGCCGGCCAGCGCGCCGTCCCCGCGGAGATATGCGGACAGCGCCAGCAACGCCGCGGGCTCGGCTCGCTCGGGCGCGGGAGTGGCGCGGACAAGAGCCAGCCACAGGCTTTCCGCAGCAGCCGCGCCAGAACCAGTACACCACGGTAAGCAGGCGTCCCGGACCCGATGATCACACAGCGCCGAGGCGACGTCGACAACAGTGTTGTCACTCAGCTCGAGACTGCCCGCGGCTGCTGCTCGGTACAGCTCTGCCAAGCGCGCGAGTCGCTGGCCGACCAAGTGCGGGCTCAACGGGTGCTCGGTGTCGGCATCGTCCAGCAGTTCACTGCGGCGCTGCAGTGCCGCAGTGTCCTCGCCGGAGAGCATCGCCGCCATCTCCTCCTTGCTGCTGAAGGTCACCGCGCCGGCTGCCACTGTGGCGGCCGCTAGCGGGCTGGTCGCGGGGTCCACCACCCTGCCGGTGCAGGAGGGGTCGTCGTAGCAGCGCCATAGCGCGCCCCGCACCGTCTCGGCCGTCCACGCCGCGTGGACAACCGACAGTCCGGTGCTGGCCAGCGCCGCGGTGACCGCGCTCACGACCGCGCGATGTGGAGGCTCACCCCCAGGCCCAGGCTTACCTCCCACCACGACCAGGGCAACACCGGTCGGCCGGTGCCGGGCTATCGGTTGTACCAAGTGCTCCGCCAGCAGGGAGGCTTGGTCGTCATCGACCAGATCGGCCCGGAGCGATAACCCGAGCCTCGTGCCGTGCAGTGCCAGCAGAACCACGGAATCACGCGGATGGAATCCCAGTAAATGCGGGACGGCGGCGATCAGCTCGGAGGAATCAGATAGCCGGATACAACCGGCGGTAGGTGCGCTCATGCAAGTGAAAGTCCTCCAGCAGCGCGCCAGGTACCAGCTGGATCCCGGCCGGCTGTGGATCGCAGGGGTAGGTGTGGACAACTACCCGCGCGAGCTTGGTGGGCCTCTCGGAATGTCGGATCTATGGTTTAGCGTGCCCCCGGGGGATTCTGCTCACCTCACGATCGGGCCTTACGCGGTCGCCGGCATACATAGGTCACCGCCGGAGGCAGATTCCACCAGACGGTCCGGGTGGTGAGCACCTCGGCAAATATCTCGCCGAGTAATGCGCGAAACTGGCGTGCCCGAGGCATCGCTAACGCATGCACGTAGGCGAAAGTCGTGAAACACCCCTGTGGCCGCAGCGAGCAGGCCGCCGCGTCGATGATCGCGCGCTGTGCGTCGCTGTCGATCAGCGACCACGGCAGCCCACTGACCACAGCGTCCACCTCGTGCACCAGATGCGCGGCGAACAGCTGCGTGAGCTCGGCGGCGTCTCCCACCAGTATCTCCACCTCCGCGAACTGGACACTCAGGTAGGAGGCCAACGCCGGGTCGAGCTCGACGGCTACCTGGCGGCCGCGGCCACCGAGCCGGTGCTCGATAGCGGCCGTAACCGATCCGGTGCCCGGCCCGAGCTCGACGATGACCGGCGCCCCGCCGCGAGGTACCACGGCGGCCAGCCGGGCGGCCAGTTGCGAGGAGCTCGGCGCTACCGCGCCCACTGTGGCGGGACTGCGCAGGGCAGCGGCGATGAAGGACGCGAGGTGGCGCGGTAGCAGCGGCATGAGGGCAGAGCCTGCCCGGCGGATCTCCCACTGAGAAATCGATCTTCGCGGACCATCGATGATCAGTGAACGGCCTGGACCCGCCGGGATGGATCGGCCTGCGTATTGCGTTATACCCAGCGTGAATGTCGAGCTGTATCGGATCGAGGCGGAGCCTCCCACCAGAGCGGGCACTGTGTTGGTGCACGCCCTCAACGGATTTGTCGATGCCGGCCAGGCAGGGCAACTCGCGGTGGCGCATCTGCTGGCAACGTTGGAGCATCGGGTGATCGCGACCTTCGACGTCGACCAGCTCATCGACTACCGCTCCCGCCGGCCGGTCATGATCTTTGATGAGAACCGGTGGGCGAGTTACGAACAACCCGAGTTGGTGCTATACGAGATGCGGGACCGCGTCGGGACCACATTCCTGCTCCTGACCGGACCGGAGCCGGATTTGCAGTGGGAGCGTTTCGCTGACGCGGTGCGCGAGCTGGTCGAACGCTTCGGAGTGGGCCTGACCGTGGGCCTGGGCGCGGTACCGATGGCGGTGCCGCACACCCGACCCGCGACGATCACCGCCCATGCGACCCGACGGGAGCTGACCTCCGGTTACCCGCAGTGGTTCAGCACTATGCAGATTCCCGGACACGCCGGTGCGCTGGTGGAGCTGCGGCTGGGCGAAGCCGGCCACGACGCGATGGGTCTGGTGGTGCACGTGCCGCACTATCTGGCGCGCATGGAGTATCCGGAATCCGCCCGCGGCCTTCTCGGGAGTCTGGTCCGCAGCACCGGACTGGATCTGCCCGTGGATGAACTGGTGCCTGCCGCCCAGCGGGTACTCGCTGAGGTCGATGAGCAAATCGCACGCTCACCCGCCAACCTGGCGGTGGTGAACAACCTCGAGGAGCAGTTCGACGCGCTCACCGGCGACACCGGCCAGCGCCTGCTGCTGCCCGGCGACGCCGAGTCACTACCCAGCGGTGACGAGCTCGCCGCCGAGATCGAGCAGTACCTCACCGACCAGGAGCGCCCGGACGAAGGCTGAAAATTCAGCCCGGTTCCGCTCGATAGACGGTCTGCTGGGAAAGCTGGCATGCTCACCGGGTGCCGTCGCTCGACCAGCTCGCGATCGTGTCCGCGGCGGCGTGGACTTACCTGCTCGTCGGCCGCGGTGGCTTCTGGCGGACCTCGACCAGGCTCCCGGCCAACCCGCCGGACCCCGATCTCTGGCCCAGTGTCGGGATCGTCATCCCGGCGCGAGACGAGGCAGCGGTCCTTCCCGAGACGTTGCCCACGCTGCTTGCTCAGGACTACCCGGGTGAGCTTGCCGTGTGGCTGGTCGACGACGGGAGCACTGACGGCACGGGGAAGCTCGGACGCGCACTCGCTGATCAAGCCGGCGGCGCAGTGCCGCTGACCGTGCTGCGTGCCCCACCACTGGCCCCGGGATGGACCGGCAAACTCAACGCAGTTCAGCATGGGGTGCTGGCCGCTGACGCCGCCGGAGTCGATCTCCTGCTACTGACCGATGCTGATATCGCCCACCACCGGCACTCGGTACGCAAGCTGGTCGCCACGGCCGTAGCCGATGATCGTGACATCGTCTCGCTCATGGCGCTGTTGCGCGTCCAGACCGGCTGGGAGCGCATCCTCGTTCCCGCGTTCGTCTACTTCTTCGCGCAGCTCTACCCTTTCACCCGGGTTGCTGAGCCCACCCGGTGGACCGCTGCCGCCGCAGGAGGCTGCGTGCTCCTGCGGCGGGCCGCACTGGCCCGGGCCGGAGGACTCGCCCGCATTCGCAGCAATCTCATCGACGACGTAGCCCTGGCCCGTCTGATCAAGAGCACCGGAGCACGGGCCTGGCTCGGCTTCACCGGCAACCCGCCTGAGGTTCGCAGTGTCCGGCCCTACCCGCACCTCGCTGATCTGTGGACGATGGTCGCCCGCACTGCTTACACCCAGCTGCGCCACTCACCGACGCTGCTCACTGGCACCATCGCCGGCCTGGGCCTGCTGTACCTCGTCCCGCCCGTCGCGGGACTCACCGGGCTGCTCCGGCGCTCGGCAGTGCCCACCCTCACCGGACTCAGCGCCTGGGCGGCGATGGCTTCCACCCAGGCGCCGGTGCTGCGGCTCTATGGCCTTTCCCCGCTGCGTGGGATCGCCCTGCCGGTCATCGCGACGCTGTACGCCGCCATGACCGTGGACTCGGCGCGTCGCCACGCCACCGGCCGGGGTGGAGCCTGGAAAGGCCGGTTCGCCGCGACGCTGAACCAGCCGACTCGCCCGCGGATCACTCAAGCACTGCTACCAGGGATTAGGGCATGACATACATCAGGCGTTTCGACGAGCTCGGGCGCGACGACACCGACATCGCGGGCGGCAAGGGCGCGAATCTCGGCGAACTCACCGGCGCGGGCTTGCCGGTGCCGCCGGGGTTCGTCCTCACCACCGCGGCATATCGCGACTTTATCGAGGCGAACGGGGTGGCCGCAGACATCCTCCGGCTCGCCACGCTGCCGCCGACAGCCGACCCAGCCGCGTACGAAGCCGCCGAAGACGGGATTCGCGCGCTGTTCGTGGCGGGCACGATCCCTGAGACGCTGGCACGGGAGATCACCGACGCCCAGGTGGCGTTGGGCGATGCGGCGCTCGCCGTCCGTTCATCGGCCACCGCCGAGGATCTCGCCGGCGCCAGCTTCGCCGGCCAGCAGGACACCTACCTGAACGTACGCGGCCCGGACGCGCTGATCGAGGCGATCAAGAACTGCTGGGCGTCGCTGTGGACGGCGCGAGCGATGACCTATCGCGCCCGGCAGGGCATCGATCCGGCAGCTGTCAGCCTGGCCGTCGTCATCCAGCGCATGGTCGAGGCCGGGGCCGCCGGGGTGATGTTCACGGCCAACCCCACCAACGGGCGCCGGGACCAGATCGTCATCGCCGCGGCATGGGGCCTGGGCGAGTCCGTGGTGAGCGGGACTGTGAACACCGACGACCTCGTCGTGGCGAAGCAGAGCGGGCGGGTGCTGTCCCGCACGACAGCCGACAAAACGGTCATGACCACCTACGCCGAACACGGCACCCAGGAACAACCCGTGCCGGCGGCGCAACGCACCCAGCCGGTGCTCGACGACAAGGCCGCAGCTGTGCTGGCGGACGACGGGGAGCGGATCGAGGCCCACTACGGGGCGCCCCAGGACATCGAGTGGGCCCTGGCAGGCGGCGAGTTCTTCATCGTCCAGTCACGGCCGATCACGACTCTGTCCGAACCGGCGGCCGCCCCGCCGACCGACTGGACCGTGCCCTTCCCGCGGGACTTCTACGTCCGGGCCAGCATCGTCGAACAGCTACCCGACCCACTTTCGCCGCTGTTCGCCGACCTCGTCGACGGTTCGGTCAGCCGGTCGCTGGGTGCTCTTTTCCGCGAGTTCCTCGGCCGCGCTGTGCTGCGCGACGGGGAACTCGGCCTGCCCACCGTCAACGGCTACGCCTACTACCGGTACAGCCGCGCGGCACTCTGGCGGATGATGCTGTACAGCCCCGCGGCGCTGCGGCTCCTGATGTCCGACGGCAAGCAGGGCGGGCAGGCGCGCTGGCGCGACTATTCTCACCCCCGCTATAGCCGGATCGTCGAGGACTGGACGGCCAGGCCGATGGATGGCCTGACCGACGAGGAGCTGGTGGCCGGCGTCGTCGAGTTGCTGGACGCCGGCACGGAGTACTACACCGCAGTGCAGACGATCATCCCGCTCGCCGCGGGTAGCGAGATCCTGTTCACCCGGTTCTACGAGCAGCTGGTACGGCGCGCCGGGGACCCGCCCGCACCGACCTTCCTGCTCGGCTTCGACAGCGCGCCCATCCGGGCTGAGACATCGCTCTACGACCTCGCTGCCTGGACACGCGGTCACGATGACCTGACCGCGGTACTGCTCGCGACGCCCTCGACCCGGTCGGTTGCCCTCCTCGACGGCGACAGGTCACCCGGCGGTACTGCGTGGAACCAGTGGCGCTCTCGATTCCGGGCGCACCTGGAGCGGTTCGGGCACACCGTCTACAACCTGGACTTCTGCAATGCTGTGCCCGCCGACGATCCGGCGCCCCTGTTTGACGCGCTGCGCTTCTACCTGGAGGGCGGCGGGACCGACCCCCATGACCGACAACGCCGTGCCGCTGCGCGGCGGGACAAGCAGACCGCGGCCGTTCTCGCGCGGCTGGACCCGCTGCGCAGGGCCGTTTTCGCGCGCCTGCTGCACTGGGCGCAGAGCATCGCCCCGGTCCGCGAGGACTCCCTGGCCGACATCGGTCTCGCCTGGCCGCAGATGCGCCGGATGCTGGCCGAGCTGGGCCGGCGCCGCACAGCGGACGGAGTGATCGACCGGCCCGAGGACATCTTCTGGCTGCATCCCGACGAGGTGCTGGGCCGAGCCACCCTGCCCGCTGGGGCCGTGCCGCAACGGCAGGCACTCTGGCGCGGGCAGCGACAGGTCACGCCCCCGCAGCTACTGCCGAAAGGCACCATGTTCGACCGGTTCGAGGCGCTGATGCCGGCCGCCTCGGAGGACCAGACCGGCCGCGTCATCAGCGGCACCGGCGCCAGCGCCGGGCAGATCACTGCACCGGCCCGGGTACTCGCAGGCCCGCAGGACTTCGGCCGGATGCGGCCCGGTGACGTGCTCGTCGCGAGCATCACCACTCCCGCCTGGACGTCCCTGTTCGCGATGGCCTCCGGGGTGGTCACCGATATCGGCGGACCGCTGAGCCACAGTTCGATCGTGGCCCGCGAGTACGGCATCCCTGCCGTACTCGGAACCGGCGTGGCGACCCGACGCATCCAGGACGGCCAGTCCATCCGTGTCGACGGCGACGCCGGCACGGTCACCCTGATCGACAATGCGGGTAACCAGCCCGACGCAGGACCCACCCCCCAACCGGTGCCCGAGCAGAACAGTTCACCGCACGCCACACGCGACCTCGCTCGCGTCGCGCTCGGCGGTGTGACCGCACTCGGCGTCACGACGTGGTGGTGGAGGAGAAGCAGGACCCCCTGAGGGGAACGGCCGCAGCGACATCGACCGCTCGTTTCTCAGCTGCAGCCGCTGGTTGAGCCACATCCTTCGCACACGTAACACGATCCGGCAGGCCGCATCTTGGTGCCGCAGGTCATGCACAGCGGCGCATCCGCAGCCTTGCCCAACTGCAGTTCCAGCAACTCGGTGGAGCTACCCACATAGACCGGTGCCGGCCGGCCCTGCGCTGCCGGAGCCGGAGGGGCCGCGTCTACCGAGGTGCGGAAAGAGTCGACATCAACACCGCTGTCGGTCTCGACCCCATAGTCGGCGGAGACCTGCATCGTGCGCTCTTCGGCGGTCAGGATGCCCATCTGATCCCGCTTGTCTTTCGGCAGGTGATCCAGCGCGATCCGCCGGAACAAGTAGTCCACGACGCTGGTTGCCATCCGGACATCCGGATCGTCGGTCATACCCGCCGGTTCGAAGCGCATGTTCACAAACTTCGACACGTAGGTCTCCAGCGGCACTCCGTACTGCAACGCGATCGAGATGGCCATCGAGAAGGCGTCCATGACACCGGCCAGCGTGGAACCCTGCTTCGACATCTTCACAAAGATCTCGCCGAGACCACCATCCGGATATGACCCTCCCGTCAGGTAGCCCTCGGCACCGCCGACCGTGAAGGACACCGTCTCACTGGGCCGTTTCTTGGGCAGCCTCTTACGCACCGGCCTGGCCTCGGTCACCGCTTTCTCCACCGCAGTGTTGGCGGTTTTCCCCGCCGAGAGCGGTTGCCCCACCTTGCAGTTGTCCCGGTAAATCGCCAGCGCCTTGAGGCCCATCTTCCAGGACTGGAGGTAGATCTCCTCAACCTCGGTGACGGTAGCCGTCTCCGGCATGTTGACCGTCTTGCTGATAGCTCCCGAAATGAACGGCTGAGTCGCCGCCATCATTCGCACGTGCCCCATGGGGGGGATTGCCCGTTCCCCCATCGCGCAGTCAAAGACCCCGTAATGTTCGGGCCGCAACCCCGGCGCATCGATCACATGACCGTGTTCGGCAATATATTCGATGATCGCTTCGCCTTGTTCTTGTTGGTACCCTAAGGCGGCAAGCGCTTTCGGCACCGTCTGGTTCACAAGCTGCATCGATCCGCCGCCGACCAGCTTCTTGAACTTCACGAGCGAGAAGTCCGGTTCTATTCCCGTCGTATCGCAGTCCATCATGAAACCTATGGTTCCGGTAGGCGCGATGACACTCGCCTGCGCGTTGCGCCAACCGTCTTTCTCCCCGATCCGGATACCTTCCTGCCACACTCTCGTCGCGGTTTTCTGCACCGCTCGGTCGTTATGATCGCAGGTACGGATCAAGTCGTTGGCTGCAGCATGCTTGCGCATTATTCTCTGATGCGGATCGGCATTGCGAGCATAACCGTCATACGGTCCGACGACCCCGGCGAGCTCCGCGGACCGCTTGTACGCGGTACCGGTCATGAGGGACGTGATCCCCGCCGCCAGCGCTCGCCCCCCATCCGAGTCGTAAGCATGCCCGGTGGCCATCAGCAGCGCCCCGAGGTTCGCATAACCGATGCCGAGCTGCCGGAAGGCTCTCGTGGTCTCTCCAATGGCCTTCGTCGGGAAGTCTGCAAAACAGATCGAGATATCCATGGCGGTGATGACGAGTTCCACCGTCTTGACGAAGAGCTCGGCGTCAAAAGTGAGATCTTCACGAAGAAATTTCATCAAATTGATCGACGCAAGATTGCAACTGGAGTTATCCAGATGCATGTACTCACTGCACGGATTAGAGGCGGTGATCCGCCCCGATTCCGGGCAGGTGTGCCAGTCGTTAATTGTGTCATCGTATTGCAGGCCGGGATCGGCGCACTCCCACGCAGCTTTGGTAATATCACGGAAAAGATCCTTGGCCCGCACCGTCTCGACCACTTCACCCGTTGTTCGGGCGCGTAGCCCGAACTCGCCGTCAGCCTCGACCGCACGCATGAACTCATCAGATACCCGCACTGAGTTATTGGCGTTCTGGTACTGGACGGAGGTGATGTCCCTGCCGCCGAGGTCCATGTCGAATCCGGCATCGCGGAGCACCCGGATCTTTCGCTCCTCCGATGCCTTGGTCTGCACGAACTCGGAAATATCCGGGTGGTCGACATCGAGCACGACCATCTTCGCCGCACGGCGAGTCGCGCCCCCGGATTTGATCGTGCCGGCGGAGGCGTCAGCACCTCGCATGAAGCTCACCGGACCGGATGCGGCACCACCGGAAGATAGCAGCTCCTTGGATGAGCGGATACGGGAGAGGTTCAGACCGGCACCCGAACCACCCTTGAAGATCAATCCCTCTTCGCGATACCAGTTGAGGATAGAATCCATCGTGTCATCCACCGAAAGGATGAAACACGCGCTTACCTGATTCGGCGATTTTGTGCCCACATTGAACCAGACCGGCGAGTTGAAGCTGAACACCTGGTGCAGCAACATCCAGGTCAGCTCGTGAGCGAAGATGTCTTTGTCGGCATCGGTGGCGAAGTATCCGTGCTGGACGCCGGCGGCGGTGTAGGTCGTCACCACCCGGTCGATCAGCTGGCGCAAA
The DNA here is from genome assembly GCA_036501085.1 of Pseudonocardiaceae bacterium. Taxonomy (GTDB): domain Bacteria; phylum Actinomycetota; class Actinomycetes; order Mycobacteriales; family Pseudonocardiaceae. Next base: position 196 of record DASYAZ010000078.1, on the reverse strand, counting down.
CTCGACTCACGCTGCTCGCTACCCACCGCACCACGGAAATACTTGCTGGTCACGATATTGACAGCATTAACCGACCAGAAGTCGGGGAACTCCACACCGCGCTGCTCGAAATTGACCGTCCCGTCCCGCCAGTTGGTCATCACGACGTCTCGGTGCTGCCAGGTGATCTCGTCGTAGGGATGCCGCCCCTCGGTGG
>DASYAZ010000077.1:0-23554 GCA_036501085.1 Pseudonocardiaceae bacterium | reverse complement strand
GCGATGGCCGATCCGGGTCGCACTGATCGCGTTTGCCGCGGTTATGGGAGGCATCTCCATTCTCGCGCTGTCAGCGAGATGGTTCCGCCGACGTGACGAGCTCCCCTCGCTGGAGGGGTGGGCACTGGCCGGCCGCCAGTTCGGCGCGGTCGTAATCTGGTTCCTGCTCGGGGGAACGATCTATACGGCCTACACATTCGCGGCCGTGCCCGGTCTCGCTTATGGCGCGGGCGCGCGCCGGTCGAGCCGAAGCCGCCCAGGCCACCAGCGGGTGTCACGTGATCGACCCCACCACCACCCGCGGAGTATCGAACCGCGAACAGATCATCGAGCGGCTCTTCCAAACCCAGCATGCCACTTTGGTCGGGCTCGCAGTGTTACTCGGCGCCGACGATCCCGAAGCGTGCGTGTCCGAAGCCTTCTATTCGATCTGCTGGCGCCGGGGTGGGCTCCGCAATGCTGATGCCGCTCCCGCCTACCTGCGCCGTGTGGTGTGCTGCCAGGCCGCCAGCCAGATCAAGCGTCGCCAACGCGAACGCACACTTCATGACAAAATCAGATCGGATCCCACAATAACGCTGTCGGCTAAGATCGACCGTGAGCCACACGACGATCACCAAGCGGTCATCGATGCACTCGGAAAACTGCCGCGACGGCAGCGGGAGGTACTCGTGTTACAGTTCTGGGATCACCGTCCTGATAAACAGATCGCGGCTATCCTGAAAATCAAACCAGAAACTGTCAGGACGCATGCTTTTCGGGGGCGGGCAAGCCTGAAAGGGATCCTGGAGAACACGCGAGGGACAAGCACCCTGGAGAAGCTGACATGACCACCGATAGCATGGGCGAGACCGTCGCTATCCTGATCACGGTGATCTTCGCGACAGCTGATGCGGTCGGGCTCTGGGCGCTCAACCACGTCGACCCCAACATTCACATCATCTTCTCCGACACGTCCACCGGCCAGCACCAACCCATCGGCGGCATCGGGCAGCCATGATCGGCTGGAGAATGGGCCCCTCGTGACCGATGAGCGTCTGTGTGACGGCCAACGTTTACTCGCCTGCACTAGACGTTGCACCGATCATGTCCGATGCTCTGCGGGTGACGTCATCGCAAGACCGCCCGGGCGCCCGGGTTGGCGTGCCCCAGGAATCCCGTGACGGTGAGCGCCGGGTCGCCCTGGTGCCCAAGATGGTCGAGAAGCTGACCAGCCGCGGGCTGCACGTCGTTGTCGAGTCCGGTGCCGGAGTGGGTGCCCTGATGCCCGATGAGATGTTCATCGAGGCCGGCGCGACGATTGGTGACCCGTGGGACGCCGACGTCGTGGTCAAGGTCGCGCCCCCGACCGACGAGGAGATCGAACGGCTGCACAGCGGGACCGTGCTCATCGGGTTCCTGGCCCCGCGCTCCGACCCGGAGATCGCCGGCAAGCTTCGCGAGGCGGGCGTGACCGCGTTCGCCATGGAGGCGATCCCCCGGATCTCGCGTGCGCAGTCGATGGACGCGCTGTCCTCGCAGGCCAACGTGGCCGGGTACAAGGCGGTACTGCTCGCGGCCGAGCTGTCCACCCGGTTCTTCCCGATGCTGACCACGGCCGCCGGCACCGTCAAACCGGCGAGCGCGCTGATCCTGGGCGTCGGGGTGGCCGGGCTGCAGGCGCTGGCCACCGCCAAGCGCCTGGGGGCCAGGACCACCGGCTACGACGTCCGGCCCGAGGTCGCCGACCAGGTGCGCTCGCTGGGCGCGAAATGGCTCGACCTGGGCATCGAGGCGGCCGGGGAGGGCGGCTACGCCCGCGAGCTGACCGATGACGAGCGAGCCGAGCAGAAGCAGCGGCTGACCGAGGCGACCAGCGGGTTCGACATCGTGATCACCACCGCGCTGGTACCCGGCCGCAAGGCTCCCATCCTGGTCACCGCCGAGGCGGTGAAGGGGATGCGACCCGGCAGCGTGATCGTCGACCTGGCCGGGGAGACCGGCGGCAACTGCGAGCTGACCGAGCCGGGCGAGGTGGTGGTCCGCCACGACGTGACGATCGCCTCGCCACTGAACCTGCCGGCCACGATGCCCGAACACGCGAGCGAGCTGTACGCCCGCAACGTGCAGTCCCTGCTGGAGCTGATGGTGGACGATCAGGGCCGGCTTACCCCAGACTCCGAGGACGAAGTGCTGGTGCGCTCCTGCATCACCCGGGAAGGGGGCGACCGCTGATGCTGCTCGCCAACCTGGCGATCCTCGTGCTAGCCGGTTTCGTCGGCTTCGCAGTGATCTCCAAGGTGCCCAACACCCTGCACACACCGCTGATGTCGGGCACCAACGCCATCCACGGCATCGTGCTGCTGGGCGGCATCGTGGTACTGGGCCTGGGTCATGACCTCTCGGTCTTCGACAAGTTGCTACTGGTGGTGGCGATCGCGTTCGGCACCATCAACGTGGTGGGCGGGTTCCTGGTCACCGACCGGATGCTGGGCATGTTCAAGGGCAAGCAACCCGCCAAGGCCGCGGCCCGCAATGGCGGCACTGGAGGCACTGACCGGCGATGACAACTCTGGTCGTGGTGCTCTATATCGTCGCTTTCGCACTGTTCATCTACGGCTTGATGGGCCTGACCGGGCCGCGCACCGCGGTCCGGGGCAACCTGATAGCGGCGGCCGGGATGGGCATCGCGGTGATCGCGAGTGTGCTGACCCCCGGGGTGGGCAACTGGGCGCTGATCGTGCTGGGAGTGATCCTCGGCACGGCGCTCGGGGTACCGGCGGCCCGACAGGTGAAGATGACCGCGATGCCGCAGATGGTCGCGCTGTTCAACGGCGTCGGCGGTGGCGCGGTCGCGCTGATCGCCTGGGTGGAGTTCAACAGCACCGACGGCTTCGCTGGGGAGCCGGCCTACGTGATGGTCGCCTCGCTGTTCGGCGCGATCGTCGGCTCGGTGTCGTTCTGGGGCTCGCTGGTGGCCTTCGGCAAGCTGCAAGGCCTCGTCCCCGGCCGCCCGATCAGCCTGGGTCGACCACAGCAGTTGGTCAACGCACTGGCGCTGGTCGCGGCCCTCGCGTGCGCGATAGCCATCGGCTTCGGTGGCAGCGCCGAACTGCTGATCATCGGGACGCTGGTGTTCGCCGCAGCACTGGGGCTGCTGGTCGTGCTGCCGATCGGCGGCGCCGACATGCCAGTGGTGATCTCGCTGCTCAACGCGCTGACCGGGCTGTCGGCGGCAGCGGCCGGGCTGGCGCTGAACAACACCGCCATGATCGTCGCCGGCATGATCGTCGGTGCCTCCGGTTCGATCCTCACCAACCTGATGGCCAAGGCGATGAACCGGTCCATCCCCGCGATCGTCGCCGGCGGGTTCGGCGGAGGCAGCGTGGCGGCCGGCGGTCGCGAACTCGGCGACAAGACCGTCCGCGAGACCAACGCGGCCGACGCGGCAGTCCAGATGGCATACGGCAACGAGGTGATCGTGGTGCCCGGCTACGGCATGGCCGTGGCACAGGCCCAGCACACCGTGCGGGACATGGCCAAACTGCTCGAGGACAAGGGCGTGGAGGTCAAGTACGCCATCCACCCGGTGGCCGGGCGGATGCCCGGGCACATGAACGTGCTACTCGCCGAGGCCGACGTGCCCTACGAGCAGCTCAAGGAGATGGACGAGATCAACGACGAGTTCGCCCGCGCCGACGTCGCGCTGGTGATCGGCGCCAACGACGTCACGAACCCCGCCGCCCGCAACGACCCGAGCTCACCCATCCACGGCATGCCGATCCTCAACGTCGACAAGAGCAAATCGGTCATCGTGCTCAAGCGCTCGATGAATCCCGGTTTCGCCGGCATCGAGAATGAGCTGTACTACTCCCCCGGCACCGCCATGCTCTTCGGCGACGCCAAATCCTCGGTGGAGTCCGTGATCGAGGAACTCAAGGCCCTCTGAACTGCTGGTTCTCCCGCCCAGGCCCCAGGTGGTACCCGCCCGGCGGCACCGCCTAGCCTTTTACGGCAACAGAACGCAGCGTTTCGGGCACGGAGAGTCGACAGCAGCGCCGGACGTCCGGTAGAACAGCAGCTCGTGGCGCGGTGTCTGGGCCTCGGAGGGAGTCCGCAGTGGAGAACAGCATAGGTACCACGGTCCGAAGCCTGAACGTCTTCGACGGCCTGGCCCTGCTCATCGCCCTCGCGCTGGTCGGTGCGGGATTCTTCATCGGAATCATCGGCCTGAGCCAGCCCGCCGGTACCACCACCTCAGCCGAGCTCAGCGTCACGCCGGATAACGACCTCCGCAACCTCACTCCCGGGACGACGAAGACCTTCCCGCTCTACGTCCGCAACCCCGCCGACTACGGCGTGCAGGTGACGGCGATCGACGCCGGGCAGTCGAAGGCGGTGGGAGCGTGCCCCGCTGGGGCGGTCACCACCGCTCCGGTCCAATCACCACCTGGCTTCATCCAGCCGGGTAGCATCCGGGCCTACGAGATCTCCGTGACGATGGCAGCCAACGCCGCCTCGCAATGCACGGGGAAGTCCTTCACCCTCCCGCTGAACGTCACCCTTGGCTCCGCGGCCGCTGGCCGGTCGTTCTCGTTCGGCAATTTCTGAGTCATTCGGCAGTGTCCTGGGTCATATCGCCGGACTCGAGCAAGCGAGCGCGCAACGTGGCGAGGTCCGCCTCGCACAGGCCGGCCGAGCGTAGGTAGGCCGCGGGCTGCAGCGACGTCACCGTATCGATGATGATCTCTCGCGCCGAGGTTCCCATGCTGGTTAGCAACGTCCCGGTTCCCGGGCCCGGGTCTTGCTGGCCCAGGCGGGCGAACAGGGGCGCCAGGCGGCGAGCGCTCAAGACATAATCGGCGGCGATATCCTCTGCCGGCACTCCGAGCAGCGCAAGCAGTACCAGGGTCACCAGCCCGGTGCGATCACGGCCCTGGGCGCAGTGCACGAGGACACCGCCGGGGCGGGCGTGGGCGATGGCACCGAGGGCACTTGCGATCCGTTGCGGAAAGCAGTCCAGGAAGGGCCGATAGTACAGCGGGGTAGCGATCTGCCCACCGGTGGCCCACCGGTTCCAGAACTCGACGGCCTGCGAGGCGTCCAGCGGGGCCCGGAGCACGTGCAGATCAGCCGGCCGAGGCGCGAGGTCGGGTTTGATCTCGTCGTCATTGCGCAGGTCCACGATGGTACGGATGTTGTGCCGCTGCACGGCTGTCCAGCCTTCGGCGGTGAGCAGGTGGGGCGCCTCCGAGCGGACGACGGCGCCCCAGCGGGTCAGGTGACCATCCGCTGTGTGCAGGCCACCGAGGTCGCGGACGTTGTAGCAGCCTGGCCAGTCCAGACACCTGTTGCTGCGCACTGCGGATCCGGTCTCCCCCATCCGATCCGTCCCCCTCTCGTCGGTGTTGCCGCCATCCCGGTCCGTGATCAAGGTCAGGGGCGCTGTGCCTGCGGCACCCAGTTGCCGTGGAATCCGTGCGGGACACGACCGGGCAGGTGAACCGCGGCGATCGTCTCGAGGCTGGTCGCGTCGAGGATCCGCAGGTCACTGCGGTCAGTATCGGCGTCATAGACGAACCCCAGGAGAACCCCGTCATCCTCGGCGGCCTGCGGGGAATTCGGCACGAAGACAACCTCGTCGACATAATGGTGAGCCCCCAGCCGCCGAACACTGGCCTGGCCACAGCGTAGATCATGCTTGAGTACCGCGTCGGCAGCGCCGGCCCCGGTCGTGGTGGTTGTTGTCGCGTACCCGTAACGGTGCTGCCGGCCGACGAGCCGATCATCGATGCGGGGGAACTCCTGTGGGTGATCATCGAGGCGGGCCTCGCGGACCTTGCCGTCGGCGAGGTCGACGACCCACCGATCCAGGGTCGCGGGTCCCTCGTTGGGGCCGTGGAAATCCGTGACGAACATGGCGGGATGCCGCACGACGTCGAGGACCACGCTCTCGCAGTCGTCGTAGGCGTTGAGTGGGTGGAAGACATAGCACGGCTCGACGTCGAACCAGCGGATGTCACCGGCTCCGCCGGTGCGCGGCATGACACCGACGCGGGCTGGGTAGTGGGGGTCCCACCGGTAGGGCAGGTTCGCGTTCCCGCTCATTCCCTTCCCGATCATCGCCAGGATCGGATCAGGTACTCGAACCCGGCCGATGAGCGCGGACAGCACCAGCCGGGCCGGCGTCCGGAGCGCCCGCGGCACGGCGACCTCGACTGCCTGGCGGGGGTCGAAGACGACCGGAAGGTCGTAGAACACGACATGGTTTTCGGTCAGCGAGAATTCGTGCATCATCGGGCTGCCGGTGACCTCGACGTCCACCGTGCGGCGGGCTCGCCCGTCGGCGCCGACCACTGAGTACTGGACCCGGTTGCCGCGGCCGAACGAGTAGGAGACCGCGTGCAACTCTCCGGTATCCGGATCACGCTTGGGGTGCGCGGTGTAGCCGCCGTGCACCGTCCCGCCGAAGTCGCAGGGGCCGAGGGTCTCCAGTTCATCGGTGAGCTCGTAGCAGGTGATCCCGCCCTCTATCAGCGCCAGGATGCGGCCGTCGTGGCCGATCACGTTGGTGTTGGCGCCCAGCAGCTCCAGCCCGGTCCGGATGGCGGCCGGGCGGGGCGGCGCCTCGCCGAGCGCCCGTGCCACCGCGGGGGTGCGGATCCAGCGATTGCGGTACCACTCGGCCCTGCCGTCTCGCAGGCGAACCCCATGGACCATGCCATCACCGCCGAACCAGTGATAGACAGCTGGGTCGACCTCGGCGATCGGGTTCGGCCCGTTCCGGAGGTAGCGACCGTCCAGATGGGCCGGGATGGTGCCGGTGACCGCCAGCTCGGTGATCGTAAGCTCCCGGCGCACCGGTGCGTAGTTGCCCGCAAGGTAGTCATTGCCCATGGCCGTCCCCCCACTGACCAGTCACCTTCACGGTGTGCACATGCCTCGTGACATTGTGAATTCACCTGCCCAGATGACGTGCGCCCTATAGAACCTCTGATAACACAGGGTTGCTCCTCGCAGAATAGCAACCTACTCTGGCATGCGGGTCGGGGCCGTACCATCGAGGGGAGTCGTGCATTGCACCGCCGCAGGTGAAAATTTCACTATGGCGTAGGTGAAATTCTCACCGTTCGCGGATTTTTCTGCGGATTCTCCACGGATCTCCATTATCTCGTCCATGTAAGTCTGGTTCAATTCCTGGGGAGTCGAGCCGGGAGGGGGTCTTAGATGAACGCGCGCTGGGTTCGTTCGAATGAAATGCTGGTGGCCTTTCTGGCGACCGCCGTTGCCGCGGTCGGCGGGCTGGGCGCCCTCGTCGTACAGCAACACCAGACCACCGGTCGCGAGCAGGTCTCCTTCGACACCGCTCCGCCGGCTGGGGTTCCACTCAAGGCGAGCACTCCTGAGCCCGCATCCCAGCAGAGGGCGCCCCAGGCACCGGCAGCTCCCCAGGAACCTCCGGTTCACCAGGCACCGGCAGCTCCTCAGGCACCTCCAGCCGCCCAGCAGGCGCCGGTGGCCCAGCAAGTCCCGGTGCAGCAAGCGCCCGCCCCGCAGGCACCGCCGCCAGCCGCTCATCAAGCCCCCGCGCCCCAGACGCCTCCGGTGCGTCTAGCACCGCCGCCGCGCAAGCCGCTCCCGCCACGGGAGCGCCCGCACCGGCACGAACAGTCGAACCCGGCACCCCACCGGTCGGTCCCGAAGAAGCCGGCGGCTCCGGCGCCCGCCACGCAACCCCCCGCGAAGGCGAGCACACCGGCTCCGGCGACTCCAGTCAACCCAGAGACCCCGGCCAATGCCGATGCACCAGCCAGTTCGGACAAGGAACGCAACTCTCGTCCATCGTGGATTCCGGATGATTTCGGTTCACCGTCGAAGGCAGACAAATCTGAAACGGGATCCGATTCCAACTTCCGGTAGCCCAGGCCGCAGACTACCGACCGATAGGCCAGCCGCGCATCATCACACAGGTACCCTGATCGGTGCCCTCGATGACGAGATCTGCCACCACCGCTCTCATCAACGGAATGCCACGGCGGCGATTCTCCGGCAATTCAGGGATTGGACGCCAGCGACCACGATCACGGACTGTCAGCTCGACCATCCGGGCACCATCGGATATTTCGGTGATTCGACCGTCGATTTCAATGGTTCCGTGCACTCCGGGCGGGTAGGCGTGCTCGGCAGCGTTCGATGCGGCTTCGCTCACTGCCAGCAGCAGATCTTCACGCTCAGCATCGGGCCACCCCTGTGCGGCCAGCCAGCGCCGAAGCCGGTCGCGGATCAACGACAGCGCCGCGGGATCCGCCCCGAGCACCAGCTCGAACCCCACGGAGGGTGGGGTCCGTGGCTCGGCGCTTCCGGCCGCCTGCTCCCCAGCCGGTGGCGCGGGCCGGGGATGGTCGGATGGTGACGGTGTCATTGTGGCGCAAGCATGCCCTACTCGGCGTCACCCCGCTCAGCGAAGCAGCGCCCGCTCAACCGAGTAGTACAGTGCCAGCACCTCATCCAACCCGCTGAGCTGCAACGGGCGGACCACAGCGCGGGCATGGTCGACGACCAACCGCAGTGGTTCACGGCGTCCTTTCGCCACCGAGGCAGCCTCGGCCAGTGCCGCCAAACCCTGCGAGCCCAGGTAGGTCACCGCAGTCAGGTCAACCACGACCGGCCGCCCGGCGGCGTCTACCAAAGCCGCATCGACCGCCACCCGAAGCCGATCGACGGTGAGCAGGTCCACCTCACCCGACACGACGACCACGATCGCCGCCGCATCGCTACGGACCCCGATGCGTAAAAGCTGCTCAGCGGAGGGCTCGTCCTCCGGCAGGTCGACCACCGCCGCACAGTACGCGCCCTAGCGGGTGCGGGTGCGGGCGCGCTCAACGGACTGGGAGAGCGTCCGGGATCGCCGGCCGGTCCACATCGCGGACTGCTTACGGCAGCGCGGTGGCTACAGTCGAGATCGGGCGCATCCGGGTTCGGAGCCGTTCCTGCCGATAAAATATCACTGAACGGTGACCAATCTCCTGAACCGTCTCGTGATCTCGTTCCACACACCTGGACTTCGGCGTGGCGATGGCCAGAACACGAAACCGGGTAAAGACCCAGTCCTAGACTGCCGAAATCTATGGAGGCTCAGTCTTGCCTGCCTGATCTGACAGAGAACGTGCGGGCGAGGTGGAAGACGGGGGGAATGTCGTGCCTACCTGGCGTTCGTGCTGGTGGCCCCACGCAGGCAAGGAGTCCAAGCGGGATTCACCATATCTTCTCGAATGGGGGAGGAGATGAGCGTGGACGAGTTGTGGTCGGACGACTTCGAGGTCCTGCACTGGGTAGTCGAGAGGTTCGAACGCAACGGGCACAGTATCGAGGTGGGTGAGGCGCTGCGCGTCTTTCCCGAAGAGCAGTACGACAGCGTTCGGGCATCGTTGAGCCGTTTGAGCACCCATACCTACCTGGTAGCCGTCAACGGTGGCAGGCACAACCGAGGCAACCGGCACAGCGCAGAACCGGGCGGTGCTTCCGCCATCACGGAACGCGCGCTGGGTGTCGCCGGCGGATGGACGAACAACGCCGAGATCCTGGCTGACCGGATCCTGGCTGTGCTCGCCGAGGGTGCGGCGAGCGAGACCGATCCTGAGCGCCGATTCAAGCTCAAAGCCGGACTCAAAGGTGTCGGCGGGATGACCCGGGACGTACTGGTCGGCGTGGTCGCCGCCGCTCTCACTCGAGCCGACACCACGCACTGGCCGCCGTGGCCGCGTGCCCGCGACCCGATCACTCAGGATCGCTCTTAGCTGCCGGTGTGAGCGGGCGAGGTACCGAACCAGGATCACCGGCGATCACGGATGGAAGCTGGCCCACCGGGGCCCGGGACCTCCGCAGATCCGGGCTCCGGTGGAAGGCGAAGTTTACCCGGTCTAATTGAAAAAGACACTAAGAGGACCCTCCCGGCGCCGCCACCATCAGCAGACCCTGCCCCGCCCCGTGCCCGGCCATCACCCTAAATGATCATCGGTTTTGATGCGTGAAAATGATTGGACCAAGAACCTCGCCAAAAATAACAAGGTGGATCCTGGTGGCGGTTTGATTTTACGTTTCCGCATCGACCACTGCGCCCCCGCCCGAAGGGGCTTACCACTCCATGAGCGCGGTGCGATTGAAGCCGTGTTGCACAACGTAGCGAGGCGTTTTCGTCGAGTGAGTCATGTGGTATCAGGTCAGCAACTCGCGGAGCAGGCTAAGCCCGTCGCGGATCGTGCGGCGTTGCTCTCCCGTCGCATTGCCCAGCGCGATGGCCAACCGTCCGAATGGTCCGGCTTCCATGTCCGCGACGTACCGGTCCACCTTCTCGGTGACGCAAATACGGGTATAGCGCCGATCGGTGTCATCCTGAACCCGCTGGACGAGCCCGCGCGCCTGCAGCCGGTCGACAATCCCGGAGACCGTGCTGTGCCCGGTGCCCAGCTCACGGCCGAGCTCGGTCACCGTGGCGGGACCGTTCATCACGAGGTGGGCCATCACGCTCACCTGGGGTCCGGTCAGCCCGCTGCGGGCGACATCCTCCGCGCTGGCGCAGAGCAGATCCCGGCGCAGCACCCGGATGTGCGCCACGATCTCCTGCGCCTGGGTGCGCAGATCAGGCTCGGTGACGGTCATGAGGGGGCAAGTGTATTGCCTCAGCTGGTACGTTGCACCCGACGCGTCGCATACGACGAATTATGGGAGGCGAGATGGCAAGCACCGCGATTCAGCGGGTGACCACACCGGCGGGTGACCCCGCATGGCTGGTCACCGACTACGACGAGGTCAAAGCGCTGTTCGGGGATCCGCGCCTGGGCCGTTCTCATGCTGAGCCGGAACAGGCAGCTCGCGTCTCCCAGTCCGCGATCTTCGGCGGGCCGATGGGCCACCCCTCGTCCGAGGCAACCGAGCATGCCCGCACCCGCCGCCTGCTCGCACCGGCATTCTCCGCTCGGCGGATGTCGGCGCTGCGGCCCCGGATCTCGACCATCATCGCGGAACTGCTCGACGGCATGGCGCAGCAGACCCCGCCCACCGATCTGCACGAAGCGCTGTCCTTCCCGCTCCCCGTGCTGGTGATCTGCGAGCTGCTGGGCGTGCCCTACGCCGACCGGGAGGAATTCCGGCAATGGAGTGACGACGCAGCGCACATGACCGATGCCGCTCGCTCCCAAGCCGGGCTCTTCAAGCTCTGGCAATACATGCGGGCCCTGGTGGATCGCAAGCAGGCCGAACCGGGGGACGACGTGATCTCCGAGCTGTGCGCCGCGCTGGCCACCGACCCGGAGCTGACCCCCGACGGCATAGCGATGCTCAGTGCCGGGCTGCTGTTCGCCGGTCACGAAACCACCGTGGCCGCGATCGATCGTGGGGTGACGCTGCTGCTCACCTACCCTGAGCATGCGGATGCGTTGCGCCACGACCCAGCACTGATCGAACCCATGGTCGAGGAGATCCTCCGCTCATGGCTGCCCATGCGCACCTCCGGTCTCGAGCAAGCCGTAGGGATACCCCGGTACGCCAATACCGACTTCGCCTTCGGCGGCGTGACCATCCGAACCGGTGACCTGGTCATGCTCGGGCTTCGCGGGGCCAACCTGGATGAGCAACGGTTTCCCGATCCGGAACGGTTCGACCCGCACCGCTCCCGCAACCCGCACCTGACCTTCGGTCATGGTCCGCGGTTCTGCGTCGGCGCCCCCTTGGCCCGGATCGAGCTGCAATCCCTGTTCCCAACCCTGCTGGAGCGGTTCCCCACGCTGCGGCTGGCGGTTCCCCTCGAGTCCCTGCGGGGTCGCGACGAACTCCTCACCGGGGGCCTGGTGGAGCTTCCCGTCACGTGGTGATGTTCCGGCCAAGGCTGAACGGCACAGAGACCGGATAACCTCTACCATCGCAAAGCATGTCACTCGTTGCGACTCAAGCCGGCCTGCTCGCCGCCGAGCTCGAGGCCCGGGGCTTCCTCGCGGGCGTCGGTAAGACCATCCTGTTCGTGATCATCATTCTGGTCGTGATCGGAGGTTTGATCGGGTTCTCGGTGGCACGGAAGTTCGGCGGGCGCCGCTGAGGGTGGAAATGCGAAGTCGGCCCGGTGAGCACGCAGAGAGGTAAGGTTCTCCGCCGTGCCCACCGGGCCTGCTCGCGAGTCGCCGACGAGCGTCTGGTTGTTCGCAGGCAACGACGGATCGGTTCATCACCGGATCGGTAAGGGACGGCCCGCATTCGGCGGTGGTGGTTCGGTGGTCATGGCCGGTGACGGCGATGATGGCGTCGCCGGCCCAGCACCGGACGGCCCACTGCCAGCGGGCGCGGCACCATGGGAACAGCGGTAGCGGGGTGCGGCCGGATCGAAGTTCGCGACACGTTCGCAGGCCGTGGTGGACCCATCGGCTTCTTCCACCGTCCAGCCCACGGGTGGCTCACCACGAGGGCCCTGGCCTCCGGTAGCTCCCTGGCACTGGGTGGGCTCGGCCAGGCACGGTGGGGACTTGCCCGGCTCTCCGCGGGGCCCGCGCAGTTCCTCGGTGTTCGCCGTGATGTAGGCCTGAACCGCCTCGCTGAGCGCCTGCGGCGCGGGACCTGCTGGAGGTGGAGGCAGGGTGGCCAGCTGGGCGGCGATTTCCGCCTTGATCTGGGTGGGAGTGGGAACCGTGATGGAATCCGCGGCGATCTTCGCGGCGACCTGGGCGGTGGATGCCGCGGCCAGCACCTGAGAATCCGGCACCGTTCCCGGCGCGGGGATCGGCACCGTCGCCAGACCACGACGGGCGAGTTGTTCGTTGGCTTGAATACCGAGGTCGTGGGCGCCCTGAGCAAGCCGGCGGATGTCGGCTGCAGAGGCTTGAAGCTGGGCAGCTCGTGCCTGATCAGCAGAGGTATATGCCGTGAACCGCTGGGATAGGGACATCAGCGGGATGCCGACGAGCAAGGACGTGATCACCGAAGCCACGACCGCGCCGCGGAAGTAGGCCCGACCTTCCCGGCGGACCTCTCGCTGCGCTGCCTGCGGCATGGCCTGTGCTGTCTGCGCGATCGAGTCCCGCAGCTCTTCCAGGCCCTTGCTCAGACCGTCAACGCTGGCCATTGGCGCCTGCCATCTGCAGCGCTTCGAGCCGGCCGACGCGGTTCTGCAAGTCGGTGATCTCAGACTGGATGAGGGCGACGGCGTCGCCGGCCTGGCGCCCGATCGCAACCGGATCGAGTTGCGCTGGGGTGAATCGTGCCGCTTTGCGGCGCTCTACGAGTATCGGGCCCACCATGGCTGTGATCACGACCCCCACCAAGGAGATTCCCGCGATAGTGATCGTCAGCCATGGCGGCCCTGAGGTCCCAGACTCCACGCTGCCAATGCCCCCCGGTTTGCCCTTTCCGTCACCCCGAACAGATTTCGCTGATCTGGACTATCACAGCCGGCACAGCCGTCGCAGCACCAGATGATCACACCGTGCAGGATCGAATTCTGATGCACAAAAAAGCCCAGTTCAGATACCGGGAGCACCTATCCTGAGAAGGCGGGAAGGTTGCCGTTCTTCACTGTCTGGTGATTTGCTTCCCAGGCGGTGAGCACGTTGAGTGGCAGGCGACCACGGTCACTGACGCTGTGACCGTTCTGCTTGGCCCACTCACGGATGGCCCGAAGCGTGTCGCGGTTGTAACCGCTGCGGGCGGCGCCGCCATTACCAGCACCCCGGCCAGCCGACCGATCGGATCCGCGAGTGGCCGGACGCCGACCGCTGGTCTTGCGAGCAGCAGCGACGTAACGAGACAGGTTGTCGCGGAGCTTGGCGGCGTTGTCGTCCGCCAGGTCGATCTCGTACGTGATGCCTTCGAGCGCGAACTCGACTGTCGTAATGCCTTCAGCTTCCTCACCGGTGAGGTCATCGATGAGGGTGACGATGGTCTTCTGAGCCACGGGTACGGATTCTCCTTGTAGGAAGTAACGCGGCATATGCGCAACTGCCGTGTCGTGAACACTGACGGCGATAAGATACACACTGCATCCGTGATGCGAGTGGGCGGCATGCCGAAAGCGTTGTTATGCCGGCGGGGCTCGCATCGCCACTCACGCCGGTGGTGGCAGTTCAACCGGCACGGCGTAAGCGCGCCACCTCGGCGAGCACGACGCCGGCGGCAACCGACGCGTTGAGCGACTCGACCTGCGCCGCCATCGGTATCGACACCACGGCATCACATGTTTCCCGTACAAGCCGGGACAGCCCGCGGCCCTCCGAACCCAGAACAAGCATCAACGGCCCAGTGGCCAGCGGGAAAGTATCCAATGGCATCGTGCCGCCGGCGTCCAGGCCGACCACCATCAAGCCGGATGCCGCGCAGTTCTTGAGCGTGCGCACCAGATTGGTCGCCCGGGCCACCGGCAGATGGGCCGCCGCGCCCGCCGAGGCCCGCCAGGCCACCGCAGTCAGTCCGGCCGAGCGTCGCTGCGGCACCACCACCCCGTGAGCACCGAACGCGGCGGCCGAGCGAACCACCGCGCCGAGATTGCGGGGGTCAGTCACGCCGTCGAGCGCCACCAGCAGGGGCGGGGCTCCGGAACTGTGGGCGGCGGCCAGCACATCCTCGGCAGCGGCGTACTCGTACGGCGCCACCTGCAGCGCAACCCCCTGATGCAGCGCACCGCCGGCAAGTCGATCGAGATCAACCCGGGGTACCTCGAGGATGGACAGGCCGGCATCAGCGGCCAACCGCATCGACTCGCTGACCCGGTCATCGAGCTCCACCCCGATGGCGAGGTGCAACGCGGTGGCCGGCACTCCAGCGCGCAGGCACTCCAGCACCGGGTTTCGGCCGAACACGGTCTCAAACGGCTCATTGCCACCCCGGCGCCGGGCGCGAGCGGCCGCATCGCCCTGGGCTCGGCGCCGCTCCCCGGAGCGGGTCTCGCCACCCTGGCGGTGCGCTGGATGGCCCGGCCGCAGCTCGGCGGGCGGGGTGGCACCGCGGCCGCGCAGGCTCCTGCGCTTCTGCCCACCGGAACCGACGACGGCGCCCTTCTTGGTGCCTGGCTTGCGCATCGCGCCCTTACGCTGGGAATTACCGGCCATGAGCTCAGGCTCCCTTGACTGTCCACACCGGACCGTCGGGGGTGTCCTCGACGGTGATCCCGGCCGCGAGCAGCCGTTCGCGCACTGCATCGGCGGTCGCGTAGTCGCGACGGCTCCGAGCCTGCGCACGCTCGGCGAGCAACCGTTCCACCAGCACACCCAAGGCCGCAGCCGTCGCGTCCGACCCGGACGTCGAACGCCACTGATCGTCCAGCGGATCCAGGCCGAGCACACCGGCCATCGCCCGCACCGCACCGGCTGCCGCCACCGCCGCCAGGTGGTCCCCGGCGTCCAGCGCCGCATTGCCCTCGTGCACGGTCGTGTGGATGGCGGCCAGCGCTGCGGGCGTGCCCAGGTCGTCGTCCATCGCCGCGACGAAGGCTGCGCACCAGACGCCCGGCTCCGGCATCCCGCACCGCTCCCGCACCCGGTGCACGAAGGACTCGATCCGCTGGTAGGCGGCCACCGCCTCGTCCAGCGCGCCGTCGGAATACTCGATGGACGACCGATAATGCGCAGCGATCAGGTAGTACCGCAGCTCTACCGGGCGGACTCGGCGCAGGGTGGCGGGGACGGACAAGGTGTTGCCCAGTGACTTGGACATCTTCTCACCGGAGAGCGTCACCCACCCGTTGTGCAACCAGTACCGGGCAAACCCGTCGCCGGCTGCCCGGGACTGAGCCCGCTCGTTCTCGTGGTGCGGGAAGACCAGGTCCAGCCCGCCACCGTGGATGTCGAACTCCGGCCCGAGGTAGGTCGTGGCCATCGCGGAGCACTCCAGGTGCCATCCGGGTCGGCCCGGTCCCCACGGCGTCGGCCAGGACGGCTCACCCGGCTTAGCGCCTTTCCACAGCGTGAAATCCCGGGGGTCGCGCTTGCCCGACGCCGCGGACTCCCCCTGGCACACCTCGTCGAGTCGCTGGCCCGACAGCGACCCGTAGTCCTCCATCGTGGCCACCGCGAAGTAGACATCGCCGCCCGCCGCGTAGGCATGCCCGGCCTCGATCAACCGCGCCATCAACTCGACCATCTGCGGGACGTGACCGGTGGCGCGGGGTAGCACCGAGGGCGGCAGGCAACCCAGCGCGGTGTAGGCCTCCTCGAATGCACGCTCGTGCAGGTAGGCCCACTCCCACCAGGGTCGTCCCGCCTCCGCGGCCCGTAGCAGGATCTTGTCGTCGATATCGGTGATGTTGCGCACGTACAGCACGTCGTACCCGTTGGCTATCAACCAGCGGCGCAGCACGTCGTAGTTCAGCGCGGAACGTACGTGCCCGATGTGCGGGATCCCCTGCACCGTGGCGCCACAGATGTAGATCGACGCCGTGCGTGGTCGCAGCGGGACGAACTCGCGAAGGCTCCGCGTCGCGGTGTCATACAGGTGCAGGCTCACCGGGGTGATGGTAGAGGGTCGTGAGTGCGTAACAGTGTTCTAACACTGTTACGCACTCACGAGCAGCACCACTGCCACCGCTGCCACGCCCTCCCCGCGGCCGGTCAGCCCGAGGCCGTCGGTCGTGGTCCCGGATACTGAGATCGGCCCACCCAGAGCGCCGGACAGGACCCGCTGCGCCTCATCCCGGCGTCCGCCCACCCGGGGCAGGTTGCCGATCACCTGCACCGCGCCGTTGCCCACCATCCAGCCCTGGCCGGCCAGCCTGCTGCATACCTCGGCGAGCAGCTCGGCGCCGTGCGCGCCGGTCCACCGCTGATCGTCGGTGCCGAACACCGCACCCAGATCGCCCAGACCTGCGGCGGACAGCGCAGCGTCGCACAGGGCGTGCGCGGCGACGTCGCCGTCGGAGTGCCCAGCACATCCCGGTATCCCGGGCCAGTGCAACCCCGCTATCCAGCAGTCCCGGCCGGCGTGCACCGGGTGCACGTCGGTCCCGATTCCCACCCTCATGGCTGACCCGGTACGCGTAGCTGACCGGGGGTTCTCGCGCCGACCACCGCCTCGGCAATGGCGAGATCGAACGAGGTGGTGATCTTGAAGGCATGCGGATGCCCGGGCAGGGTGCGCACAGCCACCCCCAGCGCCTCGACGAGGCCGGCGTCATCGGTCACCGGCCCGCACGGCGCCCGGTGCGCACGGCGAAGCAGGTCTGCGTCGAACCCCTGCGGGGTCTGGACCGTGCGCAGGCTCGCCCGGTCCAGCGTGCCCACCACGCAACCGCCGGAATCCACTTGCTTGATCGTGTCGGCCACCATCAGCACGGGCACCACGGCCTGCGCTCCGCCCAGGACCGCCCGCACCACCGCTTGGATCACGCTCACCGGGGTGAGGCAGCGGGCGGCGTCGTGCACCAGCACCACGTCGGCGTCCGGCACGCTGCCCAGGGCGGCCCGGACCGAGTCCGACCGGTACCTGCCACCAGTCACCACGCGCACCCGATCCCCCGCGTCGGCGAGCGCCGCCCAGGCATCGTCATGGTGATGCGCACCCACGGCGACCGCCACCACCTCGACGTGACCGGACGCCAGCAGTCCCTGAACGCAGTGCCAGATCAGGGGGCGCCCGCACAGCGGTACGAACGCCTTGGGCATCCCAGCCGCCAACCGCTCGCCGCGTCCCGCCGCAGGGACCAGCGCCGCTACCCGCCGTCCGGGCCACGGAATAGTGCGACGGTCAGCAGCGGGTAGCTCAGGACGCGGCAGCGAGGACCTCGTCGAGCAGCACCTCGGCGTTGTCCTCGTTGGTGCCTTCGGCGAGCGCGAGCTCACTGACCAGGATCTGCCTGGCTTTCGCGAGCATCCGCTTCTCGCCGGCCGACAGGCCGCGATCACGCTCACGACGCCAGAGATCCCGGACAACTTCCGCCACCTTGTTGACGTCGCCTGAGGCGAGCTTCTCCAGGTTGGCCTTGTAACGCCGCGACCAGTTCGTCGGCTCCTCAGTGTGAGGAGCCCGCAGCACCTCGAAAACCCGATCGAGACCCTCTTGGCCGACCACGTCCCGGACACCGACGAATTCGGCGTTGGCAGCGGGAACACGAACAGTCAGATCACCCTGAGCGACCTTGAGGACGAGGTACTTCTTCTCCTCGCCCTTGATCACTCGGGTCTCGATGGCCTCAATGAGAGCGGCACCGTGGTGCGGGTAGACGACGGTCTCTCCGACCTTAAAAACCATGTGTCCTCTGCCCCTTTCGCTGCCTCCAGGTTACCACGCCCCGGAATGGTGGTGCGCGGGGCATCGGGCGCGTCGTCGCAGGTCAGAGGATCCGACAACGGGCTCACACCAGGCATCTCGGTGCTCCGCAGCTCACAGTCACTCCATTGTGGACCTGCTACGAGGGATCCGCGTCGACGGGCAGAGTCGAACCGAGTCGGACCGAGTCGGACCGGGGCGGGCTGAGCCCACTGGTACGTCGCGGCTCCCGGATGGACCTGTCGGATACGCTCTGAGCATGCGGGTCCCCCTCAACGGCATGGCGCGAATCCTCACCTGTTGCGCCGCCGCGTTGGCCGTGGCCGGCTGCAGCGCGGGCCAGGTCACCCAGACCGACAGCCAGGTGTCCGCCGTCGACGGCGCCTACGGAAACGCCGGAATCGGGGGCAGCATCGCGCTGCGCAATGTGGTGATCCCCTACCCCCGCAACCCGCAGGGTAACTACGCCGCAGGATCAACCGTGCCGGTGCTGCTCACCATCGTCAACCAGGGCACCGATCCCGATGAACTGATCTCCGTGAGCAGCCCCGTCGCCGGTCAGGTCATGTTGATCGGCACGACCCAGATCCCGGCCGGCACCACCCTCACCAGCACGGCCGCCGGCAGCACGACCGGCACCTCGCAACCCGCCAGCCCACTCGACGTCGGTGAGCTGCGGGTGCTGCTCACCACCAACCAGCCCGTGCGCGCCGGGCTGAACACCCCGATCACCTTCGAGTTCCGCAACGCCGGGAAGCTCACCCTCCCCGTGCCCATGGCCACACCCTCCGACTCAGCCAGCTAGCCCCCGCTGCCTCTCCCGACATGGAGACATATCGGGGTTCGAGGGGGGCAATTGGGCCCGATATGTCTCCATGTCGGGGATGAGGGGGCCGGGGTGTCGGGGTGGGTGGATAGCGTGCGGCGGCATGGGGAACGTTCGGAGCGGTCACCGCTGTGCTGACTGCGGTCACGAGGTGGCCAAGTGGGTGGGGCGTTGCCCGGAGTGCCACACCTGGGGCAGCGTCCTGGCCGCCGGGCCGCGCCCAGCCGTCCCGGTGGCGCCTGGCGCCCCCTCGGCACCGGCCCGCCCGATCTCCCAGATCGATCTGGACTCCGCGCAGGCCGATCCCACCGGGGTGAGCGAGCTCGACCGGGTGCTCGGCGGCGGTCTGGTTCCCGGCGCGGTGATTCTGCTGGCCGGCGAGCCCGGGGTGGGCAAGTCCACCCTGCTGCTCGAGGTCGCGCACCGCTGCGCGCAAGGTGGACGCCGCGCGCTCTACGTCACCGGAGAGGAGTCGGCCGGTCAGGTCCGGTTGCGGGCCCAGCGCACCGGCGCGTTGCACGACGAGCTGTTCCTGGCCGCCGAGTCCGATCTCGCTGCGGTGCTCGGGCATCTCGACATCGTGGAGCCGGGGTTGCTGATCGTGGACTCGGTGCAGACCATGAGCTGCCCGGGGGTGGAGGGCAGCCCGGGTGGGGTCTCCCAGGTCCGCGCGGTGGCCAGCGGGCTGATCACCACTGCGAAGCAGCGCGGGCTATCCGTGGTGCTGGTCGGCCACGTCACCAAGGACGGCACCGTAGCCGGGCCGCGGGTACTGGAGCACCTGGTGGACGTGGTGCTCCAGTTCGAAGGTGACCGGCACTCCACGCTGCGGATGGTCCGCGGGATCAAGAACCGGTTCGGGCCCGCCGACGAGGTCGGCTGCTTCGAGCTCACCGAAGGCGGCATCGTGGGCTTGCCCGACCCGTCCGGGCTCTTCGTTACCCGCCGGGACGGGTCGGTGCCCGGGACGGCAGTCACGGTGGTCGTGGAGGGGAAGCGCCCGCTGCTGGGCGAGGTGCAGGCATTGGTCGCCAAGTCCGCACTGGCCAACCCGCGCCGCGCGGTCAGCGGCCTGGACTCATCACGGGTGGCGATGATCCTGGCCGTGCTGGAACGCCGCGCGGGGGTGGAGCTCACCGGGTCCGACGTCTACACCGCGACGGTCGGGGGGATGCGGGTCGCGGAACCGGCCGCCGATCTCGCCGTGGCACTCGCCGTCGCCTCGGCGGCCAGCGACTTCCCACTGCCCCCGCACACCGCGGCGATCGGGGAACTCGGGCTCGCCGGCGAGGTCCGGCCGGTAACCGGGCTGGGCCGGCGCCTTGCCGAGGCCGCCCGGCTGGGCTTCCGGCACGCACTGGTGCCGCCGGAGAGCGCAGCGACTCCTGGGCGCGACGCCGGCCCGCCGGGGATCCGGCTGCATGCGGTGGCCGACCTGGGTGCGGCCCTGGACTGGTTAGGTCCGTGACGGCGCCAGCGGCCGGGGTGCCCGCCGGTGCCGCACCCAGCGGTAGTGCAGCACGAGGCTGACCGAGAGCCAGAACATCGGAGCGGCCGGCCAGAACCATGGCACCGGGCCCAGCGCCCAGCGCACGATCAGCAGGGTCGCCAGGACTACCGCCAGGGCGGCGTGCACTGCGAGGCGATTTCGCTCCGCGGGATGCAGCGGCAGGCTGAGGTCGGGCCCAGCAGCGGGCTGGGGCGCGGGGAGGTCGTCGGTGAGGCCAGCCAGATCGGCGCGGATCTTGGCGGCATACGCGGCGGCCTGGCGCTCATCGGCCTCGGCGAGGGTGAGCATTCCCCGCTCGGCGGCATCGCGGATGCGGGTGGCGACCTGCTCGCGCTCGGCGTCGGACACGCGCAGCGAGCTGGGCGGCACGCGGGACTCGGAGTTCGTCATGCGGTCGATCGTGCGCGGGTGCGGCCGGCGGCGCGTCCCGCTCCGGACGGCACCTGGCGCACCTCCGGTGGAGGCTGCGAGCTCCCGCGCACCCTCCCCGGGGCGTAGGCACGGGTACGCCCGCGAACCGACGCCTCGCGCCGGGTGGCGCGGATAGGCTCAAGCCCGTGCTGGCGGTGTGGCAGGGCCGGATCCGAGACGTCGCGGTGGCCCTCGTCGTCGGCTTCATCTCGCTGGTCGGCACCCATTTCGCGGCGCTGGGTCAGCCGGGGGCCCGGCCGCTCGATGCGCTGGGCGTCGGGCTGCTGGTCGCCGGCCCCGCCGCGCTGGTCCTCCGGCGGTACTGGCCGGTCTGGGTACTGGCCACCGTCACGGCGGCGATGGTGATTTACCGTGGCCTGGGATACCCGATGGGCCCGGTGTACCTGGCCAGCGTGGTGGCCCTCGTGGGTGCCGTCGTCGCCGGCCACCGGTGGGCCGCGATCGGGATCATCGCCGCCGGCGGGGTGGTCTCGATCGGCTGGCACGCGGTGCAGCATCCGGGGCAGTCACTCCCGTGGGTCAGCATTGGCGCCTTGACCGCCTGGTTGGCGGCAATCATCGCCGCTGCCGAGCTGTGGCGGGCCCGCAAGCAGCGGCTGGCCCAGGACCAGGCAACCCGGGCCGAGATCGCCCGGCGCCAAGGCGCCGACGAACGCCTGCGGATCGCTCAGGAGCTGCACGACCTGCTCGGCCACCACGTCTCACTGATCAACATCCAGGCCGGGGTGGCGTTGCACCTGATGGACGGCAACCCCGAGCAGGCCCGTACCGCGCTCACCGCGATCAAGCAGTCCAGCCGTGACCTGCTGCGCGAGATGCGGGCCACCCTCGGCGTGCTACGCGGGGTCGACGAGGCGCCACCGCACCATCCGCTCGCGGGCCTGGCCCGGCTCGACGAGCTGGTCGCCGACGCCCGGGCCGCCGGCCTTCCGGTCGAGGTCGAGGTACTGGGCACCGTCCGGGACCTGCCGGCCGGGGTCGATCTGGCCGCCTACCGGATCGTCCAGGAGTCCCTCACCAACACCCGCAAGCACGCCGGGCCGGCCCGCGTCACAGTGCGGGTCGCCTACCATGACGACTCGCTCAGCATCAACGTCGACGATGACGGCGTCGGAGGCGCCGGCGACCTCGACGGTGGTGACGGGCTGGCCGGGATGCGCGAGCGCGCCGCCGCTCTCGGTGGCACCCTGCACGCCGGATCCCGCGCCGGCGGCGGGTTCACCGTCGCCGCGTTCCTGCCCACCGGAGGTGAATCCTCGTGATCCGGGTTGTGCTGGCCGATGACCAGAGCCTGGTGCGCGCCGGGTTCCACGCGCTGCTCGGCGCCGAGGCTGACATCGCCGTCGTCGGTGAGGCCGCCAACGGCCACGACACCGTCGCGGTCATCCGCAAGACCGTCCCCGACATCGTGCTCATGGACATCCGGATGCCCGGTAAGGACGGCCTGGCCGCCACCCGCGACATCGTCGCCGACCCCGCGCTGGCCAGCGTCCGGGTGATCGTGCTGACCACGTTCGCCGAGGACGCCTACATCTTCGAGGCCATCCGCTCCGGGGCGAGCGGGTTCCTGGTCAAGGACACCGAGCCCGCCCAGTTGCTGCAGGCTCTGCGGGTGGTGCACGGCGGTGACGCGCTGCTCTCCCCCACCGTCACCCGGCGCCTGATCGAGGAGTTCGCGGCCCGCTCGAAACCGCCCGCGCCCGAGGCGCAACGGACTGCGCTGCTGGGCACCCTCACCGAGCGGGAACGCGAAGTGGTCACCCTCGTCGCGGCCGGCCTGACCAACGACGAGATCGCCGCCCGGCTCATCGTCAGCCCCGCTACCGCCAAGACCCACGTCAGCCGCGCCATGATCAAAACCGGAGCCCGGGATCGCGCACAGCTCGTCGTCCTGGCCTACGAAACGGGCCTGGTCCGCCCCGGCTGGACCCGCTAGCCCAGCCCCCTGAACTGCAGCACCGGGGTAAGAACCCCTGGGTGCGCCGAGTTTCACACCAAGGTTGCCGGACTCGCAAGGTACCTTGCTAGAGGTACCTCTTGTTCTAGGGCGACCTATTGACGAACCCCGAGAGTCCGGGTTGAGCACGCCTACGTGCGCGGTGGTTGTCATTCAGCTCGTCACTCACCGTCCAAGCGGCTCACGGAGAGGAGCGCGCTTTCGAGGTCTGCGCCCCGGTGATCAGCGGTGACCGCCTCAGCAGTATGGGCAGGTCAACCGCCGGGCACGGTCACCCCCGGGTCGTACTGATCGCGAGCGAATGCAACCACAAATGCAACCACCGCGGTCGCGCCGGCCGGGACGCCATCGCCTGTCGGTGCGCAAACCCGACTCTGGAGATATTGAGTTATGGCGCGCGCTTGGCGTGAATCGAGCTGTGCTCGGCGTGTCAGCAGAAGTCATGGCCCAGCGCCGAGGCGGTGATCAAGTCTGTGACGCTTCTATGTGTGTCAAGATCGTTTGAGGTGGTTCCTTCTCTCGTGTGAGCCGGTGGCACATCGTGGTAGCGGTGGTCACATGTGGAGCCGGCGGTGCTCGGTGACGCGGCAGGTTGGGCTACAGAATCGGCGGG
>DASYAZ010000076.1:0-17836 GCA_036501085.1 Pseudonocardiaceae bacterium | reverse complement strand
CGATGACATGCGTTCCACTGTGGCTTGGCAGCGCACGCCGACGCTGGGTTCCATGCAGATCTGCATGGAACCCAGCGTCGGCGTGCGCTGCCAAGCCACAGTGGAACGCATGTCATCGACGACCGAGGCCACGGCAGTGCCGACACTGACGGATGCTGCTGACAGCACGGATTTGGTGATCGCGAAGCGACTGCTCGACGACGCCAAGCAGCGTGGCTTTACGTTTCAGCGCGCGGCACCAGGCGTGGACGCACCACTGGTGGGACACCGAGTCGGCGATGATTGGGCGGACTTGATCCATATTGAGGGATTCAGCCGGAACTGCTTCGCCTGGCGACAGCGGATCTCTACGTTGATCGTGTCCCAGGGCGCGCTGCTGCAACGCCAGGTGGAAGGCGGTGCGCTTGAGGTGCTTTCCGAGGTGCTGCGCTGGGAACTGTGATCATTTCCGCTCCTGACCCCGAGTCCGCCGGCTGGTCGCCGGTCGAGTGAGCTCCCCCGACGCTCGACTCCCGGCGGCCAGTCGGCCACCAATAGTAGTCATCGAGAGGAGAGAAACTGTGGGTGAGGACCAGGACAATGAGAACGGCAAAAACGACACCGGTGAGTGGTCTCGATACCGCCGGGCTGCGGGCGCGAATGGTCGACCGTTTGCTGGCTGAGGAAGCCATGGCCGGTTGGAGCAGTGCCGTGGCGCCGTGGCGACCCGCGCTGGTGACGGTGCCCCGTCACGAGTTCATCTCGGAGACCGTGTGGGTCAAGAACCCGGACCACTGGCCGACATTGCTACCGGTCCACCGCGACGAGGATCCGGCTCGATGGCTGGAGCTGAGCTACGGTGATGGTGCGGTGATCACCCAGATCGATGACGGGCACCCGGAGGGGCCGGGGCTGGCCGGAGCGATGCAGACCAGCTCGGCGTCCGCACCTGAGATCGTGGCGGTGATGCTGGCGGCCTTGGATGCCCGGCCGGGGCATCGGGTGCTGGAGATCGGCACCGGCACCGGGTACAACGCGGCGCTACTGGCCCACCGGCTGGGTGCCGGGCAGGTGACCAGCGTGGAGATCGACTCAGACGTAGCTAGCCGGGCCCGGGTAGCGCTGACCGAGGCCGGTTACGGCGAAGTCTGCACCGTCACCGGCGACGGCGAGCTCGGGTACCCGCCCCGCGCTCCCTACGACCGGGTGATCGCCACCGCCGCGGTCCATGACATTCCTTACCCGTGGGTGGCTCAGACCCGTCCCGGTGGCCGGATCCTGCTGCCCTGGGCTAACAGCTACACCGGCGCGCTCGTCGCATTGACCGTCAGCGGTGAGGGCACCGCCTGCGGCAGGATCGTCGGGGAGTCGTCGTTCATGTGGCTGCGCGGCCAGCGTGAGCGGCGCGGACCGGTGGCGGATGTGGTGGGAGCGGACGAGGACCGGGCCGAGGTCCGCAGTACCCAGTTGCATCCGCACTCGGTGGCCGGTGATCAGCATGCCCGGTTCGCGATCGGCCAGCGGGTGCGCAGGTGCCAATGGCGCTACTGGCCCTTCGACGAGCGCACCGGCGGCGTGTTCTGGTTGCTGGATTTCGAGTCCCGATCCTGGGCCAAGCTGATCCACGTCACTCCCGACGCCAGCGAGGCTGAGTTCCGCGTGCACCAGTACGGGCCCCGGCGGTTGTGGGATGAGGTCCACACGGCCCACCAGTGGTGGATGAACCACGGCAAACCCGCTATCGATTGCTGGCGCTTCGCCGTGGCACCTCAGTGCCAGCACGTTGAGCTGGTAGGCCCCCCGGGCTCTGCTGGAGTCGGTTGATGAGGCCGACACGGCACTGCTGTTGGACCGCGCGAGGTGATCCCGGAGTGCAGGCTCGATGCGCTGGCGCCTCGCCTCCATACCGATGATCGCCTTTTGGGAAGAATGAACCCGCAGCAGGTGGCCGTTGCCTAATTGCGCCGTGAACTCGACCCCATCGACGTGGCCAGGGCATATGTATGTCGATCCGGTCGAGTTCACGGCGCCCTCGCCGATTTGGCAGCGACCTCGCAGGCGCGGTCCGTTCTTCCCAAACGGCGATCATGCGTGCCGTGCACTGCCGGCAATGCCAGCTGCGCTGCGCGCTACCTCGTCGCCGGTTACCGCTTCCTCGTCCCTGACGCCGCCACCCACCCTCTTGATCATCGAAAGTGAGGTGTGACCGTGCAGGATTGCACGGTCACACCTCACTTTCAGCGATCACTGAGGCGAACCGCCCCAGGCTCGGGGTGCCGGTGGCGGCATAGCTGGGGACGAACCAGACGTATCCCCCCGGATGCTCGCACGGTGGCCACTCGACGATCATTCGGCGCAAGAGCCTTAAGCGCGCCCGTTCTGCGGCCCTCCACCTACACCCTGTAGGGTCGGGCGCGTTGTGACCCTTGCCATCGTGCTGTCGCTGATGGCCGCGGTGTGCTTCGGGACTGCCTCGGTGCTGCAGCATCATGGGGCGAATCAGGTACGCCGGCGGTTCCCGCTGAATCCTGGCCTGCTGCTCGACGTCGCACGCCAGCGATGGTGGCTGGTCGGCGTCGTGGCCGAGGTGGTCGGGGTGTCGCTGCACATGGTGGCCGTCAACATCGGCGCCCTCTCGGTCGTGCAGCCGCTGCTGACGGTGGGCCTGGTGGTCGCGTTGCCGCTGCAGGCTCTGCTCGGGCTCACGGTGTCCCGCCGGGCGGTGCTGGCCGCCGGCCTGACCGTCCTCGGATTGGCAATCTTCCTGGTGATTCAACCGGACGTCGAGTCGCGGGATCCGCAGAGCTTGCTGGACTGGCTACCCGGCCTGGTGCTTGTCGCGATCATGGCGGGTCTCGCGCTGAGCGTGGCGCTGTCCCGGCATGGTCGGATCCGGGCCGTGGCTCTGGGTGTTACAGCCGGAACGGTGTTCGCCCTCTCCGCGGCACTGGTCAAGACCTGGGGAGCGATCCTGGGTGCGGGAGGGCTCCCGGCGCTCGCCACCAGCTGGGAGCTGTGGACGGCGCTGGGCTGCGGCCTGGTGGGCGTGCTGCTGAGCCAGGCTGCTTTCCAGTGCGGTGCCCTGGGAGGACCCCTGGGGGCGATGATGGTGACCGACCCGGTGATCGGGGTGAGCCTCGGCGGGATCGTCTTCGGGGAGTCCTTCGCCACGGGTTTGCTGGCTGCGGCACAAGTCGCCGGATTGGTGCTGACCCTGGTCGGCGTCTGGCTGCTGGCCAGCGGCGGGCAGCGTCCCTCCGCCGGTGGGCCCCAGGTGGCGGAGGGAGAATCGCCTGGTGGCGGCCAGTTGCCCGCACGATTTTCGCGAGGGTTGGTGCGGCGCCGGGACCTCGCGCGCGAGCTTCCCGAGTAGGAAGGCTCGCGTGGGGGAATGAATAGGGAATACTGCTGTCAGACTTCGCGCACGGCTGATGACAACGCCACCGTGATACCGCGCGTCGACACCGGTGCTGGGCAAGGACGGTGAGTAGGCTGGGGGCGATGGTGGTGCAGACACCGGGGGCGGCGGTGACGATGCCCGCTGAGCGGCGCCGGCTGGGGTGGTGGACCCGGGCTGCGGTACGGGCGGGACTGGTGACCGCAGGTCTCTCGCGACGGCTGGGCCTGGGTGCCGGATCGATCATCGGCGGCCGGGTGACGCTGGCCCTGGACCCCCAGGCGTTGCGCCGCTTGGCCGCGGGCCAGCGGGTGATCCTGGTGTCGGGGACCAACGGAAAGACCACCACCAGCCACCTGGTGGCAGCGGCGGTACGCACGGCAGGGCCGGTCGCCCACAATCGCGGGGGCTCCAACATGGCCGACGGTGCCGTGGCGGCGCTGGCCGAGACCCGCAACGCCGAGTACGCGGTGATCGAGGTCGACGAACTGCACCTGGCCTCGGTCGCGCACTCCGTCGATCCCGCCGTGGTGGTCCTGCTCAACCTGACCCGTGACCAACTGGACCGCGCGACCGAGGTGGGGGCGATCGCCTCCGCGGTGGGGCAGGCACTCGCCCGGCAGTCCCGCACGGTCGTCGTGGCCAACGCGGACGACCCGATGGTGGTCTCGGCGGCGGCGCTGGCCAGCCGCTGCATCTGGGTATCCGCCGGCGCCAGCTGGTTGGGCGACGCGTCCAGCTGCCCCCGCTGCGGCCAGACACTCATCTTCGGCTCGGCAGGCCGAACCGATGCTGCCGACGAGCCTGCCTTCGACACGGAGTCCCGCCACTGGGAGTGCGCGTGCGGGTTGGCCCGCCCCACCCCGGACTGGTGGATCGAGGACGGCAAGGCATGCACTGCTGAGGCGATGTTTCCCCTGGACATCCGGCTGCCCGGCGAGGTCAACCGGAGCAACGCGGCGATGGCGCTGGCAGCCGCCCGCGCAGTCGGCGTCCCCGCCGATCAGGCCGCATCAGCGCTGCGCGAGGTCGACGTCGTTGCCGGCCGGTACGCGGTGGTGCGTCGCGGGGAGCAGAACCTGCGCATGCTGCTCGCCAAGAATCCGGCAGGCTGGGCCGGGATGGCGTCGATGCTGAGCCGGCCCCGGCCACTGCTGGTGATCATCAACGCCCGGGAGGCTGACGGGCGGGATACCTCGTGGCTGTGGGATGTCCCCTTCGAGCAGTTCACCGCTCGCCAGGTGGTGGCCAGCGGGGAGCGCGCCGCTGATCTCGGGGTGCGGCTCAGCTACGCCGGGCTGGACCACCAGACCGCGCCCGACCCGCTGGCGGCTCTGGCGGCCCTGCCGGCAGGAGAGGTCGACGTCGTCGCGAACTACACCGCCTTCCACCAGTTCCGCCGCAGGTTGGACCGGGATCGGGAGGTGGCCCGGTGAGCCGGGAGTCCACGGTCGACATCGGATTGCTGCTGCCCGACGTGCTGGGCACCTACTCCGATGCCGGTAACGCCACGATTCTGGCCCAACGGCTGCGCTGGCGGGGGATCCCCGCCGAGGTCCGCACCATCACCGCCCATGACGTCCCGCCGGCCAGCTGCGCGGTGTACCTGCTCGGTGGCGGGGAGGACACCGCGCAGCTCTTCGCCGCCGACTGGCTGCGCCGCCATCGGGAGCTCCGCCAGGCGCTGGAGACGCGTGCGGTGACCCTGGCGGTATGTGCCGGCCTGCAGATCCTCGGCCAGTCGATGACCGACTCCCGCGGCAAGCATTACCCCGGGCTGGGCCTGCTGGACATCACCACCGCACCCGGGCGTCAGCGCTCCGTGGGCGAGGTGATCACCCGCTGCTCCATCCCGGAGGTCGGCTCGCTCACCGGGTTCGAGAACCACCGGGGCCTCACCACCCTGGGTTCCGGTGCCGCACCCCTGGGGCTGGTGATCACCGGTACCGGTAACGGCACCGGAGCACGCGGCGGGAGGCAGCACACTGAGGGTGTGCTCACCGATCGGATCGTCGGCACCTACCTGCACGGTCCGGTGCTGGCCCGCAACCCCGCGCTGGCCGATCACATCCTGCACCGGGTGACCGGTCAGGGCCTGCCTTCCCTGGAGCTGCCCGACCAGGCCGCGCTGCGCCGGACTTACCTGCAGGGCCGCCTCGGCGCCAGCGCTTAGACGGTCTAGCGCACCGCAAGCAGCCAGATCAGGCTGCCGGCCCCGAACAGCAGGCAGTACACCGCGAACGGGGTGAGGGTGCGGGTCTCGAAGTACCGGGTCAGGAAGCGCACCGCCAGGTAGGCGCTGACGAACGAGGCGATGCTGCCGGCGATGATCGGCCCATGGATACCGGCTCCCAGCGGGCCGGTCAGGTCGGGGATCTTCAAGGCGCCCGCGGCCAGGATCACCGGGGTGGCCAGCAGGAAGGAGAAGCGGGCCGCGTCCTCGTGGGACAGGCCCCGTAGCAGCCCGGCCACCATCGTCACGCCGGAGCGGCTCAATCCTGGGAGCAGGGCCAGGATCTGGGCCGAGCCGATGAGCGTGGCGCGGCCCACCGAGAGCCGGGCCAGCCGGGCATCGGCGGCGGCGCCGGCATCCCGGGCCGAACCGGGGCCCTCCCTGGTGGCGGTCGCGGTGACTTCCGCGGGGACTCCGGAGTGATCGCCGGCATCGGCCCGCTGCCGGAGCCGCTCGCCGAGGAAGAGCACCACCCCGTTGGCGGTCAGGAACGCCGCCGCCGGCACCGGTCGGCCCAGGGTGCTGCGGAAGAGATGCTCCAGCAGCAGGCCGCTGAGGCCCACCGGGATGGTCCCGGCGATGAGCAGCCACGCGAGCCGCTCACTGGACGTGCGGGCCCGCCGGTGACGCACGGAGCTGAGGAAGCCGCCGATGACGCGTAACCAGTCCCGCCAGAAGAAGATCAGCAGGGCTGCGGCGGTGGCCACGTGCAGCCCAACGATGAAGGCCAGGTAGGGCGACTCCGGTGCGGACACGTTCAAATCGCGTGCCCAGCTGCCCCCCACCAGCGCCGGGACCAGGACGGAGTGCCCGAGGCTGGAAACGGGGAACAGCTCGGTGACGCCCTGGAAGGCGCCGACGACGATCGCCTCGAGATAGCTCAGGCCACTCACGGCTCGGCATCCTCCAAGATCATGGGTCCAGTGGAGACAGCTGACTCTCTCATGGCAGAGAGATCCCATCCGTAATGCCACCGGATGGTTGGTGCTGGACGAGGACGCCTGTAGTCCCGAGCCCGTCCACGGCGCCGACCGCGCGCCTTTAGCCTGCCGGTATGACACGCACGCGGCTGTACCGCAGCGGGGTTCTGGAACAAGAGGATTTTCCGGTCCAGGACATCTCGGACCACTTGGGGGAGCCGGGGGTGACCGTGTGGCTGGACATGTGCTCGCCCGATGAGGCCGATCTCGCCGCGATCAGCGAGGAGCTCGATCTGCACCGCCTCGCTGTCGAGGACGCCGTCCAGGAACGGCAACGCCCGAAGCTGGACCGCTACGACACCCACCTGTTCATCACCGCCTACGAGGTGGAGCTGGACACCGCCTCCGGTGAGCTCGAGTCCCTCGAGGTCGCGGTGTTCGTCACCCACAACGCACTGGTCACGGTGCGCAAATCGGAGCGGTTCGACATCGACGGTGTGGTGGGTCGCTGGGACTCTTCGCCAGACCTGGCCAAATACGGTGTCTCGTTCCTGCTGCACGGCCTGCTGGACTACGTCGTCGACAGCCATTTCACCGCTGTGCAGACGCTCGACGACGAGATCGAAGCACTGGAAGACCTGCTGTTCTCCGAGGCGCACCCTGACCTGTCCGTGCAGCGGCGGTCGTTCGAGTTGCGCAAGAGCCTGGTGAAGCTGCGCCGGGTCGTGCTGCCGATGCGGGAGGTGGTGAACTCGCTGATGCGTCGCGACCTGCACGCCTGCGATGAGGCGATGACCCCCTACTACCAGGATGTGTACGACCACGTGCTGCGTGCCACCGAGTGGACCGAGAGCCTACGCGACCTCGTGACCACCATCCTGGAGACCAACCTGACCATCCAGGGCAACCGGCTCAATGTGATCACCAAAAAGGTCACCAGTTGGGCCGCTATCATCGCCGTGCCCACCGCGATCACCGGCTTCTACGGGCAGAACGTTCCCTACCCCGGATTCAGCCACGAATCGGGTTTCTACGCCTCGACGATCATTATCGTTGTGCTTTCTGTCGGGCTCTATGTGTTGTTCCGCCGCCGGGACTGGCTGTAGTCGTCCGGCAGCGCTCAGGAACCGGGCCCAGGAAGCGGAATTGAGCAGCAGGGATCCTGCTATATGTGAGCCGATAACCGAGGTACGTTCATTTGGTGGTGGTTACCGACATTCCCCCGCCGAGAGACCCTGCCGAGCTGGTGACAGCGCCAGGACAGCTCCCGGCCGGTGTTGATTACGCTGGTCCGGAATACATTGAGCGCCCCTCGATCAACGAGCTGTTGGATCGCGCGGCGAGCTGCCGGATCTGCGTGGTGATCGGCGCAGCGGGCTGGGGCAAGACCACGGCGGTGGCGAGCTGGTCGCGGGAACGCCCGACCGCGTGGGTGCCCTACGAGGAGCATGACGCAGACGCGGGACGCCTGCTGAATTCCCTGGTGGCGGCATTGCAGACGCACGTGCCCGGGCCCGCGCCGACCGAGGGGACAGCGGCAGAACAGGCGCGACCAGAACAGGAGCCGTCGGGCAAGTCGGCCGCGGCGAGTATCTGCGGCTGGTTACGCCGTTTCCTGCGCCACGACCTGGTGCTGGTCCTGGACGATCTGCACGGGCTGCCGCCGGGTAGCGAGGCGACCGATCTGGTGGAGGCGTTGTGCCAGCGTGCACCGGCTCGATTGCATCTGGTCCTGATCTCGCGATGCGAGGTGCCGTTCTCCCTGCAGCGACTGCGGGGCAGGGGTCTGGTCACCGAGATCCACGCGCCGGACCTCGCCTTCGACGTCGCCGATGTGGACGGTTTGCTGCGCAAGACCGTGGGCAAGGATCCGCCGGGCCTGTCCCGGCAGGTATGGGAGTGCACCGGGGGCTGGGCCACCGCAGTGCACTTCGTGGTGGAGATGCTCCGGGCGGTCGGGCCGGAGGAGCGCCTGGAGGCAGTGGGCAGGTTGGTCCGCCCGGGGGAGCGTTTCTACGGCTACCTGGCCGAGGAGGTCATCGGCGCCGCACCCGGGTGGATCCGGCAACTGCTGGAAAGATTGGAGATCTTCGGCGAGGTCAGCTCGGCGACGGAGATCGCGCGGGGTGTCCACGACCCGACGAGCGTGCTCGCCGAGTTGAGCCGCCAGGGGTTGGTGCGGCGCAGCGGGGGTTATCGCGCGGGCTGGTCGTTGGTGCGCCCGCTGCGAGATTACTTCGAGCACAGCGCGGGGTCCTCATTGAGCGAGCGAAGCGCGCTGCACGTGCGGGCGGCCACCGAATGTCTCGGCCGGGGTGCTCGGGCCGAGGCGTTGCGGCACCTGCTGGCGGCGGGTGATCACGCCGGATGCGCCTCGATCCTGATCGATCATGGCGCGACGATGGTGGCGAGCGGGCACCTCGAGGTGGTGCTGGAGGCCGCCGGGTTACCGGAGGAGTATCTCGACGACCCGCGGATCCAGCGGGTTCTAGGGCACGCGCAGCAGGTGCGGGGGCATCTGGCGCAGGCGCTGGACCATTTTCGGCGGGCCGGTGGGGACCGCGACGAGCTCGAGCCCGCACTGGCCTGGCGGGTCGCCGTGATCGCGTTCACCCAGGGTGAGTTCACCGAGGTCCAGGCGTTGCTGCGGCGGACCCGGTTGGAGCGGGAGAACACTCTGGACGAGGTGCGGATCCTTGCGCTGTCCGCGAGTGCCTATCGGATGGCTGGTGATCTGGAGAGCCTGCGGGCGACGGCGTTGCGCACCCGGGTCGCATCTCGGCAGTGTGCCGATCCCCGCGCCTGGTCCAGCGCCCATCAGGTGCTCATGCTGCTGGCCGCTGCCGAGGGTGATTGGCTCGGAGTGGACGCGCATTGCGGGGACGCGCTGCGCAGCGCCGAGGTGGGTAATGACCTGCTCCAGCTGACCTGGATCCGAGCCTGCCAGGCACTGCACCAATTCGAGGCGGGTGTTCCGCAGCAGGCGTTGGCCGATGCCCAGATCGCGTTGAGCCTCAGTGAACGCTGCGAGAACCCGTTTCTCATCGCGCACGCGCTGACCACCCGTGGCCGGGCTCGAGCCCGCATGGGGCTGTTGGAGGCGGCGGCGGGTGATTTCGCCACTGCGATCGATCTGTTCCAGCGCCTGGGGTCCCGGTTGCTGGCGTGGCCGATGTGCGGTCTGGGTGATCTGCACCGGAGTCGGGGTCAGCTGCTTCGCGCCCGGGCGGCCTACGAGGAGGCCTTGGCCCTGGCCGAGCCGTACCACGACGTGTTCGGCATCAGCTCCGCGTCGATCGGTCTGGCCCGTGTCACCGCTGCTGATGACCTGCCGCAGGCCCGGGTGTACGCCGAGCGGGCGGTGTCGTTGGGTGAAGGACTTCGTCAGGTCCCCGCCCTGCTGACCCGAGGCTGGGTCGAGTTGGTGGGAGGCAACCGGCAAAGCGCTGCGGCGGACGCAGAACGAGCTGTCGTGGCCGCACGGCACCGACGGGACAACCCTGGCCTCGCTGAGGCCATCACCCTGAGTGTGCTGGCCGCCGGCGACCCCGGCGCGGCTTCCGCCCCGTTGCGAGAGGCGATCGAGATCTGGCAGGAGACGGGTTGCCGGCTGGAAGAGGCCGCGACCAGGGTGGTCGCCGCGCATATCGGCGCCCCCATCGCCAACCTCGATGCATACGTCGCGGACCAGCTCCTGCTGGAGCACGGCGTCGGCGTCGGCTCGCGGCGGGCCGCGGGACCGCTCAGGGTGCTGCTCCAATCAGCCCCTGCGGTGTCGATCCAGACGCTCGGGGTGTTTCAGGTATTTCGCGACGGGGCGCCGATTCCGAACACCGCATGGCAGTCGAAGAAGGCCCGGGACTTGTTGAAGATCCTGGTGGCACGGCGCCGGCCGACCCCCCGCGATCAGCTGATGGACCTGTTGTGGCCCGGAGTGGGACCGACCGTGGCCGGCAACCGGCTCTCCGTCCTGCTCTCCACCATCCGCGACGTGCTGCAACCTGAGCTGGTCGGCGAAGCACCGCTGATCACCACCGACGGGGCGGTGTCGTTGAACCGTTCCCAGGTCAGCGTCGACGTCGAGAGCTTCCTCACCCGCGCTGCCGGGGCTTTCGAGGCGGACCGGGCGGGCGCGCCGGACGCGACCGGGCAACTGATCGCCGCGGTCGCCGCGCATACCGGGGATTTCCTCGAGAATGATCCCTACCAGGAGTGGGCCGGCACGATCACCGAGGAGGTACGGGCCGCCCATATCGCGCTGCTCCGGGCGCTCACCGCGCGGCTCCGCGATGCCGGCGTCACCGACGAGGCCGTGTGGTACACGCTGCGCCTCCTCGAGCAGGATCGTTATGACGAGGAGGCGCACCGCAACCTCATCGGGGTGTTGCTCGAAGCGGGTCGCCTCGGTGAGGCGCACCGGCACCACCAGAACTATGTCCGCCGGATGGCGGAGATCGACGTGCGGCCGAGCCCGTTGTCGCAGATGACCTCCCGCGGTTGATTAGTTGCCAGCTCGCGCCGGTTAACCGGCGCGATGTCACCCTCCGGGGTCACACGCTTACCACGCGGTGGCGCCGCAGGCGAAACGCGGCGTACTCTAATGACTGCTCCGGTTCCCGGGGAGTAGTGGCCAATTGACAGTGCCGACAGCGCGCGAGGTGTGGACGGTGAGCAGCGCCGCTTCAGTCGACTACCGGCGGGGGCCACGGCGGCGCGGTGACGCGCTGTACACGGCGATCTACCAGGCCACTCTCGACGAGCTGCGGGCGGTGGGCTACGCCGATCTCACGATGGAGGGGGTGGCCGGCCGGGCCCGGGCGAGCAAGGGGTCGCTGTACCGGCGCTGGCCCAGCCGGGCCGAGCTGGTCGTCGACGCGGTCCATCACACCCTTCCCAGCTGCGGCG
Source organism: Pseudonocardiaceae bacterium (assembly GCA_036501085.1). Classification (GTDB taxonomy): domain Bacteria; phylum Actinomycetota; class Actinomycetes; order Mycobacteriales; family Pseudonocardiaceae. The sequence continues at coordinate 6,402 of DASYAZ010000076.1, read as the reverse complement.
AGTTGCCCGACACCGGGAGTGTGCGCGGCGACCTGCTGGGTTGCCTGCAGGGATTCGTCCACATGCTCAACGGCCCCTCCGGTGAGGCGATCCGGGGTCTGATGGCCGAGGTCATTCGTAACCCGGACCTCAGGGAGATCATCCGGATCCGCTTCGTGGACCCGGGCGTCATGGTGGTTCTCGAGGCGCTCCGCCGCGGTGCCGCACGCGGTGAGGTTCGCGCGAGCGCGCTCACCCCTCGCATCGCCGGCGTCGGCCCCGAGTTGCTGCGCCAGCATGTCCTCGTGCACGGCACGCCGGTACCGGAGCAGGTGTTGATCGAGATCATCGACGAAGTCGTGCTCCCGCTGATACACCCCGCCGGCCACCTACCCCTGCCAACCCACCCCGTAGGCGGACCCCACCCCACCCGATAAGGTGCCCCCCGCTCCTGGGCCGGACCCCCGACCTGGCCCGGGAGCGCCCGGCTCTTCCCTTCCCCCTCCGCATTCAGCGGGCTCAGCGGGGCTATCGGGCGCAGCTTGCGCCCGCTGCGCCCGCTGGATGCGGGAATCGGGTCATGAGGAGGAGTGGGCGCGATCCATCTGCTCGCGCAGGCTGCGCGGGCGCATGTCCGTCCACACTTCGTCGACGTAGGCTGAGCACTCGCCTTTGGTGCCCTCCTTGCCCACCCGGTGCCACCCGCCCGGGTCCAGACCGACCAGCCACAGCGAGTACTGCTCCTCATCGTTGCGCAGTACCTCGTATCTCGCGTCGTCATCCATCTTGTCCATCTCCTTCCGGGGGCACTTCGTGGTGATCGGCAGCACCGACCGGGTTCCGGGGAAACGTGCGCAGGGTGGGGCTCAGCGTTGCGACCAGGGCGGCGGCGGCGATACCGGCGGAGCACACCAGCACCGCGAGGGTGCTGGAGATCGCTCCGGCCAGCAGGCCGCCCAGCATCGGGCCCAGCGCGCCCGCCGCACCGGTGACGATGGCCAGCACGCTGCTCAACCGGCCGCGCAGCTCGTCGGGGGTGAGCAGTAACTGCTGCGTGATGATCGTGGTATTCGCGGTCGCCGGCAGCAACGCCATGGCGGCGAACAGCACACCGAGCAGGTAGCCGTTGTGCAGCAGGGTCGCCACCGGGGTGAGGGCCGCCATGACCCAGAACACCGCGATGATCGAGACGTACGGGCTGATCATCTGGGAGAGGCGCGAGGCGACCAGCGCGCCCAGCAGCCCACCCACCCCCAGCATCGCCGCCATCACGCCGATCTGCCCTGAGGGCACGCCCCGGGACTGGGCCAGCACGATGACGATGAGGTAGAAGGCGGCGAAGAACAGGTTGAGCACCACCGCGCACAGCGCGGTGACCCGGATGTGGCGGTGCCCCCACACCCACCGCAGCCCCGCCGCGATGTCCCGGCCCAGGTGATGCTCCGGGGCGGGCGCGGTGTCCCGAGCAGGTATCCGGAGGAACACCAGCAGCACGAAGGACACCGCGTGAGCCACCGCGTCCGCGACGAACGGCACGAACCGGGCGAGCGCGAACAGGAAACCGCCCGCCGCGGTACCGGAGAGCTGGCCCACCGAGGAGCGGGCCACGTTCAGCGCCACCGCGGTGGAGAGCTGACCGGAGGGCACCACTCGGGGCAGGCTCGCGTCTTCGGCCGGCCGGAACAGCGCGGCGCAGATCCCCATCACCGCACTCACCACGAGCAACTGAGCGACCCGAGCCACGTCCCACCACAGCGCTGCCACCAGGCTCCCAGCGGCGATCACCTGGATCGCCTCGCAGGCCAGCATGATCTTCCGGCGATCGAAGCGGTCCGCCAGCGCTCCGGCGGGCAGCCCGGCCAGCAACTGCGCTGCCGCGATGGTCCCCAGCACCAGACCAGAGGTCGCCGCCGAGCCGGTGAGTGCCAGTACCAGCAGCGGGAAGGCGATCACCGAAGCGCTGATGCCGCCGCCGGCGAGCAACTGGCTGATCCACAGCAACTGGTAGTTGCGGTTGCGGGAAAGCGGAACGCTCTGCGCCGCGGGCGCTGCGCTCACCGGGAGTCCCGGCAGTCTCGGGCGATGCACCGCAGCGCCTCGGCGAAATCGTCGGCCACCGCCTGCACGGTGGCCTCATGGTGGCGATCTGGCTGGTAGACCCAGGAGAACCCGAGCTGCCCATCCTGCACCGCACCCACGATCTCCAGCAGGTGCGCCCCCGAGTCGGCGGGATCGTGCGCCTGCCCCACCGAGCCGTGCAAACCCCGGTAGAGACCGTGCCCCGGTTCCTGGGCAGGTGCTTCCCAATGCCCGAGGTAGTTGAACGCCACCTGCGGTCCCGGCCCGGGCCCAGCCAGCCGCTGCCGGGCCGCCGGCGAGCCCAGGTAGCGCAGCGCTCCGAAGCCGAATCCCTCGCTCGGGATGGCGCGCAGCTGCCGGCGTACCGATTTGACCAGGTCCCGCCAGCCGGCTGGCGAGGAACAGGTAGTCACCTTCCCCCTCCCCGGTGTCGAACAACGCTGCCTTGAGTAGCGGACCGCGCCCGATGTCGAAGCTTGCGTGAATGGTATTAGCCACCATCTCAATAGTTGCCTGCTGCTTGCCATGAGGAAGCTCTGACAGATCACAGTGGTGAAGCAAGCTCGGTGGGGCGGTAGCGGGGTTGTCCTGCAGCCACCGCCCATCGGTCTGGCCGAATCGCATGCGGAGCGCGTCGTGACGCACCAGCAACATATCTAGTGCTTGCTCCAGCGCCCGCTCGTCCACGTCCTGCCAGCAGTGGCGCCAGGTCGCTGGACTCGGAGCGCGCGGGCATGGCTGGGCCTCGCTGCTGGTGGTGAAGGCGTGCTCCAGCCGTGCGGCGGCCAGGGCCAGCAGTTCGGGCGACCCGCTGAGGTACCAGTACGACGACTTCGGGTCGATATGGCCGAGGTAGGTGGCCAGCAGCGGCATCCGGGCCTGGACGTCGACGCCGGCGTGGTACCAGTTGAGCAAGGTGGCCACCGTGAATGTGTCCCGCAGGTCATGGATCCGTTGCCGGCGACGGCCCGGGGCCGGGGCGATCCGGGCGGAGGTAAGCAGCCGGGTGAAGGTGTGGGACATGTTGGCCGCGTCCAGGCGGGTGCCGCGGGTGGGCACGAAGGACGCCGGGCCCCTACCGGCTTGGGCCTGAGCCGATCCCGCACGAGCGCGTACCCGGCCCACGCAGCTGTGGTGGAGGGGTGGATCGGGATGTCGCGTGACTTGCCGAACTTCGAGTCCCGCACCGTGAGCACACCGTGGCGCAGATTGACGTCGGTGCGGTCGAGCCGGCATGCCTCGCTCACGCGCATGCCCGTCACCGTCAGCAGACCCGGGGGTTGTTTGCCAGGTCGCCGCACGCAATGGCGGGGACAGCCAGCCGGCGGCGAGAAGCAGTGCGACGATCTCGCTGGGTGAGTAGAGGTAGGGGGTGATCCGCCGGTAACGGCGTGACAGGACATCCTCGGGCGGGATCTGGGTCGCGGGGTCCACGGCCTTCAGGTACCGGGCGAAGATCCGCACCACATCCAAGCGTCGCGCCTAGTGCACCGAATCGGAGCTGCCCCGGGGCGTTGATGTTGCCCAGGCGAGGGCGTCGTCGGTGGTAATGACGGTGTGCTCCAGCGATTCGAGATAGGCAATGAAGGTCATCAGCTTCGGGCCCCAGGGGTGAGCTTGAACCCCAGGGCACGGCGCATGGCCAGGTACCGCTCAGCGTGTTCTCTCAGCGTGGTCATGACTGGCCACCCTGTGGCGCGGGAAGGGGCCAGGGGCGTGCCAGTGTTCGCAGGGCGGTGTGGTCGACTTTGGCGTAGACCGTGGTGGACAGCGCGCTGCGGTGCCGAAGCAACTGCCCAACCTCGGTCAACCCGGCGCCGAACCGCAGTACCTCGGTGGCCAGGGGGTGGCGCAGGCGATGCGCGCTCACCCGGGGCAGCCTCGCGTTCTGGCAGGCTGGGCCCATAATCGCCCGGACCGCTGTGCGCGACAGCGTGTGGTACGGCGCGCGAAGGCCCAGGCCGAAGACTGTGTCCTACGGGGGCACACCACGCTCAGGGACGAAGAGCCGCTAATCCCGGGACGTCATGTCCGGCAGCGGGCGTGGTCGGACGTCGATCTCTTTCATCCGGCGGGCGTAGGTCTGGTGGTGTCGGCGTGCCTGCCCGAGGCGTCCGGCGTCGAGTAGGACTGCGATGAGGTTGAGGTAGGTTTCTTCGTCGTAGCGGTCCTGTTCGAGTAGGCGCAGTGTGTAGCGCACGGCCGCGTCGGTGTCGCCGGCGTCGCGTAGCTGTGCAGCCAGTGCCCGAAGTAGGGCGATGTGGGTGGTCCGTACCTCTTCGATTATCGGGCTGGCCCACTCTTGGTAGGGGTCGTCTTCGAGGAAACCTCCGGTGTAGGCGGTGACGGCGGCCTTGAGTTGTGCGGCCGCAGTCGGTTCTTTTGCCCGGTCGGCGTCGAGGGCAGCGAGGGCTTGAGTGAGGAAGTCCTCGACGTCGACGCGGACGTGGGCGGGATTCAACGAGACTGCGCCGTCGGTGGTGACCAATGGACTTTCGCCGGTGGGTTGGGGTTGCAGCGCATCGCGGACTGAGGAGAGCAGCACGGAGAGTCGGTTGCTGGCCAGCGCCGGGTCCACTTCTGGCCACAACAGCTCCCTCAGCTGATCGCGAGGAGTCGGCCGGCGCCGCGCAACCAGGATCTTCAACAGGTCCCGGGCTTTTTTCGACTTCCACGCGGTACTCGGAACCGGGACCCCGTCATGGGTCACCCGGAACACCCCAAGGGCCTGGATGAACACTGCGGGCGCAGAACGGACCAGCACGCCGAGCGGTCCGGCGACGAGCCGCAACTCGACGTCGACGCCGTGGTCCCGAAGTATCTGGTAGGCGAGGTGGACGTCGAGGTGGGGAATGGGCGCGCTGAGGCGAGCGGCCACGACTCTGGTCGCGGCTTCCTCGAGGCGGCAGCCCGTCTCCTGCCAGATGTCGATGGCCTCCTGCAGTGGAGTGGCGTCCACGGCGGGATCGCTGGAGGCCAGCGCGCCCAGGGTGATGGCCTCGGCCAGTCCTGGGTTGTCCCGCCGTTGCCGGGCGGCCACAGCAGCCCGATTGGCATCCGCTGAGGCGCCGTGGCGGTCCCCGTCCATCAACTCGACCCAGCCACGGGTCAGGAATGCCGGGACCTTGCGAAGTTCCTCCCCCAACTCCACAGCCCGGTCTGCACGCTCCCGAGCGAGCTGCAGATCATCAGCTGCAGCGATGCGCGCGAGACCGATTAGTGCCGAACCGAGGCCAAACACGTCGTGGCAGGGCTCGGCGAGCGACAGGGCTTCCTCGTACGCCGCCCGGGCTCGCACCCGATGACCCCTGGTCCGATGTAGATCACCCAGGCCGCACAGTGGCCAGGCCAGAAATCGGGAGCCGATGCGCTGGAAGAGGTCGATCGCTGTGGCGAAGTCGCCTGCCGCCCCCTCCAGCATCCCCAGGCGCCCGCGGGCGCGGCCGCGGGTGGTCAGTGCATGCGCGACGAGAAACGGGTTGTCGCATCGTTCGCTGAGGTTCAACGCGATCTGGGCGTCGGCCAGCGCATGACGGGGCGCACCCGCTTCGAACCGGTGAAATGCCTGCCAAGTCCGAGTCCACGCCATCTGGAGCAGGTCCTCGCACGCTTGGGCGCTGCGCAGGGCGTCGGTGTAGTGGGCATCGGCCTGCCGCCAGTCGCCCTCGGCGGCTGCCAGGAGTGCGAACACGTGGTGGGCGCTGGACCACGCGTGGGAATCATCGCACCGTCGGGCTGCGGCACGTGTTTGAAGCGCCATCTTCCGCAGACTCACGAGGTCACCGGTCATCCGGTGGGCGCTCGCGGCTAGCGCCAGCACCCGCGTCTCATCGAGCGAATCCTCCCGGTCCAGCCGGGTTCGCCGGGTCAGGGCTTGGACCCCGGCGAACTCGCCCTGAGCGAAAGCGATAAGACCGACACCCCAGGCCAGCGCGGGCTCCAGCTCGTCTCGGTTGTGGGCGGCGCGCTGGAAGTGCTGCAGTGCCTGCGTCCACTGCCCGCGCACCTGCTGCGCCTGCCCGAGAACTCGGTGGATGCGCGGGTCCTCGAGGTACTCGGCGGGGAACTCGGCGGCCTGCAACACGGCGTCGAGTTCGCCACGTTCCACCATCACACTGCCATGATCGGCCAGGAGCGAGACGCACGTCGCGTGATCACCCGTTGCAAGCAGATGTCGCAGGGCCTCGGCCAGTGCCCCCCGCTTGATGCACTCTTCAGCCGCCTTCAGATGCAATGCCGTCCGCTCACTGGAGGACGGCGCCGCCTCGTGCTCGAAGAAGTCCTGCAACGGACGCACAAGAGCCCAGCCACCGCTGTCCCGTTCGGTGCGCCGCACAAGTCCCT
>DASYAZ010000075.1:0-9852 GCA_036501085.1 Pseudonocardiaceae bacterium | reverse complement strand
CCCCCGGCGGGGACGCTGAACGCCCGGTGCGGTCCCGGTGCACCGCATCGGGCACATTCGGTCAGGGCCGGCGCCCATCCCGCGGTTCCCATCGCGCGGAGCAGGAAGGCGTCGAGCACCAAGGGCGCGTGCCGCTGCCCGTCAGCCAGTGCCCGCAGCGCACCGACCACCAGCAGGTACAGTCGCAGCACCGGCTCCCCCTCGGCGCCGGCCAGCCGTTCGGCGGTTTCCAGCACCGCGCAACCGGCGGTGTAGCGGCCGTAGTCACCGACCAGTCGGGAACCGAAGCCGTCGACCGTCTCGACCTGGGTGACGATGTCTAGGGTCCGCCCGCGGTAGAACTGCACGTCGACGTGCCCGAACGGCTCCAGCCGGGCGCCGAACCGCGACGAGGTGCGCCGCACGCCTTTGGCCACCGCGCGTACCCGCCCGTGCCGGCGGGTCAGCAGCGTGATGATCCGATCGGCTTCGCCCAACTTCTGCACCCGCAGCACCACCCCGGTGTCGCGGTAGAGGTTCACCGGCCCATCCTCGCACCGCAGCCCCGGACGAGTCAGAAACCGAGCCGACGAAGCTGCTTGGGATCCCGCTGCCAGTCCTTGGCGACCTTCACGTGCAGGTCCAGATACACCGAGGTGCCCAGCAGCGCCTCGATGTGCGTCCGCGCACGGCTACCGACCTCCTTAAGGCGCTGGCCACCGCGTCCGATCACGATCGATTTCTGGCTGTCGCGCTCGACATAGAGGTTGACGTAGACGTCGAGCAGGCCGGCTCGTCCCTCCCGGGGATTCATCTCCTCGACCACCACGGCCAGCGAGTGCGGCAGCTCGTCGCGCACGCCCTCCAGCGCCGCCTCCCGGACCAGCTCAGCAACCAGGGTCTGCTCCGGTTCGTCAGTGAGCTCCCCGCTGGGGTACAGCGGTGGCGACTCCGGCATGCGGGCCAGCAGCAGGTCGGCGAGCAGCCCCACCTGGAAACCGTCGACCGCCGACACCGGCACCAGTTCGGCGAACTCGTCGAAGCCTGCTGAGCGCGCCAGGTCAGCCAGGCCGGCGAGCTGCTCAGCCACTCGCTGCGGGCTCACCAGGTCGGTCTTGGTCACGATGCCGAACACTGGGGTGCGCCGCGCCAGCGCAGCCAGCTCGCTTGCGATGAACCGGTCCCCAGCCCCGATCGTGGCGTCCGCGGGCACGCAGAACCCGATCACGTCCACCTCCGACCAGGTCGCCCGAACCAGGCTGTTGAGCCGCTCGCCGAGTAGGGTCCGGGGCCGGTGCAGGCCGGGCGTGTCCACCAGGATGAGCTGCCCGTCGGGCTGATGCACGATTCCCCGGATGGTGTGCCGGGTGGTTTGCGGCCGGCTGGAGGTGATCGCCACCTTCTGGCCCACCAGCGAGTTGGTCAATGTTGACTTGCCGACGTTGGGCCTGCCCACCAGGCAGGCGAACCCGGCCCGAAACGGCCCCGCGGTGTGCTGCGTCATGCCTGTCCCGCCGTCCGCAACACGCTTCTGACAACGCCGCGCTGATCGGCCAGCAACACCGGCGCAGCCGATCCAAGCTCCCGTACCGCAGCCAGCGAGGCAGCATCCACCGCGCCGGACCCAGACACCACCGCAGCTGCCTCCAGGCCGGTCGCACCGCTGGCCACCGCCGCGGCCACCGCGGCCTGCAGCGCGGTCAACGCCAGCGAGGCCAACGACACCGTCACGCCGGTGTAGGTGCGCCCGTCGGTGTCCCGTACCGCGGCACCCTCCTGGGCGCCGGTGCGGCCCAGCGCCGAGCGCGCCAGCGTCACGATCTTGGCGTCCTCCGGGTCTAGGTCAGCAGAGTCCAGGTCGGTGGTGTCAGGCACTGGTGTCGCTCGCTTCCTGCGGGGGGTCAGCCCCGGCGTGGTGCTCGTTGTGGGTCGGGGACTGACGGGTTGCGGAATCGGACTGCGCGGAGACTGGGCGCACGGTGACGGTGGTGATCCGCAGCCGCCCGCGACGATCGTTGCCGCCCTCGGCGCGCAGCCGCAAGCCGGCCACCTCCGCCTCGGCACCAGGCACCGGCACCCGACCCAACCGCTGCGCCAGCAGGCCCCCAACGGTCTCCACGTCGGTATCTGCGAGCTCCACCTCGAACAGTTCAGCCAAATCGATCACCGGCAGCCGGCTGATCACCCGTACCGTACCGTCCCCGAGATGCTCGATCGGCGGCCGCTGGTCGGTGTCGGACTCGTCGGTGATCTCGCCGACGATCTCCTCGAGGATGTCCTCGATCGTCAGCAGGCCGGCGGTCCCGCCGTATTCATCGACCACGACGGCCATGTGGTTGTGCGAGACCTGCATCTCCTTGAGCAGCCCGGTCAAGAGCTTGGAATCAGGGACGAACGTCGCGGGCCGCATCACCTCGCCGACGGTGCCACCGGTGGGCTGCTCGGCCGCCACCAGATCCTTGATGTGCACGACACCGACGATGTCATCAACGCTCTCCCCGATCACCGGAATCCGGGAGAACCCGGAACGTAGGCATAGCGCCACTGCCTGACGTACCGACTTTTCCTGCTCAATCCAGATGATCTCGGTTCGGGGCACCATCACCTCGCGGGCCACGGTATCCCCCAGCTCGAAAACGGAATGGATCATCTCGGCCTCACCGGCCTCGACCACGCCGCTCTGACCCGCCATATCAACCAGTTCGCGCAGCTCGACCTCCGAGCTGAACGGCCCTTCTGGAAAGCCTCTCCCGGGGGTGATCGCATTACCCACGCGAATGAGCAGCCGCGACAGCGGTCCCAGGATCCGGCCCAGTACCCGGACCGGTCCGGCCACGGCGAGGCCGACGCCATAGGGGTGCTGGCGCCCGATGGTGCGCGGACCCACCCCGACGACGACGTAGGTCACTACCACCATCGCCAACCCCGTGACCAGCACCGCGAGCCAGATCGGTGTCAACGCCCGCAACGCGGCCACCGTAACGAGCACCGTGGCGGTCAACTCGCAGCTCAGCCGCAACAACAGCAGCAAGTTGACGTGCCGGGGCCGGTCGGCGATGACCAGCGCCAGCGCGCTGGCGCCGAAGCGGCCGGAGCGCACCAGCGCCTCGACCCGGGCCCGGGACACCGTGCCCAGCGCGGCGTCAGCCGCAGCGAACCCCCCCGCGGCCACTACCAGGGTGGCGGCCAGGACCAGCAAGGGAACCGAAGACGTCAGCACTGTCGGTCCGGCTGTCCCGGGCGGTTATCCGGGCGGGCCGGACTCCTGCGGCCCGTCCAGACCGGCCACTCCAAGCAGTCGGGTGTCCGCGTCCCGCTGCGCGATCCGGCGGCGGTTGGCCAGGTCAGCGCGCCGGAACTCAGCAAGGACACCGTCCTGCAGGGCGAACATCTCGCGCTCCTCGGCGGGCTCGGCGTGGTCGTAACCCAGCAGGTGCAGCAGGCCATGCAGGGTGAGCAGCTGCAGCTCGTCTAGCAGTGCATGACCAGCTGCGGCGGCCTGTTCGGCCGCGACCTCTGGGCACAACACGATGTCACCGAGTAGTGCTGGACCACCGGATGGGCTGTCCGGCCGACCACCCGCCAGCCCGCCCTCCTCAGCGTCGTCCATCGGGAAGGCCATCACGTCGGTGGGCCCGGGCAGGTCCATCCAGCGCTGGTGCAGATCGGCCATCACCCCGCTGCTGACCAGCAACACGGACAGCTCGGCCAATGGGCTGACGCCCAACCGGTCCATCGCGAAGCGCGCCGCAGCGGCGATCGATGCCTCGGGGACAGCGGTGCCGGACTCGTTAGCGATCTCGATGCCCACGCCAGCGTCACCGTCTCCGGCGTCGGTCGGTGCGATTGGGCACTGGGCGCGCGCCGGTGCCCTCCTGGAGGACATCCCACCGCGCATAAGCATCGACGATGTCAGTGACCAGCCGGTGACGGACCACGTCGGCGCTGGACAGCTGCGCGAAATGCACGTCTTCCACGCCGTCGAGGATGTGTTGCACAATCCTGAGCCCAGATACCTGGCCGCCTGGCAAATCGATCTGCGTAACATCCCCGGTGACCACGACCTTGGAACCGAAACCCAGCCGGGTGAGGAACATCTTCATCTGCTGCGGAGTGGTGTTCTGTGCCTCGTCGAGAATGATAAAAGCATCGTTAAGGGTGCGCCCGCGCATGTAGGCCAGTGGCGCGACCTCGATAGTCCCGGCGGCCATCAACTTGGGGATCGACTCCGGGTCCAGCATGTCGTGCAGAGCGTCATACAACGGGCGTAGGTACGGGTCGATCTTCTCGTACAGGGTGCCGGGCAGAAAGCCCAACCGCTCCCCCGCCTCGACTGCCGGCCGGGTGAGGATTATCCGATTGACCTGTTTGGTCTGCAGCGCCTGTACCGCCTTGGCCATGGCCAGGTACGTTTTTCCGGTACCGGCGGGTCCGATGCCGAACACGATCGTGAAGCGATCGATGGCGTCGACGTAACGTTTCTGGTTCAGGGTCTTGGGCCGGATCGTGCGCCCGCGCCGGGACAGGATGTCGAGGCTGAGTACCTCGGCGGGCGATTCGGTGTTGCCCTGGGCGAGCATCGTCAGGGTCTCCCGGACCGCGTCGGGACCGAGCTGCTGGCCGCGGCGGGCCAGGGTAACCAACTCGCCGAAGGCCCGCTCGGCGAATGCGACGTCCGCCGGGGTTCCGGTGAGGGTCACCTCGTTGCCGCGCACGTGCACGTCAGCGGCGAGCAAGTCTTCGGTGATCTTCAGGTTCTCGTCCCGGGATCCGAGCAGAGATAGCACGGCGGCATCTGGGACCACGATCTTCGACTGGACCGGCTGGGGCTGCGTCGTCTCCGAACCGGATCGGGAGGCGCCCTCCACTGGGGTAGGGGTCACGTGGGAGTGGATCCTACTTCCTGCGCACGCGCGCGTCTCGGGTCAACCGGTAGGACAGATGCTAGTCGCAGACCTGACTCCGCGGGGCGTTGATTGGTGGTTCGCACCACGCGGCCCAGCCACGGCTCGTGGTTGGGCACCGGCTGGGCAGCTGTAGCCACCCGATCACCGAATGCATTAGTGAGTGTCGAAGTGAGCCGTGGCCATGCAATTCGCACAGTCACGGCTCAGTTTCGACGATCAAATGGTGTTGCAACGCTCACCGGAAAGGATGCTGCGCCGCGGCGGAAACTGGGGGCTGTCCCGCCGCGGCGCAGCGCCGCCGGACCGAGGGGGGAGGTGCCCGGCGGAGCCTCTGTGTGGGCTTGCCTGTGAGCCCGAACTAATTCCTCAATCAGGTGGCTTGCGTACTAAATGTTAGCCTTTCGTGGGTCTACCTCACTATTTATCACCTGAATGACCTAGCTCCAGCGCCGAGACAGGGCGCTAATTGCACCCAGAGCGACTGCTCCGGCACTCGAAGAACGCAACACACCGCGGCCGAGCCGAACCGGCCGACCGCCTGCCGCCGCGAGCGTGGCCAGTTCGACGTCGGTGATGCCGCCCTCAGGTCCGACCACTAGCAGTAGTTCTCCCGCGGCGGGCAACGCCACCATGGACAGCGGTTCAGCGGCACTCTCGTGCAACACCAGGCAACCCGCGGCGGCAGCGCAGTGCTGCCCGAGCACGGTGGTGCCCACTGGCTCGGCCACCTCAGGGAACCATCCCCGGCGGGACTGTTTGGCCGCCTCCCTAGCGGCCTGCCGCCAGCGGGACAGCGCATTGGCTCCGCGCGGCCCATCGTCCCAGCGGGCCACGCAGCGGTCAGCTCGCCAAGGCAGTACCGCGTCCACCCCCGCTTCAGTGGCGAGCTCCACCGCCAGCTCCCCACGCGGGCCCTTGACCAGCGCCTGGGCTAGCGTGACCCGCAAGTCTGGAGCGGGCTCACTCTCCCGGCGCAGCGCCTTGAGTTGCAGCCGATCGCGACCCGCATCGAGCACTTCACACACGGCCAACTCTCCACAGCCGTCGGTGAGTACCAGACCCTCGCCGGCGCGCAACCGTCGCACAGTCGCGGCGTGCCTTCCCTCGGGTCCGTCCAGCGTCGTCTCGCCGCCCTCGCAAGGCAGCTGCTCGGCGAAGAACACCGGCAGGCTGCTCACCCCGGCTCCTCAGCGCCCGCCTAAGGAATCCCGCAACCGGGAGAACAAACCGCCGGCCCGGCCGTTCGCCGTGAGCTCAGCCTGTTCTTCACCCCGCAGCACGGCAAGCTCGCGCAGCAGTTCGCTCTGCCGGGGATCCAGCCGCGTGGGGGTCACCACATCGAGGTGGACGAACAGGTCACCCCGTCCCTCGGCGCGGCCAGTGCTGCGCAGCCGTGGCATCCCACGCCCCCGCAGAGTCAGCACGGTCGCACACTGGGTGCCCGGTTCAACGCGCACCTCTTCGGTGCCGTCAAGAGTCTCCAGCGCGACGGTGGTGCCCAGTGCGGCGGCGGTCATCGGAACCCGCACCGTGCAATGCAGGTCAGCGCCGTCCCGGGTGAATGTCTCGTGCGGCACCTCCTGCACCTCGACGTACAGATCACCCGCGGGGCCGCCCCCAGGACCTACCTCGCCTTGGCCGGCCAGCCGCACCCGCATCCCGTCGCCCACCCCGGCCGGCACCTTGGCCGTGACGGTGCGGCGGGTCCGGACCCGGCCATCACCACCGCATTGGTGGCAGGGGTCGGGGATGACTTCGCCGAAGCCGCGACACACCGGGCACGGCCGCGAGGTCACCACCTGCCCGAGAAATGAACGCTGGACGTTCTGCACCTCGCCGGCGCCGGCACAGGTGTCGCAGGTCTGCGGCCGGGTGCCGGGCGCGCAACCCGAGCCGTTGCATTCGCTACACAGCACGGCGGTATCGACAGTGAGCTCGCGAGATGCCCCGGTCGCACACTCCTCGAGGACAAGCTGCAGCCGGATCAGCGCGTCCGAACCGCTCTGTACCCGGCTACGCGGCCCCCGCCGGCCAGCGCCTCCGGTCGCACCGAAGAAGGCATCCATGATGTCGCCGAAACCGAACCCGCCGAAGGGATCGCCCCCTGCGCCACGACCACCGCCAGACTCCAGCGGGTCCCCGCCGAGGTCGACGATCTGGCGCTTCTGCGGATCGGTCAGTACCTCGTATGCCGCGGTGATGTTCTGGAAACGCTGCTGCGCCTCAGCGTCAGGATTGACGTCGGGGTGCAGCTCCCGCGCAAGCTTGCGGTAGGCGCGTTTGATCTGTTCCGCGCTGGCATCCCTGGGCACACCCAGGATTGCGTAGTAGTCCCTAGCCACGCTGGCGTCCTCCTGGCCGCAGCCCTCGCCGCGGTAATCGTCGTACATATCGATGAGCCCGACTCAGCTCACCGGGTAGTCAGGATCTCCCCCACGTATCGTGCTACCGCGCGCACCGCGGCGATGGTGCCCGGATAGTCCATTCTGGTCGGTCCGACCACGCCCATCCCCCCCACCACGGTGCCGTGTGAGGCATAGCCGATCGAGACCAATGAGGTGCTGCGCATCTCTTCGGCTTCGTTCTCCTCGCCGATCCGCACCGTGACGGTGCCCGAATCACGGGCGACGGCCAGCAGCTTAAGCACGATCACCTGCTCCTCCAACGCCTCGAGTACCTGGCGTAAGGAACCAGGGAAGTCGGCGGCGTTTCGGGTGAGGTTGGCGGTACCCCCGAGCAGCAACCGCTCCTCGGGATGTTCCACCAACGTCTCGATGAGAACCGTGGAGGCCCGGGTCATCGCGTCGCGGAGCTCAACGGGCGCCTGCTCGGGAAGGTCGGCTACGGCGGCGGAGGCCTCCACCAGCCGGCGCCCGGACAGCGCCTGGTTGAGCAGCGTTCGCAGTTGCGCCACCTGGTTCTCGGTGATGACGTCACCCAAGTCGAGGAGACGCTGGTCCACCCGGCCAGCATCGGTGATCAGGACCAGCATCAACCGGGCGGGGGTGACCGCGAGCACCTCGAGGTGGCGCACCGTGGACCGGCTCAGCGTGGGGTACTGGATCACCGCCACCTGCCGGGTGAGCTGCGCAAGCAACCGCACGCTGCGGCGCAGCACGTCGTCAAGGTCGACCGCACCGTGCAGGAAGGTTTGCACGGCACGGCGCTCGGCCGCCGACAGTGGCTTTATCTCCGATAGCCGGTCGACGAACAGCCGGTAACCCTTGTCGGTGGGCACCCGGCCGGCGCTGGTGTGCGGCTGAGTGATGTAGCCGTCCTCTTCCAGCGCCACCATGTCATTGCGAATGGTTGCGCTCGATACCCCGAATTGGTGGCGCTCCACCAACGATCGGGACGCCACCGGCTCATGGGTGGCCACGTAGTCGGTGACGATGGCGCGCAGTACTTCGAACCGGCGGTCGTCCGCGTTCACGTCACCTCCCCTGGTGCTTGGGTTCTGTTACCGAGTCCTGGCCCTGGTAGGGCCTGTAGCCCGAGTCTAGTGCGCCCCGGGCGCAGCCGTCGGAACCCGCCGACACGCCCGATACCCTGTGCCCTCGCGCCGAGCGGGGAACGGAGGTGAGGACCGGCTGTGATCTTCAAAGAAGTCCGGCATGGCCGCCCGTATCCCGAGCACGGGTTCTCCATGAAGGACTGGGCACAACTACCACCCCAGCAGGTGCCCTTGGCAGACCTGATCACCACCGCCACGGTGGTGGAGCTGGACCGGCTGCTGTCCGAGGACCCCACCCCCTTCGGCGATCTGTTCCCGCACGCGGTCCGGTGGTGCGGCGAGCTTTTCTTAGAGGACGGCCTGCACCGCGCCCTCCGCGGCGCCCTTCAGCAACGCACCGCCCTGCACGTCCGGATCCTCGACCTAGACCTGCTACGCAGCTGACCGGCGGCAACCCACTGGTCACGGATGAAGATCGAGTCAGGGTGTTAGGAGGTCGCGGACAACAGCGTCGGCGAGTAGGCGGCCGCGGCGGGTGAGCACCAGTCGGTCGCCTGGGACGGCGATGACCAGACCGTCGGAGATCGCGCGATGGGCGGCGGCCCTGCCTAGCGAGTCGAGGGCCTCCAGAGGCAAGCCCTCGGCCACCCGCAGCCCCAGCATGATCCGCTCGGTGTACTGCTCCTCAAGGCTGAGGATCTCCCGGCCAGCCGCCGGGGAGCAACCGGCCTCCAGCGCGGCGGCGTAGTGCGCTGGGTGTTTGACGTTCCACCACCGCACCCCGCCGACGTGCGAATGCGCACCTGGGCCGGCGCCCCACCAGTTCCCGTCAGCCCAGTAGCCGATGTTGTGCCGGCAGCGCGACTCAGCAGACGTGGCCCAGTTGGACACCTCGTACCAGTGCAGGCCGGCCGCGGACAGCGCAGTGTCGATCTGCTCGTAGCGCTCAGCGAGCACATCGTCGTCCGGTCCTGGTAGCTCCCCGCGGGCTACCCGACGGGCCAGCGCGGTACCAGCCTCGACGACCAGAGCGTAAGCCGATACGTGGTCGACCCCGGCGCTGAGCACTGCCTCCAGGGAGGCGGCCAGATCGTCGGAGGTCTCCCCCGGCGTGCCGTAGATCAGATCGAGGCTGACCTGGCCAATCCCGGCGGCGCGGGCCTGGGCCGCCGCGGCCACCGGCCGACCTGGAGTGTGCACCCGGTCCAGCACGGCCAGCACGTGCGGCGCTGCGCTCTGCATCCCGAGCGAGACCCGGGTGTAGCCGGCCGCGGCGATCCCGGCGAAGAACCCAGGTGAGGTGGATTCGGGGTTGGCTTCGGTGGTCACCTCAGCACCTGCAGCTAATCCCAATGACCCGCGGATGGCGTCGAGCACCGCGGCGAGCCCCGCGGCACCGAGCAGCGACGGCGTGCCGCCACCGACGAACACCGTGTCAGCCGGCTCCGGCTCCCCCAGGACGTGGGCAGCGAGGTCTAGCTCCCGGCGCATCGCGTCCAGCCAGGTGGAGGG
>DASYAZ010000074.1:0-2843 GCA_036501085.1 Pseudonocardiaceae bacterium | reverse complement strand
GGGGATGGCGCCGCGGATCGCGGTGTGGAAGTGCGGGGCGCCTCGTTTTTGGGGTTCCACGGTGCCGAAGTACTGGACGTCCCAGCCGACACAGCGGCGGGTGTTTTGCCAGAACCGATCCAGCAGGGCCGGGAAGTGAATCGCGTCTCGGGCGGCCCGACGGTAGTCATAGCGATCCGGGTCTAGGGCCGTCCCGTCGCTATCAACCCGGCCGTAGGAGTCGAGGGTGAGGGTGAGGAACGTGGAGGGCCGGTAGCGCCCGGCGAACACCCGCCCCAGGGTGCGCTTCTCGACGGGCCGGCGGGGCAGGTCCGGGGCGTCGTGGCGACGCCGGGTGGAACGCGTGACGGGCTTAGGCGGTGGATCTAGTGGGGTGAGCCGTCCACGGACCCCGGCCGCGCGCAGTTCGGCGTCTAGTTCCGCCACGGCGTCGGCGAGCTGTTCACAGGTGATCTCATCACCGATGCCCTTGCACTCCGCGTACGTAGCCGCGAGATCAGCCCGGGTTGCCATCAGCTCCTGGTGCTCTTCGGTGGGCGTGGCCCGCTCGATGACCGGTTCAGCATCGAGGTGCCAGCCTTCGCGGCACTGCGCCATCCGCAACCGCCGCGCCTTGTCCGCACACGGCGCACACTGGTGCTCCCGGGTCGACCCACACGGGACGGGTACGACCTCGACCCGGCCGGTGGTGGTGTCGATCCGGCGCATGGCCAGCGGGCGGACACACACCCCGTGCTGGTGGGCCAGGGCCATCACCACATCGGCGCTGACTGGCAGCGCGGCCCGCTGCGCCCGGGTCATCCCCGTCGGGTCGGTCGTCATGACAGCGTCACCTCCCCGAGGGCCAGCAGCGTGTCGGAGAACTCAGGTGTCCCACGGTGGGACACCTGCATCGTGATCTGTGCCGGCGTCTCGACCTGGTGGACTGACCGGGATCGCGGCAGCTCGAAGTCGGCGAGGTGAGAGCTGATCGTGGCGAGCTGGTCAACGGGGCTGGTCACGCGGCACCTCCGTGGCATAACCCGGTGGGGTCGATGGGCTTGGTCGGGAAGGCCAGCACCGTCGTGTGGTGGGTGGCGGGGCTGGTGAGGAAGGTTTCGAGGTGTTTGATCGTCTG
The DNA here is from genome assembly GCA_036501085.1 of Pseudonocardiaceae bacterium. Lineage (GTDB taxonomy): Bacteria > Actinomycetota > Actinomycetes > Mycobacteriales > Pseudonocardiaceae. Next base: position 1,726 of record DASYAZ010000074.1, on the reverse strand, counting down.
GTCGGGGACCCAGCCGGCCCGGACTCGCAGCGGTTCGCGGATGCCCTCGCCGAAGACGTAGCCCACGCCGGCCTCGGTGATCCGGTTGGCCCAGGCTCCCCGTTCGTAGGCTTGGTCGCCGAGCACCATGCCGACGTGGGACTTGGCCGCGACGCGCAGGCAGATCCGGCGGGGGAACAGCTCCCGCACGGGCACGGTGTCCTTGGTGGGCTCTTGGACATAGCCGCGGACAGTGAAGCCCAGCGCGCGGCCTTGGGTGGTCAGTAGCGCGATTTTTTCGGTGATGGCGTCTCGGGTTTTGCGGTCGGTGTACTTCGTGAGGGCTCCGATCTCGTCGAACTCCAGCAGCTCCAGTGGGTGCTCACGGCTGATCGGCACCACCCGCACCCGCCCCGCGAACTCGGTCTTGCGAATGGCCATGGCGTCCACGAGGTCATCGAGGACGGCCAGGGCGTCGGTCCCGGTGACGGCGTAGCGGTGGAAGATCCGTCTTCCGTAGGCCAGTTCCATGCCCTTGGGATCGATCCCCGACACCTTCACGAGTCCGTCGCGGATGGCGGGGGCGATGGACACCAGGGGGCACCAGGTCACCGAGTTCTTGCCCGCCCCGGTCTCTCGTGCGGTCAGGGTGTGACTGGCCGGACCGGCCAGCGACACATGCCAGTCCTGGCCGTACTCGGTGCGCCCGGCGAACACTCGCCGCAGATCCACCGCGCTACCCGGGGTACCGGCCAGTGTGACCAGGTCCGGGCACGCCACCGGGTCGGCGAGCAGGTTGCGGCGCTGGAAATCGATCGACACTGTGTTCGGGGTCAGTTCCCGGACCTGGCACCGCGCCACTGCCCGCGCCGAAGCGAGCGCCCGCGCCGCCGCATCGAAGTCTTCCGGCTTCTGGCCAGCCACCAGCCGAACCCGGACCTCATCCCAGGAACCGCCCGAGCGCACGCCTAGCACGGTCGGGTACCCCACCGCGGGGGATCGGCGCTGGGGGTGGAAGGTCCTGCGGCTCAGCGGGTTGAGCAGTACCACGGCCGGGGGTGCTGCGTGGGTGATGGTCAGTCCGCAGGCGTGCAGCCAGCCGGGCAGCTTCGGGGCATAGATCGTCCAGCGCAGCCACCACGAGCGCAGATACCGCCCCGCCCAGGCATCGAGCGACACCAGCTCGCCCCACCGCCACGTAGTCAGTACCACGACGATGACACCAGCGGTGATCACCAGCGAGGCCCAGCCCCAAGCGTGCCACCACACACCCACAGCGAGGACGGTCAGACTGGTCCGCCAATGCGTGAGCGCCTGCCGCAGCGCCCACACCACCGCCTTGACCAGAAGCCACACAGCGGCAAGCACCACCGCCGCAGCGGCCAGCGCCTCCGCAATCTTGACCAGCGCCCTACCGACCTTGGCCAAGACCCACACCACGACGCCCAGCGCAGCGCCACCGGCTATCAGTGCAGCGATCACAGCGAGGTTCATCACCGATCACCCCCCGACACCAGGACGGTGACTGTGACGGTCACGGTCGCTCCCGCCGGCCGCGTCTGCGCGCAGCGCTGGCACACAATCGAATCCGGCGCGAAGCGACCGATCCCGTGACACCGAGGGCAGCGCCGATAATGGCGGTGAGACATTCGGGTGACCCCGCTTGCGGCGCGAGGAGCACCTGTGTCTACATTACTCACTGTTCACTCTTCCTAGGTGAATGGCGCAGAAGCGGACAAGGTTGGTA
>DASYAZ010000073.1:0-1723 GCA_036501085.1 Pseudonocardiaceae bacterium | reverse complement strand
GAACGCCGAGGCCTGCACGGCGGTAACGTTGCGCTTGCCGGAGATCAATCGGGACACCCAGCTCGGGGACAGGTCGAGCAGTTTCGCCACGTCCTTGCCGGACAGCCCGGCGTTGTGCATCGCCCGGCGCAGGCCCTCGCCCAGCTCGCGGCTGCGGATCGTCGGCTCGCGATCGTCCATGATGACCTCCCTCTGCGGTGCATTCTGTACCACCGGTGCGAGGCTTGACGACTTGGGCATTGCGTGCCCAGGGGACAACCGGTTGTCTGCTGGACGGCGGGGTAGCGGATCTCGCCGAACCCGAGGAGGTAGCCGATGGACACGATCTCACCCGTGCACGCCGACGCTTTCCGGCTGCTGCTCATGGATCTCTACACCCACCTGTGCGAGGCGGAGGACCTGGCCAGCAAGATCGACGGCTGGTCTGAAGAAGACCTGGCCTCGGTGCGCAGACTGATCCCCGACCTGCTCGTCGCCATCCGGGGATTGCTCGTCGCGCACGAGATCACACCCAGCGGCAACTGCCGCACCTGCCCGTCACCCTGGCCCTGCCCGGTGGTGAGAACCCTCCACGCCCTGGTCAAAGGCCCCGATCGCGAGTTCGTCGCCATCCTCCGCCGCGCCAACGAAGACGGATAGACCCTAGGGACACCGTCATCCTCTGGGGGATCGCCCCGGCTCAGACCAGCTCGTGGGTGACCAGCGTGATGTGCTGCTCCTCGCGCGGTTCGGGCCGGGCGCCCGCGCCGGCCATCGGCAGCGGGCGTGGGCGGCGCGGTACCCGGGCACCGGCTCCGCCACCGCGACCCGGGTACACCAGCAACCCACTCACCGGGTCAGGCACGGCATCCAAGGCGGCGAGTACCGCGGGCAACTCACGGAAGCGGTCGCGTTCCTGCTCATTGCTGAATTCCAGCTCGATAACGACGCCCCATTGATGTTCGCGCCATTCCCACCGCAGCGCACCATTAGTGATCGCGGCCTCGGTGAGGTTGTCGCCGTAGGCCCGCCGCCAGCTACTGGCGGGGAATTCCCCGTCGAAGATCTCGATGGACAGCCAGTGGTCCATACCCGCAGAGCGTACCCCGAAAACGGACATATCGCCATGCTGCCGACGGATGACCAGCTACGACCCGCCAGGGGGAGCGGCATTCCACGCTAGGGGCGCGGCAGGCTGCGGGCATCGGGGAATTCCCCTATCCCGATCCCGCGCGGCAGGGGATTGACTCCTGGGGATAGTTGGGGGAGGGGGCTTCCGGCTGATCGCTAACGGAGCGTTAGGAGCTGGCGATACCGGGTCCAGACGCCGTTTAGATTCGCTGGAGCGCAGCCGGCTGAAGCGGCCTTCAAGGGTGATCGCCACAAGCGGGGATCACGCAATAAGAAAGGTATGCGCGATGAGCTACTGGCTGGGGATCGATGTGGGGAGCACGTGTGTCTCGGCGGCGATCTGCCGGGTAGGGCGGGAACCCGAGCCGGTGGCGCTGGGTTCCGGAGCGGCCGGCTCGGGCGTGGTGAGTGCTGAGGTGTGCGCGGGGGCGGACGGCAAGCTGGTGGTGGGGGCTCCGACCGGCGATCAGGTGGTCCGGGGTTTTGTGGGTCGGGTGGGGGATGAGGTGCCGATGGTGGTGGGGGGTGTGCCGTATTCGGCTGCGGGGGTGTTGGCGTTGGTGGTGCGGTGGGTGGTGGATCGGGTTGCGGTGGGTGCGGGGGGTCCGGCGGC
>DASYAZ010000072.1:0-4826 GCA_036501085.1 Pseudonocardiaceae bacterium | reverse complement strand
GCAGTGGTCGACCAGATCAACGCGGATCCAGCCGTCCAGTTCGTTAACCATCTGGGTGGCATCAAGAGCGGGTCCTCGGTGTGCAGCGACGACTACTTCGCGATGATCAGGACCCAGTTCGACCGCTTCGTCGACCCGCTGGTCTACACCCCCGGCGACAACGAATGGACCGACTGCCACCGGCCCAACAACGGTTCCTACAACCCGCTCGAACGGCTGGCCGCCGTCCGCCGGGTCTTCTTCTCGCACCCCGGCAAGACCCTCGGCCAGCACAGCGTCAAGGTTCGATCGCAAGCCGACCAGGGCTTCGTGGAGAACGTCTCGTACCACCACGCGGACGTCGAGTTCGGCGCCCTGCACGTCGTCGGCAGCAACAACAGCTTGGAGCCCTGGACCGGCAACACCGCGCCCACCCGGCGCAACTCGCCGAGGTCCAGCGCCGCACCGCGGCCACCCTGCGCCTGATCGACCAGACTTTCGACCAGGCCGGCAAGCACAAACAGCGAGCCGTGGTCCTGCTCATGCAGGCCGACGTGTTCGACCCGACCGTGCCCGATCCGCAGTTCGCCGACTACTCCGGCTTCCAACCGATTGTCCGCAAGAACGCCACCCGGTCCGCTGACTTCGGCAAGCCGATCTACCTGTTCAACGGCGACAGTCATGTCTTCAACTCCGACACCCCACTGGCACCCGGCTCACAATGGCTCACGTTCTACGACGCGCCCACCCCGGCGCGGAACCTGACCAGGATCACTGTCGACGGTTCCACCAACGTGGACGACTACCTGCGCGTCAGCGTCCACCCATCCCGACCGCAGGTGCTGACTTGGGTCAAGGTGCCCTTCACGACGGAGCTGACTGGCGGAGCGCGCTGACCAGGCGGCCGATCTCACCACCGAGCGGGCGGTCCGCGCCGATCGGAGGAACGATGCGGTTGACCCAATGACCCAGCCACCGCAGTTCTGGCGCAGGCTCGGACGATCGCAATCCCCACGCTTGGGCGGCAGCGATCAGCTCACACGCGGTGACGGCGAACAGCGCGTCTATCACCGCGCGGAGTTGCTCACCCGCGGCACAGGCGAAGGCTTGCACGTCCTCCTGGCCGGCGGAGGTGTCGATCGAGCCGAGGGTTGCCGGGCAGGCGAGCCGGCGCATCGCGTGCAGCTCACCGGCGGCGCGCTTGTGCACCGCCGCCAGACCGACCTGGTATCCGGGCCGGGCGGCCAGCTGCGGGGGCAACCCGGTGCACCGGTCATCCAGCAGCCGGTGCATCCGCTGCACGCTGATCTCCGCGACGTGGACCAGCGCCGCTGTCACCGAGTCGAGCCGCAGCCCGAGCTCAGCGGCATGGAAACCCGCAGTGGAGACGAATTCCCCGCCCAGCCAGGCCGGCGAGTCGGTGATCACGCCCAGGGCCCGCCGCATGGCGCCACCCAGCTCATCGGTCACTCGCCGCAGATGTGCCAGCGCCTGCGGCCCGACCCGGACCGACACCGGTGCCTGCACCACCTCGCCGCGCACGACGCCACCGTCGCTGAGCCGCTGGATGTCCTGCAGCACCCCCGCCAGCACCTCATCCGCGCCACCGGCCAGCCGGCTGTCATAGACCGCCCGGGGCGCACCCATCGCGTCCACCGTGGCGGCCAGCGCACCCAACTGCCAGCCGGCCACCTCCCGGGCTTCGTTGCCGCGGAGGATGGCGTGCATCGTGGCGACCGGTGAGCCCTCGATAAGCGAGATACCCTCCTTCGGCCCGGGCCGGAACGGGGCGACCCCCCGCCGCCGCAGCGCCTCGGCCGCAGCGATCTCGGTGCCGTCCTCCAGCACCTCCCCCAACCCGGCCAGCGTCTGGAAGGCGTGACACAGCGGGATGATCTCTCCTGAGCAGCCGATGCCCCCCCGGGGCACGGCGGGAACCAGCTGGTCGTTGAGGCGCTCGGCGAGGTAACTGCACAGCTGGGCGCTGACACCGCTCTCCGGTGCGAGCAACGTCCGAAGCTTGATCGCCATCACCACGCGGGTGTCCCTGACGGGTAGCCACGGCGCCCCACCCACGGCTCGCCCGGCCAGCAGGCGATGCTGCTGCTCGGCTTGCGTCCGGGAATCCAGCCGGTGCCCGGCGAAGCGGCCGACGCCGGTGTTCACCCCGTACACCGCGGCGGCTCCGGCGGTCAGGGCGGCCAGCACAGCCCTCCGGTTGGCTGCTACCGCGCACAACAAGTCCGGATCAAGGCAGACAATCGCTCCGTTCCCGATTTGGCTGATCGCGCTCGCGTCGAGATCCTCGGGTGCGCCGATCCGCAGTTCGTGCCGCATCCCGCTACTCGGACCTCCGGATCGTGCTGGCGACGAGCCTTCCAATTAGCGCCGGGCACTGGTTGCCACCACCATGGCGAGGTGCTTTCGATAACGCTGAACAACAACGTACAGATCCCCCAGCTCGGCTTCGGCACCTTCCAGGTGCCCCCGCGGGACACCGAGCGGGCGGTCTCGACCGCGCTGGAGGCCGGGTACCGCAGCATCGACACGGCGGCGATCTACGGTAATGAGGAAGGCGTCGGCGCAGCGATCGCGTCATCCGGCCTAGCTCGCGACGAGGTGTTCGTGACGACCAAGCTGTGGAACGACGACCACGGCTATGACGAGGCACTGCGCGCGTTCGAGGCCAGCTCGCGGCGGCTGGGTCTGGACACGGTGGACCTCTACCTCATCCACTGGCCGATGCCGGCTGCGGACCGGTATGTCGAAAGCTGGAAAGCGCTGGAGAAACTGGCCGCCGACGGCCGGGCGCGGGCAATCGGCGTTTCGAATTTCGATGTCGAGCATCTGCAGCGGCTGTTCGCCGAGACCGCAACGGTACCCGCGGTCAACCAGGTCGAGCTGCACCCGCAACTCCCGCAGGCCGACCTGCGCGCGGTGCACGCCGAACACGGGATCGCCACCGAGGCCTGGAGCCCGCTGGCGCAGGGCGCGGTACTGTCCACTGCGGTGATCACCCGGCTCGCCGAACGGCACGGTGTGACCTCAGCACAGGTCGTGCTGCGCTGGCACCTGCAGCTCGGCAACATCGTGATTCCCCGGTCGGTGAACCCGCAGCGGATCCAAGAGAACCTCGACGTCTTCGGTTTCGAGCTCTCCGCGGACGAACTCGCCGCGATCGCGAACCTGGAGAACGGCCAGCGCGTCGGCCTAACCCCCTAAGCGAGCCACCTCCTTCACCGACCCGGCGGGGGCGCCGTGAGCTCGACGCCACCGACGTCGTCGCGCAGCCGGACGTTCGTCACGTCGAGTTCGCGGCGCCCCCCACCCCACGGTGCGTCAGCGCACCCACCAGCGTCGTCACGGCGCGGTCCCGGGCGTTGTGGCCCATCAAGCCGATCCGCCAGCCGGTGCCGGCCAAGGGCCCCAGGCCGCCGCCGACCTCGATCCCGAAGTCCTCCCGCAGCGCCTTGCGACCCGCGGCATCGGCCAGACCTTCGGGTAACCGGGCGGCGGTGAGCTGGGGCAGCCGGTGACCCTGCTCGGCGAAGATTTCGAAACCGAGCTCGGGCAGCGCCGCCTGGAGCCGCTCCCCGGCCCGGGCGTGCCGCTCCCAGACCGCCGGTAGGCCCTCCTCCAGCAACCGCCCCAGGCCCCCGTGCGCGGCCGAGATCAGCGTCGAGCTCGCCGTGTGGTGATACACGGGAGGATCGCCCTGGTAGTAGGCATCCAGCAGGCCCAGATCCTGGTAGAACGAGCAGACCGGCTGCTCCCGGGCCCGCATCCGTGCTTCCGCCCGCTCGGATAGCGTCACCGGCGCGAGTCCCGAGGGTGCGCCCAAGCACTTCTGGGTCGCCGAGTAGCAGGCATCGACCCCCCAGGCGTCCACCTCGACCGGGATCCCGCCCAGTGAGGTGACGGTGTCGAGCAGCAGCAAGGTGTCGGTGTCCTGCAGCGCGTGCAACGGGGCGATCTCATTGCGCACACCGGTGGAGGTCTCCGCGTGCACCTGCGCGACCAGCCGAGCATGCGGCGCCGCCCGCTGCGCGTCGAGCAGCGCCTGGGGGTCCAGCGGCTGCCCCCATGGTGCGGGCACGGCCTGCACCTGGGCTCCCACCCGGCGAGCCACCTCGCACAGCCGCTCGCCGAAGTACCCGTTCACCCCGACGATGGCCAGCTCGCCCGGTTCCAGCAGGCTGGCCAGGCAGGCTTCCATGCCCGCTGACCCGGTGCCGCTGACCGGCAGGGTGAGGCGATTACGGGTGCCGAAGACGGTCCGCAATCGTTGCGCGGTGTCAGCCACCAGGGTGAGGAACTCGGGATCCAGGTGCCCGAGCACCGGCCGGGTCAACGCCTCGAGGGCTTCCGGGTAGGGATTGGACGGTCCGGGCCCGAGCAGCAAGCGATCGGAGTGCACAGCGCGATCTTGCCATGCCTGCGTACCGTCGCTGGGCATGGACAGCCTGCGCGCCGCGCACCAGTGGCCGGTCGGCGCGGTGGCCGTCGCGGCCGTCGACTCCACCGGCGTGCTGGGTGGCCAGGGATCGCAGCACGCGCCCTTCCGGCTCGCCTCGGTGACCAAGCTGCTCTCGGCCTACGCGGTGCTGCTCGCGGTACAGGAGGGGGCACTGGAATTCGACCAGCCGGCTGGGCCGCCGGGCGCGACGGTGCGCCATCTCCTCGCCCACGCCTCCGGGATGGCGTTCGACACCCCCCAGGTCGTGGTAACGCCGGGAGCCCGGCGGATCTACTCCAATGCCGGTTTCGAGGCACTGGCCGCCACTCTGGACTCCTGCTCCGGCATCACCTTTCCCGACTATCTGGATGACGGGGTGCTGCGACCGCTG
>DASYAZ010000071.1:0-2176 GCA_036501085.1 Pseudonocardiaceae bacterium | reverse complement strand
TCCATTGGGCGCACGCGCCGGATGCTTTTGAGGGCCAGCAGGGTGTTGACCGCGCCCTTGCGCCGCCGGTTGATCCCCCAGAGCCGGTCGGCCCCGACGCTGTAGCAGCCGTGGAAGTACGTCACCCCGTGTGTCCGGTGGTAGGTGGCCGGCAGCCGCCACGGGTGCCCGGAGCGCGCCCACCCGGCGCCGTGCACCGGGCGGATGCCCAACGGCCCGAACTCGTCGAACGCGAACGTGGCGTCGGCGTGGTGCTCCAGCGCGTCCTCGATCGCGGCGAGCTTGGCCTCCTTGTCCGGGTCGGGGGACTCCTTCCAGGTCCGGGTGCGCTGGAAGGTGACGTTGCGGCGGGCCAGCAGCACCCGCAGCGTCTCGCGCCCGACCCGGACCGGGCGGTGCGGGTCCGCGGCCAGGTGGGCCTGCAGCTTGCGGATCGACCAGCGGGTGAACGGCGCCCCGGCCTTTGCGGGGCGCTCGGACGCGATCGCCACGATGTGGTCCTCCTGGTCCTTACTGAGCAGACGGCTGCGATGGCCCGCCCACCGGGGGTCCAGGGATTGCAGGCCGACCCGGTTGAACGCGTGGATCACATCGCGCACCGTGTCCTGATCGGCCGCCACCAACCGTGCGATCGCCTGCACCGTGTTCCCGCTGGAGGAGGCCAGCACGATCATCGCCCGCCGGTACCGGATCGGGCTTGCCGAACCGCGCCGCACGATCCGCACCAGCGTCTGACCCTCCTGATCGGTCAGCGTGCGGGCCTTCACCCTCTCCGCCATCTGCCCCTCCTCGCTCGACGGAATAGTCCACGAGACTCAAGCAGGCGGCTAATATAACTATTCCTCAACCTGGTGGACCATTACGGCCAACGCACTAGCGCCGGCGGACAAAGCCGATCTGCTCATCGGATGATTCGGATAATGGGAAATCCGGCTCAGTCGACGAGCGTCTGAGCCAGCGCCGTCGCAAGGTGCGGCACGAGGTCGGGCCCGGACAGGACCTCGTCATCGGCGTCCTTGGTCCGCAGCCGCAGCGCACACTCACGCGAGCCGTCCCGCAGCACCCCCACCGCGATCCGCACCTCCTGCCGGTCCGGGTGCCTCGCCGCCCAGTCGTCGAGGTCCACCCCGCCGTCGCCCGCAGGCATCTCCGCCTCCGCACTCGGCGGCAGCATCACCCGTTCGAGGACCAGCGCGGCCCCGTCCACCGTGGCCGGCCAGCCGATCGCAGCCAACGCCTCATCGAGCTGGTCGCCGCCGGAAAAGCCCTCCTGCTCCACCGAGGTGAACGCCCGCATCGGTGCGATCGCCCCATCCATGTGCACCGTCTCCGGCGCCAGCGCAGCGGCCAGCCGCGGCTCGGCCCTGATCAGCTCCGCCGTGTCCACCAGCGCGAACAGCCGCGGGCCCTGATCCCACCCGCCCTTCGCGACATGCTGCTCCAACTCGATCAACGACTGCGTCAAAGCCGGGTTCATGCCGCCCATTCTTCACGATCTCGGCAGCCGCCTCGTCGCACCCCAGCCGCCGCGGCCACAAGCCCTCGCCGACGTGTATGGCCGGTGTCCAGCTAGTGGCCGGCATTCGATTTGCACCACGCACGGCGATCGACGTACAGTAGAGCCATCCCGACGCGGGGTGGAGCAGCTCGGTAGCTCGCTGGGCTCATAACCCAGAGGTCGCAGGTTCAAATCCTGTCCCCGCTACGAACCGGGCCGCCCCTACATGCTGACGCATGTGGGGGCGGTTCGTTGTTGTAGTGGGGGCCCGGCCCCCACACCCCCACGCCAAGGGGGCTTCGCCCCCCTGGACCCCCCCGGGCGCGGGTTGCGGGGGTGGGGATGGATGGCGTTGGCCGCTGGCGCTGCCGCTGACGGAGAGTCAGTTGCTTTGTCAAGGTGTGGATGCAGCGATTTGACGGTGTCGGCTCGAGACTCTAATGTTTACCGAGTCGCCGCAAGGGGAAGCCGGGTGAAACCGGTCGGATCTGAGCGGGGCAGGACCAAACCCCGGTGCAGTCCGTGTGAGCGGATGTGGTGGGTGTGTCTGTTTCTTGAGAACTCAACAGTGTGTCATTGTCTATGATGCCATGTATTTTGATGTATGTGGTGGATGGTCCCGATCCTCGTCGGGATGTTTGCCGGGATTATTCGGATTCTTTTTTGGAGAGTTTGATC
>DASYAZ010000070.1:0-24998 GCA_036501085.1 Pseudonocardiaceae bacterium | reverse complement strand
TGTGGCGTCCTCGTTTGATGACGCGGGGGTAGGTGCGGTGGCGTCGTGGGGGGTTGAGGTTGCGGGTGGCGGTGATGCTCGCGGTGATCGCATCGTGGAAGTGTTGTTGCTGGTCAGGGGGGGAAGGCCGCCGGACCGGCGGTCCGGCGGACAATGCGGAGAGTGCGGGTGAATTTGACTCGGTCGGGGTCGATGTCAGCCTCGGTGGCGGCGTGGCAGATCAGGGTGCTGATCGCGTAGTGGGTGAGCAGGTAGCCATGGATTTCCTGGCGCACCATGTCGGGGCTTTTGGACCGCAGCACTTTCCCCGGCCCGCGCAGGTGGGTCTTGAGCTGGTCGTTGCCGGTCTCGTGTTCCCAGCGCTGCTGATAGGCCTGCGCCAGGACCTGGGCGGAAGCGGCCCTCGGGCCGGTGATCGTGGTGATCAGCGCGATCAGCTCGCCCGTGCCCTCACCCTCGCGGTCGGGGACGGTGTACTCGATGACCCGCACTCTCACGGCGTGGTCAGGGTCCAGGTCCTGACCGGCGCGGGCGGCCTCGATGAGCCGTTGCCGGGCCGCGCCGCGGATCTTCGGATTGATCAGCACCGAGGAATAGGACCCGTCGCCCAGCATCTGCACCATCGGCAGGCCCAGGTCCGACTTCACGCGCCACAGCAGCTGCGCGCCACCCGCCGCCGCGGCCTTCCAGCCCGCCCAGGTGTAGAAGTTCCGATCGGCAATCAGCAGCCAGTCAGTGCCCAGCCGTCCATACAAGCGCCCGGCCAGGGTCTGCTCCCCGCTGCCCGCTCCGGCCACGCCACTGAGCTCGGCATCCACCACGGCATGCGAGCCGCATTCGCTGATCGTCACGACCCGGACCTTGGGAAACGCCGAGCGGTGCTCCCCCGAGCCCGCATACCCGAACGCAGCGGCGTTCTCCGGCGTGTCCGGTGCGTCCCATTCGAATCCGTCGATGGCCATCAACCGCCACGGCCCCAGAAAACCACCGCGGGTCACCAGATCAGCCACCGGCACCGCGACCCGGGCGAAGACCTCCCGCACCACCTCCCACCCCAGCCGCTTGCGGGCCTGGGTGATCCCACCCGAACTCGGCACACCCCACCCGGCATCCCAGCAACCCCACGACCCCAGCGGGCCGGCCAACCGCGCCGCCACCTCCTCATAGTCCTCCTCGGCGAAACAACGCCATCGCCATCACGAAATAGACCATGACATACGGCGGGAGCTTCCCATCCGAGCGCTTCGCCCCCCGGCCAGCCAACGCGACCGCCTCATCGATCACATCCCGAGGCACCGACGAGGCCAGCACCCCCAGCGAGATCCGATCCCTCAACCAGCCGCCGGCCACCACAACATTCCACGTCATGAACCGTGATCATCACCGCGATCAGTGCCAGCCCACGGCACGACACGCCGCAATCAAAGATCCACTTACGCTAAGTGGCATTGGATCATGAGCAAGCATGGCGCCAACAAACTTACTGCGCACGACCTGTTCGCAGATTACTTGGCGCGTGACCACGTGAAGAATGCTTTCGCCGACTACATCGACGCACCAGTTGCTCTATGCGACACGACGATCCAGGACCCCGCAATTCAACAGTTTTTACTACTCTGCGAATCGGGCGCACCGATGCCGTCCTTCACCCAGATGAACGGGGTGTGGCGGATCTTGGAAGCCATGGAAGTCGCGGTCATCGGGGGGGCATCGGCCGAAGCGACCGCGAGGGAGGCCGCCGTCAGGCTGACGGCGATCTTCGCGACCGAGGAGAGGAACCCTTGTGGCGGACCAGTGGTGGCGTGACGCCGTTGTATATCAGGTTTATCCACGCAGCTTTGCCGATGCTAGCTCTAGCGGTGAAGGTGATTTACCGGGAGTGCGCTCTCGCCTTCCCTATCTCGCGGACCTTGGTGTAGACGCCATCTGGCTGAACCCGTTTTACCGCTCACCGATGCACGACGGTGGATACGACGTCTCTGACTACTGCGACGTGGACCCTAGATTTGGCACGTTGGACGACTTCAAGGCTCTAGTCGCCGACGCCGCCAACTTGGGGATTAGGTTGATCGTCGACCTTGTTCCTAACCATTGCTCGTCGCAGCATCCCTGGTTTCAGGAAGCGTTGAACGCCGGGGCAGGTAGCGAGCAGAGGGAGCGATTCATCTTTCGCGACATACCCAACAACTGGAAATCCCACTTCGGAGGCTCGGCGTGGACAAGGACGCCCGACCATCAGTGGTACCTTCATCTGTTCGACTCTACCCAGCCGGACTTCAACTGGCGACACTCCGATGTCGTCGCAATGTTTGATCGAGTGCTGCGGTTTTGGTTGGATCGCGGTGTTGCTGCGGTACGAATTGACATGGCCAACACATTGTTCAAGAGGGCCGAGCTGCCGGATATGCCCGCACAGTCAATCTCGGTGCCATACTATGACCAGCCAGAGCTCCACGAGCTTTATCGGTCGTGGCGCAAAATCCTCGACTCCTACCCGACCGACACCTTTCCCGGTGCTCGTGGAGCGGTCGCCGAAATCTGGTTTAGCAGTCCAGACACCGCACGCTCGTACCTGAGGAAGGACGGACTGCCGCAGACATTTAATTTTCGGCTGATGGGGGTACCGTGGGTCGCGACCGAGCTGCGTGCGATGATCGATGAGGCCCGCGAGCTCATCGCAGGGTCCGGCGGTTCGATGCCTTGGGTACTCGGCAGTCACGACGTCACTAGGATCGTGAGCAGGCTCGGCATGGATCAGACTCTCATTCGCAATCCCACCGATGCGCTGCGCCGAGGCGCGGTCGAAGTCGACGTCTCATTAGGAACGCGCAGAGCTCGGGCGGCGGCGCTGTTGCTACTCGCGTTGCCCGGTTCCGCCTATCTGTATCAGGGCGACGAGCTCGGACTACCCGAGCACATGGCCATCCCTCCCGATCGGCGGGAGGACCCGACTTTTCACCGCACATGCGGAGCGGCCGTAGGACGCGATGGATGTCGAGTGCCGCTGCCATGGTCCGGTGACGCTCCGCCTTACGGTTTTGCGGACCGACCGGTACGAACCTGGCTGCCCCAGCCGTCAGACTGGGCGAGACGAACGGTCGAGGCGCAACTGTCAGATGAAGGCTCTATGCTCAACCTCTACCGCACCGGACTCCGCCTGCGGCGGGAGCATCCGGCACTCGGCGACGGTAACATGACTTGGCTTGACTCGGGCCCCGATGAGTTGACGTTTGCTCGGGACCCCGGGTTCGGCTTTTTGGCCAATTTGGGTAGAAAGCCAATAAGCTTACCGTCGGACTGCCGCATCATTCTTTCCAGTGGGCCTCTCGACAACGTTCTGCTTCCTTGCGATACCGCAATCTGGTTCCAAAAATAGACCCACATCCGCAGCACTTCTCGCCGCTGGCGCCTCGGTAGAGATCTACCGCACGGTCAACGCCTCCGACATGCTCGGTCGCCGGCATGTGCTCTCGGCGGTCAACAATTCACCGACCGGTGGCTCACCTTCACCTGGAATTGACGTGCGCATCGTCGTCGACACCGCCTTGGCCCGAACCCTGCCGCTCGCGCTCAGCCCTACCCAACGCGCCCGGCAGCAAGGCGCTCGTGTCCCGGTCCCGCACCCGAGCTGACCATCTCCATCGACGGGCCGACGTTCAACGCACCGTGTCCTGCCGCGGCCGCGCTCGAATCATTGACCCAGCGCGTCCAAGTCGGCCTGCGCTACGGCGGCCAAATCGTCACCATCGAAGTCGACGACACTACCTGCAGATTGACAACCAGCACGCACCCGATCAAGCCCGTTTCCCGCACCAGGCGCAGGGAGGTTACCCGACACGAGGCCTACGGTCACACCACCAACCGCAAACTCGGCTAGGCACCTTACCCATCACCTGAGGCCGAGCCGTCACCGTCATCTGAACTAAACACGACACCAGATCAGACACCCGATCTCGGCTGGTCGGACGCGGTCGTTCTGCTCTGGCATCGCACGATGTCCACAGATGGTCCACAGATGGTCCCCAACTGCGAGCGGTCCCAACCCCGCAAGATCGACTCCAAAGATGAAGGAAGCCCGCTGATGTGGTGTTTCGTCCATCGTCAGCGGGCTTCGCGTTGGTCGGGACGACAGGATTCGAACCTGCGACCCCTTGACCCCCAGTCAAGTGCGCTACCAAGCTGCGCCACGTCCCGGCCACGCCCTCGCGGGCGCCTGCACAGCCTAGCGGAGTCCAGCGGACGACCGCGAACCACAGCCACCGAGCACCGCCCGCCCGCATTCAGCGGGCTGAGCGGGGTGAACGAGCTCCGAATTACCCCGCTCAGCCCGCTGAACGCGACGAGCAGGGCCGGTGAGGGTGGGCGGGAGACCCGGCGGGGTCAGCGCGATCGTCGCTCCCGCACCCGGACGGAGATGCGCACCGGGCTGCCGGCGAAACCGAACGTCTCGCGCAGCCGCCGCTCCAGGAATCGGCGGTAGCCAGCCTCGAGGAACCCAGTGGTGAACAGTACGAAAGTGGGAGGCCGGGTACCGGCCTGCGTAGCGAAGAGCACCTTGGGTGCCCGGCCTCCGCGTACCGGTGGTGGCGTCGCCGCGATCACCTCGGACAACCAGGCGTTGAGCTGGCCGGTCGGTACTCGCTGGTCCCACGATTCGAGGGCGGTACGCAGGAACGGCGCCAACTTGGCGACGGCCCGCCCGGTGCGCGCGGAGATGTTCACCCGCTCCGCCCAGCGCACCCGGTCCAGGTCGCGGTCCAGCTCCCGGGCCAGCTCGTGGCGCCGGTCGTCATCAACCAGGTCCCACTTGTTGAACGCCAGCACCAGGGCCCGTCCGGATTCCATCACCGAGGTGATCACTCGCTGGTCCTGCTCGGTGATCGGCTCGCTCGCGTCGATGAGCACCACCGCCACCTCGGCGGCCTCGATCGCCGCCCGGGTGCGCAGCGAGGCGAAGTACTCGGTACCGCTGGCAGTCCGCACCCTCTTGCGCAGGCCCGCGGTGTCCACGAACCGCCACGTCTCGCCATCGAGGTCTACCAGTGAGTCAACCGGATCCACCGTGGTTCCGGCGACCTCGTGCACGACCGACCGTTGCTCACCCACCAGCCTGTTGAGCAGGCTGGACTTGCCTACATTGGGCTTGCCGACCAACGCGACCCGGCGCGGCCCCCCGCTGCCACCCGCCAGATCCCGCGGCGCGGCCGGCAGCACCGCCAACACGGCATCGAGCAGGTCACCGGTGCCACGGCCGTGCAACCCGCTCACCGGGTGCGGCTCGCCCAGCCCCAACGACCAGAGCTCGGCGGTGTCGGCGACCGTCCGCTCGTCATCGACCTTGGTGGCGGCCAGTATCACCGGGGTGGACGAGCGGAGCAGCACTCGAGCCACCGCCTCCTCGGCCTCGGTGGCACCCACTGTGGCATCGACCACCAGTAGGACCGCGTCCGCGGTACGCATCGCGAGCTCAGCCTGCCCGGCCACCGCGGCCTGCAGGCCGCGCGCGTCGGACTGCCACCCTCCGGTGTCCACCACGGTGAACCGGCGCCCATTCCACAGCGCGTCGTAGGCGACCCGGTCCCTGGTCACCCCGGGCACGTCCTGCACCACCGCCTCGCGACGCCCGAGGATCCGGTTGACCAGTGTGGACTTGCCCACATTGGGCCGCCCCACTACGGCGAGCACCGGTTGCTCGAGGACCCCCTCGGCGTCAGTGCTGATACCCGCAGGCTCAACGGCCTCGTCCGGTACCGCCCACTCGCCCTCGTCGGACCAGATCCCGTCCCCAGGCGCGAGGCTGCTCATCACACTCCTTCCGGTCGTGCCGCGCCTGCTCGGCCCGGATCACGGATCCCATCCAGCTCGGCGACCAGTGCGGCCAGCCGCTCACGCATCTCGGTAGTAGCAACAACCAGCGTCGCCCGGCCCTTACCCGGCGGTACCGCGAGCGGCTCCCCGAACAGCACGTCGACCCGCGGCCGGAACCGCCGGTTACCCCCGGCGCGCCGGCGGGTTCCGCGGATCGCCACCGGTACCATCCTCGCGCCCGCCGCGCGGGCCAGCCACGCGGCACCCTGCTGTGCAGTGGCCACGTCGCCTTCACCCCGGGTTCCCTCCGGGAACACCACCACCGCCGCACCCTCCCGCAGCAGCCGAACCGCGGTGAGCAGGGACCCCCGGTCCGCCTCGCCGCGGCGCACCGCCAGCTGCCCGATCCGGGGCAATATCCAGCCCAGCGGTCCGCGGAACATCTCCTGCTTGATCAGGAATGAGCTGCGCCGGCCCAGCAGCCCGTACAGCAGCGGGCCATCGACCATCGCACTGTGGTTGGCCACCACCACGATCGGCCCGCTCTTGGGGACTCGCTCCCGGTGCCAGACACGCAGCCGGTAGCCGACGAAAAAACACCAGGTCCCGATCCAGCGGGTAAAGCCCTGTAACCGCGGCCAGGTACCTTCCGGCGCCCCAGCCGGTGGTTCGGGACTCATCCCTGGTCCTCGGTCGCCGGCACGACCAGCCCGCGCCGCACCGCCAGCTCGTGCATCTTGGCCAGTACGGCATCGAGGTCCAGTGTGGTGGTGTCCAGCTGAACGGCGTCGCTCGCGGGACGCATCGGTGACGCTGCCCGGCGCGCGTCGTAGCGGTCCCGATGATCGACCGCCCGGCGCACCTCCACCACGTCCTGGACGCCGTCCTGGGCTGCCCGGCGGGCAGCGCGCTGCGCCGCGCTCGCGGTGAGGAAAACTTTCAGCGGGGCATCAGGAGCGACCACCGTTCCGATATCGCGTCCCTCCACCACGATGCCCCCTCCGGTGGCGGTGATGGCAGAGATGATCTGCCGCTGCTGCGCTACGAGCAGCTCCCGTACCCGGGACACCGCGGAGACCGGACTGACCGCGGCAGTCACCGCCGGCCCTCGGATCTCCTGCGTGACGTCGTCGCCGTCGAGCAGCACGCGGGGGCCGGCGGGATCGGTGCCGACCTCGATGCACCGGCACACCACCACCGCTGCCACCGAAGTGGGCTCGGTGGGATCGGTATCAGCTCGCAGGACACCGAGCGCGGCGGCTCGGTACATCGCACCGGTATCCAGGTACCGGGCGCCCAGCGACGCCGCCAGCCGGCGAGCCACGGTGGTCTTTCCCGTGCCAGCCGGACCGTCCACCGCCACGACACCTCGCAATCCGCTGCCTTGACGCACCCGGCCGACCTCCCGACTCGCTACCGGCCCATTCTGCTCGCCATGACCCGCAGTACCGACACCTGACCCGATCCAGGGGCTTCCCCTCGCGCAAGCCGGACGAAAACCCCGCGCATTCTGTCGGTGCCCGCGGTTACTGTGCGAACCGGCGGGGGTCCCATCGAGGAGGTGGTATGTCCACGCTGGCCATCGAAGCTGAGGGTCTGGTGAAGAGTTTCGGTTCAACCCGCGCACTGGAAGGCATCGACCTGCAGGTCGCGCAGGGCACCGTACTGGGCCTGCTGGGTCCCAACGGCGCCGGCAAGACAACTGCCGTCCGCATCCTCAGCACCTTGCTGCGACCCGACGGGGGCCGGGCGCGGGTGGCCGGGGTGGACGTGCTGGCGGATCCGCAGGGAGTGCGCCGCAAGATAGGGCTGTCCGGGCAGTACGCCGCGGTCGACCAGAACCTCACCGGGTTCGAGAACCTCTACATGATCAGCCGGCTTTGCGGGATGTCCCGGCGAGCCGCTCAGGCCAGAACCAAGGAGCTCATCACCCGGTTCCGCCTCGACGAGGCGGCCGACCGGCCTGCCAAGACCTATTCGGGCGGGATGCGCCGGCGCCTCGATCTGGCCGGCGCACTGGTCGCCAGTCCCGAGGTGGTCATGCTCGACGAGCCCACCACCGGTCTGGATCCTCGCGGCAGGTTGGACACCTGGGAGGTGATCGGCGAGCTGGTAGCCGACGGCGCCGGTGTGTTGCTGACCACCCAGTACCTCGAAGAAGCCGACCAGCTGGCCGACGCCATCGCCGTGATCGAGCGCGGGCGGGTCATCGCCTGCGGAACATCCGGCCAGCTCAAGGAGCAGATCGGAGGTGAGCGGGTCGAGATGGTGCTCGACCATGCCGCGGATCTCCCGGAGGCCGCCGCCGTACTCGCTGGGATCGGCTGCGGGGAGCCGACGATCGATGCGCAGTCCCGGCGGATCGGCGTCGTCGTCGACGGTGGGGCGAAATCGCTCATCGAGGCGCTTCGCGACCTAGACCTGCGGAGCATCCCCGTCCAGGACGTCGGCTTGCGCAAACCCACCTTGGATGACGTGTTTCTCCAGCTCACCGGCCATACCGTCGAGACCGGGGTCACTCCATGACAGCCCTGACCAGCTCCATACTGCGTGACAGCAGCATCATCACCTGGCGCAACCTGCTCAACATCCGCCGGATCCCCGACCTGCTGCTGGGCGCCACCGTGCAGCCGATCATGTTCGTGCTGCTGTTCGCCTACGTGTTCGGGGGAAGCCTGGGCGGTGCCAGCTACCGGGAGTTCCTCATCGGCGGGATCTTCGCCCAGACGGTGGCGTTCAATGCGGCGTTCACCACGATGGGGCTGGCCAATGATCTGCACAAGGGCATCATCGACCGGTTCCGATCGTTGCCGATGTCGCGGAGCGCGGTGATCCTGGGTCGGACCAGTTCAGATCTCGGGATCAACGCGATCACCCTGGCAGTCATGAGCGTGACCGGCCTGGTGGTCGGGTGGCGAATCCACAGCGGATTGCTGGGCGCGGTCGCCGGATACGCCGTACTGCTGCTGTTCGCCTTCGCGATGTCCTGGGTCGGAGCCCTGGTCGGGATGCTGTGCCGCACGGTGGAGGTAGCGCAGAGCGCCGGACTGATCTGGCTTTTCCCGGTCAGCTTCATCTCCTCGGCCTTCGTACCGACCGGGAATATGCCCGCGGTGCTCAAAGTGGTGGCGGAGTGGAATCCGGTGACCGCGGTGGCTGATGCCAGCCGCGAACTATTCGCCAACGCCACCCCACCGACGTTCCCCGCTCCGGGGGGCTGGCCCGGAACACATCCGGTGCTCTACGCGGTGCTGTCCTCGATTGTGATCATCGCCGTGTTCGCGCCGCTGACGGTGGCCCGGTACCGCCGGGTGGCCAGCCGGTAGGGGTATCGAGGTGTTACCGGCCGACCGCACGGTTAAGGGCACCCACCTCGGGCCGGGAGAGCACCCGGACCGTGCCGGGGCGCTGCTCCCCCAGCTTGACCTCGGCGATGGCGGTACGCACCAGGCGCTGCACCGGATGACCTACCTCGGCGAGCAGCCGGCGCACGATGTGCTTGCGTCCCTCATGCAAGATCAGCTCCACCAGTGCCTTACCGGGAAGTGCCTGCACAACCCGGAATCCGTCGACGGCGACCGGACCGTCATCGAAGGGCACCCCGGCGCGCAAGATCCGGCCCAGTGAGCGGGGTACCGGGCCGGGCACTTCCGCGAGATAGGTCTTGAGCACCCGGTAAGAGGGGTGCATCAACCGGTGCGCGAGTTCCCCGTCGTTGGTGAGCAGCAACAACCCCTCGGTGTCGGCGTCGAGCCGGCCGACGTGGAACAGCCGCTGCGCGCGGTCGGCCACGTAGTCACCCACGCAGGGCCGGCCGCGGTCATCGGACATCGTGGAGTGCACACCGCGAGGTTTGTTCAACGCCAGATGCTCCACGTCCGAGCGCAGCTCCAACCGCAGGCCGTCGACATGGATGATCGCACTGTCGGGGTCGACCCGGACCCCCATCTCACGAACCACCACCCCGTCCACCTGGATCCGGCCACGGGCAATCATCTCTTCGGCGGCACGCCGGGAGGCCACTCCTGCCTGAGCGAGCACCTTGTGCAGCCGGGGCAGCGGCGACGTCGCCGGTGGTGGTTGGGACATCACTTCAGAGTGGGTCATAAGTCCTATATCGGTCTTAAAGCGGCACGTCGTCGATGGAATCGATGTCGGGCAACAGCGGAGCGATCGGTGGAAGGTCCTCCAGCGTGGACAGCCCCAGCCGCTCCAGGAAAAGCTCGGTGGTGCAGTACAGCACACCATGAGTCTCCGGATCGGTCCCGACCTCCTCGATTAGACCGCGGGCCAGCAGCGTGCGCATCACCCCGTCGACATTGACCCCGCGCACCGCGGCGACCCGAGAGCGGGTGACCGGCTGGCGGTAGGCCACTACCGCCAAGGTTTCCAGGGCGGCCCGGGTGAGCCTGGCGCGCTGGCCGTCGAGCAATAACCGCTCCACGAACGGGGCGTAGACGTCGCGGGTGTACAACCGCCACCCCTGCGCCACCTGGCGCAGATCGATACCGCGTTCGGTGTCCGCGTAAGTGTCTCGCAACCGGTTGAGCGCCTCGACTATCCGCGCCACCGGCTGGACCAGTGCGCTGGCAAGCACGTCCTCCCCTACGGGCGAGTCGACCACCAGTAGCAGCGCTTCCAGAGCCGCGTCCAGCTCCCCGTCAGCGTGCAGTGCCGGCAGTGCGTCGGTACCGGTGGGTGCCTCCATAAGTGCGGCATCGTTCACCGGTAGTCCTCCTCCCCGTCGGAGTCTGGCCCGGCGGCCGTATCGACCTGCTCCGGCCCACCCGTCCAGCGAACGAGCAGGTCGCCCAGCGGGTCAGCCTGGTCGAAAACCACCACAGCGGAACGGTACAGATCCAGCAACGCCAGGAAACGCGCGACCACCTCCCTGGTGTGGACGCAGTCGGCGACCAGGCTGTGAAAGCTGGCCTGGCCCTCGCTGGCGAGCCGGGCCCGGAGCACCACAGCGTGCTCGTGCACCGACACCCGGGGGGTGTGCAGGTGCTCCAGCGACACCGTCGGCGGCGGCGGTTTGGGCCGGAATACCGCGGCGGCGGTCTCGGCGAACCGGTCCGCGTCGACGCCGAGCAACACTTCGGGCAGCAGCGCGGCGAAGCGCTCCTCGATCCCCACCGAGCGCGGGTAACGGCGCAGCGCGGCGGATTCGAGTTCGGCGAACAACGCTGCGACCTGCTTGTACGCCCGGTACTGCAGCAACCGAGCGAACAGCAGGTCCCGGGCCTCCAGCAAAGCAAGGTCCGCTTCATCTTCCACGTCGGCCGCGGGCAGCAGTCGTGCCGCCTTGAGGTCGAGCAGGGTCGCCGCGACCACGAGGAACTCAGTGGTCTCATCGAGGTCGAACGAATCTCCCAGCATCCGCAGGTGCGCGATGAACTCGTCGGTCACCCGGTGCAAGGCCACTTCGGTCACGTCCATCTGCTGCTGCGAGATGAGCTGCAGCAGCAGGTCGAACGGGCCTTCGAAGTTGTCCAATCGCAGGGTGAACCGGCTGGTGGCTGTCGGGGCGGCCGGCGGCAGCGCCTCGACTCCGCACTCCGGGATCACCGGGCGATCACCTCGCGAGCCAGCGCACGATAAGCCTTCGCTCCCGCGGATTTCGGTGCCCACCGGGTGATCGGCTCACCCGCGACGGTGGTCTCGGGAAACCGGACCGTGCGGCTGATCACCGCATCGAACACGGTGTCACCGAAGGCTTCCACCACGCGAGCCATCACCTCCCGCGCGTGCAATGTGCGCGGATCGTACATGGTGGCAAGGATCCCAGTGATCGTCAGCTTGGGGTTGAGCCGCTCGCGCACCTTGTCGATGGTGTCCATCAGCAATGCCACGCCACGCAGGCTGAAGTACTCGCACTCCAAGGGGATCAGCACGCCGTCAGCGCAGGCCAGCGCGTTGATGGTGAGCAGGCCCAACGACGGCTGGCAATCCACCAGAACGAAGTCGTAACCCGCCAGCAGCGGGTGCAACATCCGGCCCAAGGCCTGCTCCCGACCCACCTCGGTGACGAGTTGCACCTCCGCGGCGGAGAGGTCGATATTGCTGGGCAGCAGGTCCATGCCGGGGACCGAGGTAGACCGGAGAACCTCGTCCACCGGGACCCCCCGCTCCATGATCAGGTTGTAGATGGTGCGGTCAAGGTGCTGCGGGGCCACCCCGAGCCCGACGGACAGCGCACCCTGGGGGTCGAAGTCCACGAGCAGGACCCGGCGACCGTACTCGGCCAGCGCGGCCCCGAGGTTGATCGTCGAGGTGGTCTTGCCGACGCCGCCCTTCTGGTTGCAGATCGCCACCACCCGGGCTGGCCCATGCCGGTCCAGGGGCGGCGGCTGGGGCACCGCCCGCCGCTGCCGCCCCGCCGGATCGATCCCGCAAGCTCTGTCTTCGGGAGCCTCATCATCGGCGAGCGGGCGGGTCGGCGCAACCAGCGGCTGCTGCGCGGACGCCCAGGACGACATGGAATCCGATCCCCTTCCCAGCTGCGGTCCGATTCCTCGCCGAAGCCTAGCCCTTGCAGATCCGGCTACTCAGCCACGCGCGCGCGGGTGGGCGGTCGCGTAGACCTCGCGCAGGTTGTCCACCGTCACCAAGGTATAGATCTGGGTGGTGGTCACCGAGGCATGCCCGAGCAGTTCCTGTACCACCCGCACGTCTGCGCCGCCTTCCAGCAGGTGGGTGGCGAAGGAGTGCCGCAGGGTGTGCGGGGATACCGCAGCAGCGATCCCGCACCGCTGCGCGGCATCCCGCAGCACCGCCCAAGCGCTCTGCCGGGACAACCTGGCTCCGCGGGCGTTGAGGAAGACCGCCGGGTTGCCCCGGCCGTGCGCAGCGAACGCGGGGCGCCCGCGCACCAGGTAGGCGTCCAGGGCGGCTAGCGCCGGCCGGCCCACCGGCACCAGCCGCTGCTTACCCCCCTTGCCCCGCAACAGCATGGTCCGGGCCTGAGCGTCCAGATCGTCCCGATCCAGCCCGATCGCTTCAGAGATCCGCGCACCAGTGGAGTAGAGCATCTCCAGCAATGCCCGGTCCCGCAGGCAACGGGGTCCCCCGTCGGCAGGGAACGCCTCCAGCAGCCGCAGTACATCCAGCACCGCGAGCGCCTTGGGCAGCCGTTTCGGCGGGCTCGGGGGATGCACGTCGACGGTGACGTCGGAGGCCACCAACCCCTCCCGGAAGGCGAACCGGTGCAGGCCACGGGCGGCGACCAACGCCCGCGCGGCAGAGGACGGTCCCAGCGGCCTGCACCCACCGGAGCCCTCGCGCAATGCCGCGAGAAACCCCATCACCTGGTGCTCCCGCACCGCTGTGAACTGCGCAACTCCTACCGACACCAGGTAAGCGCCGTAACGGCGCAGGTCTCGGGCGTAGGAGTCCAGGGTGTTGGCCGAAGTCCCACGCTCCACCGCGAGGTGGTCCAGATAATCAGAGATCACCGACGCCAGTCCCAGTGGCAACGTCCCATCCGGCTCGGGAGCACCCGTCGCGGGGAACTCCATGGTTGGTCGGGTCGGACCAGCGTTCATCCGAGGACCTCGGCCAGCGGTAGTTGCACACGACCGTGCGCCCGGGCGACCTCGGCCTGGACCACTGAGCCCTGCACCACATTGACGCCACGAGCCAGCGCGGGATCGTCTAGCACCGCTTCCCGCAATCCTTTGTCAGCCAGCGCGCAGATGTAGGGCAGTGTGACGTTGGTCAGCGCATAGGTGGAGGTGTGCGGTACCGCCCCGGGCATGTTGGACACGCAGTAGAACACCGAGTTGTGCACGGTGAAGGTGGGCTCGGCGTGTGTGGTGGGCCGGGAGTCGGCGAAGCAACCGCCCTGGTCGATGGCGATGTCCACCAGCACCGACCCGGGACGCATCCGGGCGACCAGATCGTGGCTGACCAGGCTCGGGGCCTTGGCGCCGGGCACCAGCACGGCACCGATCACCAGGTCCGCCCAGACGCAGGCCTTGTCCACCTCGTAGGCGTTGGAGGCTACGGTCTGCAGGTGCCCCCGGTAGCTGAAATCGATCTCTCGCAGCCGGTTGATGTTGGTGTCCAGGACGACCACCTCAGCCTGCATTCCCAGCGCGATGGTGGCGGCGTTCATCCCCACAACCCCGGCGCCGAGCACCGCCACCTTGCCCGCGGGTACCCCGGGGACACCGCCGAGCAGCACCCCGCGCCCACCCTGCATCCGTTCCAGGCAGTGCGCGCCGACCTGGGGGGCCATCCGTCCGGCGACCTCACTCATCGGCGCCAGCAGCGGTAACGAGCCGTCGGGCAGTTGAACGGTTTCATAGGCGATCGCGTCGATCCCAGCCTCGACCAGCGCGGAGGTGCACTCCGCCGAGGCCGCCAGGTGCAGGTAGGTGAACAGGATCTGGCCCTTGCGCATCCGGTGGTACTCCTGCACCACCGGTTCCTTCACCTTGAGCACCAGCTCGGCGGCGGCCCACACGTCATCCGGCTGGGGCACGATGCGGGCACCCGCGGCCAGGTACACCTCGTCGGGGAACGCGCAGCCCACCCCGGCATCGCGTTCCACGAGCACCTCGTGCCCGCGGCGGGTCAGCTCGTGCACCCCGGCGGGCGTGATCGCGACCCGATATTCGTGGACCTTCAACTCACGCGGGACACCGATCCTCACGCCGGCGTTCCTCCCTGGTTTGGCTGCATCCTCTCCAGCATGATCTCAGCCGAGGCGATCAGCGAAACGCCTCGGACGGTCCGGCCACGCCACCTCGACCGGTCGCGTCTGGCCCGTCCCCGCCAGCACAGCCTGCGCAGCGAACAATCCGGCAACCGCCGGAGCAGTGACGATCTCACCGGCCAGCACCTGGCGCACCGCCTCCGGCAGCGGGAGGCTGATCACGGAGAGGTCCGCCTCCTCATCGTCGGGACCTCCGGGCCGCCCCACCTCGGTCAGCCCGCGAGCCAGGAACACCCGCACCGCCTCATCGCTGAGCCCTGGTGAGGGCACCACATCCACCAGCACCGACCAGTCCCGGGCGAGGTAGCCGACCTCCTCCACCAGTTCGCGGCGCGCCGTCTCCACCGGGTGCTCACCCGGCACGTCGAGCAACCCCGCGGGGAGCTCCCGCATCCGGCGCGCCACCGCGTGCCGGTACTGGTCGATCATCACCACCGACCCGTCGTCGTTCAGCGGCACGATCGCCACCGCCCCGGGATGCTCGACGACCTCGCGGATGGCCACCCGGCCACCCGGCATCACCACCTCGTCGCGCCGCAGCGCCAGAATCCGGCCGACGTACCGGGTGTCGCTGCTGGACACCACGAACTCGTGACGTGACCTCACCGCAACCCTGCCGGCATCTCGACCGGCAACCAGTCCGCAGCCCGGTAGTCCAACGCCGCGGCGACGAAGGCGATGAACAGCGGATGCGGGCGGGTCGGCCTGCTGGTGAGCTCGGGGTGTGCCTGGGTGCCGACGAAGAACGGGTGCGCGCTGCTCGGGAGCTCGATGAACTCGACAAGATGACCGTCCGGTGACGTCCCGCTGATCAGCAAACCTGCCGCGGCGAGTTTGTCCCGGTAGGCGTTGTTCACCTCGTAGCGGTGCCGGTGCCGCTCGCATACCTCAGTGACCCCGTAGGCCCGAGCCACCACCGAGCCCGGCTCCAGCGATGCCGGATAGCTACCCAGCCGCATCGTCCCGCCCATGTCGCGGTACCCCAACACCACATCGGTCTGGTCGGCCATGGTGGAGACCACCGCGTGCGGGGTCGACGCATCGAACTCGGTGGATCCCGCGCCGTCGAGACCCGCCAGGTTCCGGGCAGTCTCGATCACCATGCACTGCAGTCCCAGGCACAGACCCAACACCGGGATCCCCCGGGTCCGGGCATGGTGAATGGCACCGATCTTGCCCTCGATCCCGCGCACCCCGAAGCCGCCCGGCACCAGCACTCCATCCGCCCCTGCCAGGGCAGCCTGCGCGCCAGCCGGCGTCTCACAGGTGTCCGAGGGAACCCAGCGGATCTCTACCTTGGCCCGGTGGGCAAAACCTCCGGCCCGCAGCGCCTCGGTCACCGACAGGTAAGCATCCGGAAGGTCGACGTACTTGCCGACCAGCGCGATCCGCACGACCGACCTCGGCGCGTGCACCCGGTCGAGCAGGTCTCCCCACTCCGTCCAGTCCACGTCCCGGAACGGCAACCCGAGCCGGCGCACGACATAGGCATCGAGACCTTCGGAGTGCAGCACCTTCGGGATGTCGTAGATCGACGGCGCGTCCGGCGCCGCGACCACCCCGTCGATATCCACATCCGACATCAGAGCGATCTTGCGTTTCAACCCGTCCGGAACCTCCCGGTCAGCGCGGCAGACCAGGGCATCAGGCTGGATACCGATGTTGCGCAGGGTGGCCACCGAGTGCTGGGTCGGTTTGGTCTTCAGCTCGCCGGAGGGAGCCAGGTAGGGAACCAGCGAGACGTGCAGGAAAAAGCAGTTGTCCCGGCCGACGTCGTGGCGCACCTGGCGCGCCGCCTCCAGGAAGGGCAGCGACTCGATGTCTCCGACCGTCCCACCGATCTCGGTGATCACCACATCCGGCGAGCGACCATCGTCACCCGGCTCGGACATGGCCACGATCCGGGACTTGATCTCGTCGGTGATATGCGGGATCACCTGCACGGTGTCACCGAGATACTCTCCCCGCCGCTCCTTTGCGATCACCGCCGAATAGACCTGACCGGTGGTGACATTGGCCTTGCAGCCCAGGTTGCGGTCCAGGAAACGCTCGTAGTGCCCGATATCCAGGTCGGTTTCGGTGCCATCGTCAGTGACGAACACCTCACCATGTTGGAACGGGTTCATGGTTCCGGGGTCAACGTTGAGGTAAGGGTCCAGCTTCTGCATCGTCACCCACAGACCGCGTGCGGTCAGCAGCTGACCCAGGCTCGAAGCGGTGAGACCCTTACCGAGCGAGGAGGCGACGCCTCCCGTGACGAACAGGTACCTGGTTGGACGAGCGGGCTTGACCAAGACCTTCTCCCGTGGTCCGGACCGGCCCTTCGATTGGCGACCGGTTGCACTGCAGCTGGCGGCATGCCGCCGACCACGGAACCTCACGGTAACACTGCCAGCGGTGGTCTTGGGGCACCGCCTCGCCGGTCAGCTCTGGATCGCGGGAACCACGGCCTGCGCGTTGCCGCCGGTACCGTACCGTCCGGCGTGTCCCTGCGCCTGTTCGGCCAGCGCCAGAACGGTGACCACCCGGCCTGCGGCAGTGCTGACATCATCAACTGTAGACAGCACCGAGGCGGCGGCAGTGTCCGCTCGCACCACCCCGATCGGGCCGTTGCCATCGGCAGAACCAGGCCGACCCGCCAGCACAGCACCAGCACCAGCGTGGTCCAACTGGGTGGCGAACCGGGCCAATACCCCGGCCCGATCTCCACTACCGTTGCCCACGGTGGGACCTCCGGTGAGGATCACTGCCAGCTGAGCAGGCAGCACTTGCGGACCAGCCCGCACGAAACCGCCGTCACTGAGCCCGGCGAGCACCGCGGTGGTCTCCGCGGCAGTGGCCTGCGCCCTGCCGTTGTTCGAGTTCACCAGTAACAGGGAGCCGAGCAATCCGCCGGACAGCGTTCCGGCATCGGAGGCAGTGGGAAGTCGCAGGCCGGCCGGCAACAGCCGGGTGGACAGCTCGCTGAGTTGGTCGGATCGAGCGGGATCGGTGAACGCGTCGGTCAGCTGCAACTCACCGGTCACCGTGGCACCGGCGTTGCCCAGCAATCCCCGCAATGCATCCCGATCAGCGGGGTTGGCGTCGGCGGTGGTGACGAGAACCACCGTGCGACCCCGCAGTGCCCCATTCACGATGCGAGGACCGACCGAGGCATCGAAGGCGTCTGCATCGGTCAACCTGGCCCGCAATGCGTTGCGCTCGTTCTGCAGCTCGCCCACCTGATGGCTGAGCTGTTCCCGGTTCGAGCTGAGTCCGGAGAGCAGCCGGTCGCTGATCGCGGTGGATCCGAGCACCACCCCGAGCGCGAGGGCCAGGAACACGGCCGCGATGGAGATGATGTGGTATCGCAGTGAGATCACGGTCTATCCCACCCCTTTGCCCCAGGACCCGGCGCCATGCCAGCTATCCCAGGCATTGCTGACAAGGACACCGAATGCGCCACCGACGTTGGAGACCAGCAGCGCCACAGCCACCGCGACCAGGGCAGCGAGCACCATGAGCAGGACAGCGCCGACGGAGACCCGGCTGCGATACAGCACGGCGGCCGCATGACCGTCGACAAGTTTGCCGCCCAGCCGCAGGCGGGTCAGGAAGGTCGACGGGTTGGACCCCGAGCGCCCACGGTCGAGGAATTCGTGCAAGGTGGCCTGAAACCCCACGGTGATCACGAGTTCGGCGCCGTGTGCCTCGGCGAGCAGCAACGCGAGATCCTCCGGATTGCTCACTGCGGGAAAGGTCACCGCCCCGATCCCCAGATCCTGGATCCGCTCAAGACCCGGAGCGAAGCCGTCGGGTTGGGCAGGCACCACCACCTCGGCGGCTGATTTGAGGGTGTCGATCTCGATCTGGTGGGGGTCACCGACGATGAGATGCGGCCGATGTCCAGCGGCGCGCAGGGCGTCGGCACCGGCCTCGACGCCGATCAGCACCGGGTGGTACTCCCGGATGAAGTGCTTGAGTGCAGCGAGGTCAGCGACGTGGTCGTAGCCGGCGGCCACCACCAGTACCTGCCTGCCGCGGATCGAGACCTCGACATCCGGTACCCCGACCCGATCGATGATCAGCGATCGCTCATGCCGGAGGAACTCGATGGTGTTGGCTGAGAAGGCCTCGAGCTGAGCCGACAACCCGGACTTGGCTTCGATCATGAGATCGGCGATCGAGTCGACATCCTGCTCTACCCCGCAGGCCACCTCGAGCTCCCCGAGATAGATCCGGCCCTGGTGGAGCCGCAACCGGCTACCGTCCTTGATTCGCAAGACGTCCGCGCCGGCACCGTCGATCAGCATGATGCCCGCGGACACGAGGATCTCAGGACCCAGATTCGGGAAACGGCCGGAAATCGAGGGCGCGGCGTTGACCACTGCGGTGACCCCGACGGCCACCAGCGCATCCGCCGTTCTTCGATCAAGATCAACCTGATCGAAGACTGCGATGTCGCCGCTACCGACGCGCCGCGCCAGCGCGTCGGCGCGACGGTCGACCCTGGCCAAACCAGTCACCCCGGGCAGCTCACGGTCGGACCGGTTGAGCAGACCGGAGATTCTCATGTCGCGGATGGTGGCAAACATCGCATCGCCGGTCGGGGAGGCGCGCCGACCGCTGAGCCCACACCTGCCGCAAGACTATCGGCCAAGCGCGATCACGCACTTACGAGTTTGTCTGCGGCAGCGGTGGCCAGCAGCTCCTCAGCATGTGCCCGCCCGGTGTCGGTGTCGTCCAGTCCGGCGAGCATCCTCGCCAGTTCGCTGACCCGGGCCGACTCGTCGAGCTCCCGGACCCCGCTGCGGGTCACCCCTGCGGTATGGGTCGACTTGTCCACCACGAGGTGGCGATCGGCGTAGGCGGCCACCTGAGGCAGGTGGGTCACGACCACGACCTGGTGGCTGCGGGCGAGCCTGGCCAACCGCCGCCCGATCTCCACAGCGGCCCGCCCACCCACCCCCGCGTCGACCTCGTCGAAGACCATCGTCGGCACCGGATCGGACTCGGCGAGCACGACCTCCAGCGCCAGCATCACCCGGGACAGCTCACCACCGGACGCGCCCTTGTGCACCGGCACCGGCTCGGCATCGGGATGCGATGCCAGCCGCAGCTCGACGTCGTCGACCCCCTCAGGGCCGGCTCGCAGCCGCCGCCCGGAGACGGTCAGAGCTGCCTCGTCACCATCGGATGCCGGGGTCGCAGACATCGCTACCGATAGCTGCGCTTGGCCCATCGCCAACCCCGCGAGCTCCGCAGTGACAGCGTCGCCGAGTTCCCGGGCGGCCGCAGTCCTGGCGGCGCTGAGCGCCTGGGCATGCCCGGCCAGTTCCGTAGCCAGGCCGGCACACCGGGCGGCCAGCGCAGCGATGGCCTCGTCGGAGGTGTCCACGCTGGCGAGGCGCTCGCGGGCCTGCCGCTCCCAGGCAAGCACACCGTCGATGTCCACGGCGTACTTGCGGGTGAGCCGCTTGAGCTCCGCCTGGCGGGCGAGAACCTTTTCCAGCCGGTCCGGATCAGCGTCGAGGACCTCCAGATATCCACTGAGCTCGGCACCGACGTCACCAAGCACCGCCGCCGCCTCCCCCAGGCGTTCGCCCAACACCTGCAACGCGGGGTCATCCACGGCCTGCAAACGGCGGCGCGCCTCGGCAACCAGGCCGATCGCACTCGGCCGGTCAAGATCGGCAGCTGGATCACCGCTCACTGCGGATTGCGCGATGGTGGCGCTGTCCCGCAGTTCCTCGGTATCACCCAACCGCCGGGCCTCCAGGACGAGCGCACCGTCCTCCCCCGGCTGCGGGTCGATGGCGGAGATCTCAGCGAGGCTGTGCTCGAGCAGGTCAGCTTCCCTGGCCAGTTCCCGGGCATCGCCCCGGCGGGTGGCCAGCTCATAGCAGCAGTGCAACCACTGTTCCCGAACCTGCCGGTATGCCTTCAGCGGCCCGGACACCGTTTCGGCAGCGAAGCGGTCCAGTACGGACCGCTGCTCGCCGGCGCGCAGCAGGCGGAGCTGGTCGTTCTGGCCGTGCACGGCAAGCATGTTGTCGGCCAGGTCAGCGAGCACGCCCGCCGGGACCGACCGGCCGCCCAGGTGAGCCCGGGAACGGCCGTCCGCGGTGAGGGTGCGGCTGGTTATCACGCTGCCGTCCTCGTCGGCGCGCGCACCCACCTCCAGGACCAGATCCGCAGCTGGCCCGGCTCCGGGCAACCGGAACCGGCCTTCGACGATGGCCCTCTCGGCACCGCGCCGGACCCGGGACGCGTCGGCCCGGCCGCCTGCGAGCAGCTGCAGGCCGGTCACCACCATCGTCTTGCCCGCTCCGGTTTCCCCGGTCACCACGGTCAAGCCGGGGTGCAGATCCACAATGGCCTCGTCGATCACACCGAGGCCCTCGATGCGCATCTCGGTGAGCACGGCCGCACCCTAGCGCGCCGCGGGTCCATCACCGGGCGGGCCGCCACATCCTGCGCGAACTCTCAGCCCGGCCGGGGACCGCGCCAACTGTGCACCGGTAGTTCGAACTTGCGGACCAGCCGGTCGGTGAACGGGCGGTCGTCCAGGCGGACCAGCCCGATCGGGGTGGTACCGCGGACCACCTCGATCCGGGCACCCGCCGGTAGCGCGACGGTGCGCCGCCCGTCACAGCAGAGCACCGCAGCATATCCGCGTGGATCGGTCTCTATCGCGACCATCGAATCCGGCGACACCACCAGCGAGCGGGCGAACAGCGCATGTGCGTTGCTCGGGACCACGACGAGCGCGTCGACATCCGGCCACACCACCGGACCACCTGCGGAAAATGCGTAGGCGGTGGACCCGGTAGGGGTGGCACAGAGCACTCCGTCACACCCGAACCCGGAGACCGGCCTGCGGTCGACCTCGAGTACCACGTCGAGGATCCGCTCCCGGCGGCTCTTCTCGACGCTGACCTCGTTGAGCGCCCACGTTCGGGCAAGAACGGACCCGTTGAGGCTAGCCGTGACATCGATGGTCATCCGCTCGTCGACCAGGTAGTCGCCATTGACGACGGCGCGCATAGCGACGTCGAGCGAGTCCAGATCGGCCTCCGCGAGGAAGCCGACCCGGCCGAGGTTCACCCCGAGTAGCGGGACACCACAGGGGCGGGCCAACTCAGCCGCGCGCAGCAGGGTGCCGTCACCACCGAGGACCACGATGAGCTCTGCGCCCATCGCGGCTGTGGGCCCGATTGGCCGCTGGTGCCCGCACAGCGCCGCGTCGAGGTAGGTGGCCTCCTCGGTAAGGACCCGCAGCCCGATCTCCGCCTTGGCGAGTGCCCGCGCCACCTGCTCAGCGGTGCGGGAGTTCTCCGGGTGCCCCGTGTGCAGCACCAGCAGAATTTCCCGTCCGCCGGTCATTGCGGACCTCGGTGCACAGCGCTGTGCACCTGCTCCTCTACCGTGCGCAGCGGATCGGCCACACCCCAGCGCAACCACAGGAAGTACTCGACGTTGCCGGACGGCCCCGGCAACGGGCTGGCGATCGCGTCGACCAGACCGAGCCCGAACTGAGCTGCGCTTGCCAGCACATCGAGCATGCTCTGCGCCCGCAGCGCCGGATCACGAACCACACCACCGGGCCCCAGGAGGTCACGACCGACCTCGAACTGGGGTTTGACCATCGGCAACAGGTCGCCTCCTGGGGCGGTGCAACTGACCAGGGCCGGCAGCACCAATCGCAACGAGATGAACGACAGATCGGCCACCGCCAGCTCGGCGGGGCCCCCGATGTCCTCAGGTCGCAGAGTCCGCACGTTCGTCCGGTCGTGTACCTGCACCCGCTGGTCGGTGCGCAGCGACCAGGCGAGCTGGCCGTAGCCGACGTCGACCGCCACCACCTCTCGGGCCCCGCGATGCAGTAGCACGTCGGTGAAACCACCGGTCGAGGCACCGGCATCCAGGCAGCGCCGGCCCGCGACAGCCGGACCACCTGCAGTGAGCCCACCAAGCGCCCCGTGCAGCTTCCGAGCACCTCGCGATACCCACTCGGGCTCGTCGCCCTTCGTGTGGACCAGCAGTGGGGTGTCCCGTTCGACTCCGGTAGCCGGCTTGGTGGCAGTCACCCCGGCGACCCGAACCCGGCGCTGCGTCACCAGTTCCGCTGCGTGCTCCCGGGACCGGGCCAGGCCGCGCCGCACCAGCTCCACGTCCAGCCGGGCCCGCCGGACCACCTAGACCTCGTCGATGCTGGCCAGAGCGGCGGCCAGCGAGTCATGCACGGCGCGCAGGCGCGCCACATGCTCCCCGGTCGCGAGCTCGTCGAGGTCGCGCAGGTCGGCGAGTGCCTCGGCGATGCCGGTAGGCAACGTGATACTCGGAGGTGCGGGCTGGAACGGCTGGGACGTCATCGAGCGTGATCTCCTCTGGGGTTGCCACCTACGCTACCGAGCGGCATCCAGCCTGACGAACCGTTATCACCGGACGGCCTCACCCAGACCCACGTCAGCCAGGACGGCGGCCGCGCTCCGGTCACCGGCCCGGACCTGTACCGGGCCGGTGTGCTCCGCCCACCACCGGGCACAAAGAGTTCGCACCGCATCGAGAGTGTCTCCAGCGTCCCCGTCACTGTGCAGCACCAGGTCGCCATCGGCGGGCTCGACACGCCAACCGGGGCGGGTCTGGATCCGCGCGTCGTCAACGGATCCACGCAGCACCCGGAGATCAGCGCCGAGATAGATAGGACGTTGATCTGGTGGGCACGCCAGCAGCGCCGTCGCATCGGCGACCCCGGACAGGACCAGCAGCGAATCCATCCCAGCAGCCCGTGCACCCGCGATGTCGGTATCCAGGCGATCGCCGACGACCAGCGGGCACCGGGCGTCGATACGATTCAGAGCCTTATCGAGCATGGGGCGCTCCGGTTTGCCGGCCACCGTCGGATTCCGATCGGTGGCTGCCTGCAATGCCGCCACCATCGCACCGTTGCCAGGTAGCAAACCCCGCTCGGTGGGTAAGGTCCGATCGATGTTGCACGCGATCCACAACGCGCCACCACGGATCGCCAGGCACGCTTCAGCGAGCTGCGCCCACCCGGTCTCCGGCGAGTGGCCCTGCACCACGGCGACCGGCTGAGCAGCCAGCGTCGTCACCGCCCGGAGCCCGACCGCCTGCACCGCGGTAGCCAACGCTTCGGTGCCGACCACAAGGACGACTGAGTCGGCTGCAAGCCGAGCCGCCAGCAGGTCAGCGGCAGCCTGCGCGCTGGTGACCACGTCCTCCGGCGCGGCATCGATACCCAGGGCGGTCAGGCGACCCGCAACCTCCTCAGGTGCCCGTGAGGCGTTGTTGGTGATGAACTGCACCGCCCATCCCACACGGCGCAACTCGTTGACCATCTCGGGAGCTTCCGGCACGGGCTCAGCACCCCTGATCACCGTGCCGTCCAGGTCGAGCAGTACTGCGTCGTAACCGTGGTGCGGATGGTTCACTCTGCTCCCGCTCGATCGCTCAGCTCAACCGCTCGCTCCGCGGCGTCGGTGGAGCCCTCCACATCAGCCTCGGCCGAGGCCAGGAACCAGCGAATCGCGTCCTGCTCACGGCCAGCGGCGAGCAGGTTGTCCGCATACGCATAGCGCAGCCGGGCCCGCCAGAGCTCCTCCCCTGGTGCGTGCAGATCTGCGCTCTGTAATGCCACCACCGCGGCATCGAACTGGCCCAGGTCACGCCGCGCCGCGGCGGCCACGATCCGCAGCTCCACCGCCTCCGCCGGTTCCAGCTGGCCGGCCTCCTGGCTACGCGCGACCTCCAGCGCGCGCTCCGGCCGGCCCAGCGCTCGCTCACAGTCAGCGAGCACCGCCAGTTGGCCGGGACCGCCGCTCAACCGGCGCGCAGCACGCAGCTCCGCTAACGCCTCGGACCATTCCCCCGCGTAATACGCCGCGAACCCGGCAGCCTCCCGCACCCCAGCAACCCGACCCGCCTTACTACGCGCGAACCGGGTGTGCGCTAAAGCCAGCTGCGGATCATCATCCAGCACCCGCGCCGCCATAACGAGATGACCGCCGACGATGTCTGCCAATCCCTTCGGCAGGGTCAGCAGTTCTTTACGGACTTCCCGGTCCAACTCGCTCAGGTCAATGTCTGCAGGTATTTGCGGCCGGAGTGCATCGCCCTCGTCCCGCCTTACCCCCGTCCGAGGCGGCGGCGAACTGCCCGCATCCTGCGGGCGGCCATCGCGGGTTCTGCGTTGGTCGCCGCCCACCCCCCGCTTCGCGCTTCGCGGTTGGGCACCCCGACCACGCGCTGCCGACGCAGCCCGGGACGCACTACCTGTCCGGTCTGCGCCTCCAGGCGAATTCGGCCCGGCTGACACCGCTGCGGATCCTCCTCTATTGAGATGGGGTGAGTAAAAAAGGGGCCCCCGGGTTGGTGTGGTGGGGGCCCCTTTTTTTTGTGTGGTTGTGTTCGGCGGTGTCCTACTCTCCCACACCCTGGCGGGTGCAGTACCATCGGCGCTGGAGGGCTT
>DASYAZ010000069.1:0-20460 GCA_036501085.1 Pseudonocardiaceae bacterium | reverse complement strand
GGTGTGCACGCCACCGCCATTTCTGAATACTGCGGCCGCTCGGCACGTTTATCCCGAAGGCAAAGGTATCCTTAGATTTCGAGAAAAGTCTTATTTGTCCGATTTGGGGCGATGGCTTTCGCGCCATATCCGGGCACTACCACCAATCGGGTGATGGACCATGGATCAGGTATCAGTGCCACCGCTCGCGACCTCACCTGTCATGAGGCGGTGGCAACGAGGGACCTCGATGCGTTATCAACTTGAGACCATTTCCCCCTCGGTAAAACCCCTGTTACCCGCTTCCCAAGATAGAGTACTAGACGTATCGTACGCCGTGGGGATCCGCCGCATCGATAACGAAGGTGCGAGCGTGGAACGTCCAGACCGGGTACCTGTGCCCATTAACCAGGTACCCGGGTGGGCGTCATGAACTTCCTCCCGGGAAGGGCTACCCGGGTGAGAAGAAGGGAGAAGAGATGAAGATCACGGAAATTTTCCGGGCCGGCTACGACCGTTACAAGAGCGGTGGCGGCTGGGGTGGCTGGGGCCACGGCGGTGGCTGGGGCCACGGCGGCGGCTGGGGTGGCTGGGGCCACCGGAGTAGCTGGGGTGGCTGGGGCGACTGCTGAATGATCGCCCGCTAGTCACGGGCGGTGGCCTCACCCGGACGCCCTGCCGGGTGAACCGGGTGGGGCCACCGCCTACCTCCCGGAAGAAGGAACGGAGCATCGAGATGCGAATCGTCTGCGTGGGCGGCGGACCGGGGGGGCTGTACTTCGCCATCTCGGCGAAACTGCGCGACGCCGGTCACCACATCACCGTCATCGAGCGGGATCCTCCCGGCGCCACCTACGGCTGGGGTGTCGTGTACTGGGACGACCTGCTGGACATCCTGTTCCGCAACGACCCGGAAAGTGGCCGGGCGCTGCGCGCGGAATCGGTGCTGTGGCAGGAACAACGGGTGATCCTGCGGGCCGAGCAGACGGCCTACCTCTCCGGTTACGGGTACAGCGTGGGCCGGGCGAGCCTGCTCGAGATCCTCGGCCGGCGCGCTACCGAACTCGGGGTCGAGCTCCGGTACAACCAGGAGGTCAATGACTCCGACCTGGCCGGCGCTGACCTCGTGGTGGTCTGCGACGGTGCGAACAGCCGGCTGCGGCAACGCCACAGCACGGAGTTCGGCGCGCGGGTCGACGTCGGCGGCAACCCCTACATCTGGCTGGGTACCGACAAGGTCTTCGACAGCTTCACCTTCGCCTTCGAGCAGACCTCAGCCGGGTGGATCTGGTTCCACGCCTACCCCTCGGCGGCCGGGATCAGCACCTGCATCGTGGAATGTGCCCAGCAGACCTGGGAGACCCTCGGCTTCGACTCGCTCACTAACGAGGACGGGGTGCGGCTCCTGGAGAAGATCTTCGAGCACGATCTCGAAGGCCATTCGCTGATCAGCCAATCCCGTGGGGAGCCCGCGCGATGGTTGCACTTCGCCGAGGTGACCAACCAGAGCTGGTACCACGACAACCTGGTACTTATCGGTGACGCCGCCCACACCACTCATTTCACTCTCGGCTCGGGCACCAGGCTGGCGATGATCGACGCCGTCATGCTCGCGCACACCCTCTTCGAGCGCGGCGAGGTGGGCGCCGCGCTGAGCGAGTTCGACCGGCGAGGCCGCGAGGCACTGCGCTTGATCCAAGCCTCGGCCCGCTCCAGCATGGCCTGGTTCGAACGCGCCGACCGCTACCTCGACCGGGACGCGGTGGCCTTCGCCTACGCAATGGCGGGGCGGCACGGGCCGCAACCTCCGTGGCGATACCAGATGCATCAGGCCACCCAGATCGCCGCCGTGCGCATCGCGTTGAGCGGGTTGGACTCGGGCCGTCGCTGGTACCGTGCGCGCCGCCGGGGTGAACCCTCGTTGGGTAGGAGCCGGGCACTCAGCGGGATCGGGCACCTGCCGGGCCGTACCGGCTAGCGAGACCCACGAAGCGGCGAGAGCAGCGTCCGGTCGGACTGGTTCCACACAGTGACCGCCAGTGCGACCGTGACCGCCCAGGCCGCGCCCAGCGCCCAGCCGGCCAGCACATCGGTCGGGAAGTGCACGCCCAGGTAGATGCGGGTGACGCCGACCGCTACGACCATCAGCAGCGCGCCGGTCCACACCACAACCTGCAATGCCGGCCGGCTGAGCACCCAGCAGGTGAGCATCCACGCCGAGAGCAGCCACACCACGGTGGTACCGGTGGTGTGGCCGGAGGGGAACGAGAAGCCGTGCTCGCTGAGTGCCGCAACCGCCTGCGGTGGGCGGCCGCGAGCCACCAGGTCCTTGATCGCCGTGCTGATCACACCGATACCGCCGGCACCGAGCACCATGACCAGCAGCGGCTGCCAGGAGCGGCGGAACCAGGCCAGCGCCCCGCCCACCACGAGGGCGATGAGGGCCGCCCCCACCGGGCTGCCTATATCGGTGATCACCTGGGCGCCGGTGATCACCCACGGCTCGCGGTGGGCGGCGAGAAACCCCACCACCGGAGCATCGGCCACCGTGACCCCGTCGCGTTCGAGCACGCTGTCCAGCAACTGCCCGAACACCATCCCCAGGGTGAGCACCGCGGCCACCCCGAGGGTCAGTGCCAGACCCACGACCTCCCCCACCATGAAGCGCCGCCGTACGAAACGCCATAGCCGGGGATAGTGGGACTGTACCCGGGCCACCGCGGGCTGATCGGCAATCCAGGCCAGCCCGGCTCGGATCCGCTCCGGATGAGCCACCACCGCCGACGCGATCGCGCCGGCCAGGACGAGCACGACCAGCCCGAGGGCCACCAGCACGCCCGCAGCGAGGTCTGCATTCATGTTTCGCCCACCAGAACCATTATGGCCCAACGCAGGCCAAGAGCTGGGTATACGCTGCCTGCCGTCGGTGCGATCGGGGAGGTGCGGCGGTTCCTGAACACGCTCGCGCGCTGAGCATCGGGGTGGACATCGGTGGGACGAAGGTCGCAGCCGGGGTGGTCGACGAGCATGGGGTGATCCTCGCCACCGCGCACCGGGACACCCCTGCCGACGACGTGGCCCGCATCGAGGAGACGATCGCCGCCGTAGTGGGCGAGCTGGCCGGCAGCTACCCCGTCGGCGCGGTCGGTGTCGGGGCCGCCGGATTCGTCGATGCACAGCGCTCGCGGGTGATGTTCGCCCCGAACCTGGCCTGGCGCGACGAGCCACTCCAGGCAGCACTGCAGGCGCGGCTGGGACTGCCGGTCGTGGTCGAGAACGACGCCAACGCGGCCGCCTGGGCGGAGGTCCGGTTCGGTGCCGGCCGCGGTGTGGACCACGTGGTGATCCTCACCTTGGGAACCGGCATCGGCGGCGGCATCGTGGTGAATGGGCAGCTGCTGCGCGGCCAGTTCGGCGCGGCGGCAGAGTTCGGTCACGTCACGGTCGTCCCGGACGGGCGGCCCTGCGGGTGCGGGCTGAGGGGATGCTGGGAGCAGTACGCCAGCGGCCGGGCGCTGGTGCGGCAGGCCCGCGAGCTGGCCTGCGCGGCATCCGACAAAGCAGGCTGTGCCGGACCAGAGGCAGGCGAGCTGATGCGGCTTGCGGGTGGCCGGGCCGAGCGCATCACCGGCGAGATGGTCACCCTGGCTGCCCAGGCCGGCGACCGCGCGGCCTTGCAGTGCTTCGATGTGATCGGGATGTGGCTGGGCCGGGGGCTGGCCGGGGTGGCCGCGATCCTGGATCCCGGCCTGTTCGTCATCGGCGGCGGTGTGTCCGCGGCCGACGAGCTACTGCGCGCTCCCGCCGCCGCCGCCTTCCGCGAGCACCTGACCGGCGGTGGGCACCGGCCGGTGGCCGAGCTGCGGATCGCCGAGCTGGGCCCGCAGGCGGGACTCATCGGCGCTGCGGACCTGGCCCGCACCGGACCGGCGGGACATACTGGATAAACAGGCGCGCTCCCCCGCGCTCGAGTGACTCGAGTCGACCGGGAGCCGTCATGACGCTCGGATGGATCGGCGCCCACGGCGGCGAGGGCATCACCGGTGGCCAGGTGGTCCGGGCCCGGGCAGTGTGGATCGACCTCGACCTGGCCTTCCCGCTACCGGCCGGACACCGCCACCGGGTCATCGCCGGGGGGCTGGCGCTCACCGGACGGGTTCCCGGCATGCTCAAGCGCTGGGTCCGTGGTTCGCGGGGTGAGTGGTACGGCGTGATCTGGGTCCCGATCAGCGACGGCGCCGGGGACGTCCGGCTGACCCTGGACGACCAGCTGATCCCGGCAGCCGCGCTCAGCGAGCGGGCATCCGAGAACGATGCTGCCGATGCTGCCGGGGGCTGATGCCCCGGACCCGCTTGAAGGCGGCGCTGAGGGCGAACGGGCTGCCGTAACCGACTTTCCGGGCGATCGCACCGATGGTCGCATCCGGGTCCCGCAGCAGGTCGGCAGCCAGCGCCAACCGCCAGCCGGTCAGGTAGGTCATCGGTGGTTCACCCACCAGGTCGGTGAAACGGCGGCCAGCGCGGCGCGGGACACGCCGGTGCCGGCGGCCAGCATGGCCACCGTCCAAGGACGGTCCGGATGGTGATGGAGCATCCGCAGGGCACGACCCACGATCGGGTCACCGTAGGCCCGGTACCAGCCCGGGGCACCGGCCTCCGGGCAGGAGAACCAGCTACGCAGCACGGCGATGAGCAGCAGATCGAGCAACCGGTCGAGCACGACGTCCTGGCCGGGCTGATCCTTGCCGATCTCCTCGCCGAGCAGTGTCATGAGAGGCGTGATAGCGGCCGCCCCGGGCGCGAGCACCAGCGCGGGCAATGCGGCGAGCAACCGCCGGCTGATCTCCCCACTCATCTGGTACGTGCCGACGATCATCATCGTCGAGCCGTGCGCGCTGTTACCCCAGGTGCGGACGCCCAGGTCCATCGCCTGGCTGAGATCCTCCCCACCAGGAGTGGCGCAGCGCTGACCAGGATGAATCACCACCTGCGGTGGCGTGGCCGGTTCGTCGGCGACAGTGTACGGATCGGGACCACACATGATCGCGACGTCTCCGGGATGCAGGAGCTGCGGTTCTCGGGGTGGCTCTGGGGGTGGCTCTGGGGGTGGCTCTGGGGGTGGCTCTGGGTGCTCGGCCGAATCGGGAACCACCCACGCGTGGCCTCGCATCATGGCCACCAGGGTCAGCGGTGCCTGATCCTGCACCCGCAGCGACCACGGCGGGTCCAGCAACGCCCGGAGCAGGAACGCGCCGCGGGCCCGTGGCCCGTCGAGCAGGCCGGCGAGCTCATCCACACAGCGCAGCCTAGACGCGCAGACATGCGACTGAGCTCGTCGGCGATGGTCCGTCTCACGGCAGTGCGCTTGACTGGCGCCCATGACGATTCTCCGCGGCGCCAGCCTGGTGGCGGCCACCCTGACGATGGGATTGGTCGCGGGTTTGTTCTTCACCTTCGCCATGTCCGTCATGCCGGGGCTCGGCCGGACCGGCGACCGCACCTTCGTCGAAGCGATGCAGCAGATCAATGTGGCGATCCTCAACATCTGGCTGGCCATCAGCCTCGCCGGCGCGCCGTTGTTGACCCTGCTCGCGGCGGCGCTACACCTCACCGCGGACCGGCGCTCCGTGCTGCCCTGGATCGCAGCCGCGCTCGCGCTGTACCTGGTAGCGCTGGTCATCACGATCGGGATCAACATCCCGCTCAACGATGCCCTCGCCGCCGCCGGATCACCGAACCAGATCGCCGATCTCGCCGCGGTACGCGGGGGCTTCGAGCAAGTGTGGGTGCGGTGGAACGTCGTGCGTGCCGTTGCCGCCACGGCCGCGTTCGGCTGCCTTACCTGGACTCTCGTGCTCTACGGCCGCACCACCGCCGCATAGTGTCACCCCTCAGGTCGTGAGCACGCCGGCCCATCCTTTGGCACCTGTGCGGTTAATCACTTTCACCACGACAGTTCACCCCGCCAGTTGGGCAGCACGCTGGCCAACGTCAGAGTAGCCCATCCTCTGCAATACCCGAAATCATGTAGATGATCATGAGATGCCAGGCCCGGCACGCGGGTTGATTCGCCCGTAATGACCGCAAACCGCCACGCCCACCAAAGTGTGTATCCGGCTCCACAGCCGCAGCTCGGGGCCGGCTGAATAGTAAAGAAAGCACTCCATAGGGCGCGCCCGAACGAGTGATCCGCGCGCGAGACAGATGGCGCTGAAATCGGGCAAATCACGGCCGTCAAGCGCGCTTGACAATTGCGTTTCACCAGGAAAAACGCTCTCGATTGTAGCTTTAAGTGACGACGGAGGTACCGTGCACCTGCCGGACTGTCCCGAGCGACACCCTCTTGCATTACCGACGGTGATCCGTACGGTCATGGTCGTCCCGCGCTACGGAGCCACCTCGCGCAGGAATCCGGCCCGGTGCGCAGAGCCCTGTCCCTCGGGACCGGATAACGCAACCTCACCCTGGATCGGGACAGGGGCGCAGGCTGGATAAGCTCGGTGCAGAATTCGGGTCTTGCACCGGCAATTAACATGGGAGCCCGTAGTAATCCCATGTGATTTCCATGCCGTCAGCCGTGCGCGCGCTCACGGAGATCGAACATGGCCAGAAACTCCCGCGTACTCGCACGCCTTGGTATCGTCGCAGCCATCGTGGCTGCTCCACTGGCACTCACGGCACCGGCCCAAGCAGCCCCGGTGCACCGGAGCCCGTGGGATAACGTAGCCGAGTGCGAAAGCGGCGGTAACTGGAAAGCTAACACCGGGAATGGGTATTACGGCGGTCTGCAATTCAGCCGGAGCACCTGGCGTTCATTCGGCGGAGGAGCCTACGCGGGCAACGCTCACCAGGCGAGCCGCTCCGAGCAGATCGCTGTCGCAGAGAAAGTGCTCCGCACGCAAGGCTGGAACGCCTGGCCAACCTGTTCCAGGAAAGCCGGAGTCCGCTGAGTGAGCGGCCCGCACCACACCCTCGAACCCCTGCCGCTACAACCGGCAGGGGTTCGAGGCGCCGCTCAGGGCGGCCCGCCCTCCTGCGCATTCAGCGGGCTCAGCATGCCGTACCAAGGGTGGGTTACCCCACTGAGCCCGCCGAATGCGCAGGGGTGACCAGATTCTCGATATGTGGGATTTCTGTCTTGGATTTCGGGAACGGAGGTTACGGTGGCGGTGTGATGCGATTGCTGGAGTGGGACGCCCGGTGCTACGACGCGCTGCCGCTGCCGCACAACCGGTGGGGCGCCGGGGCCATCCACCGGCTGCCGCTGGCCGGCGACGAGACCGTCGTCGAGCTCGGCTGCGGCACCGGCCGCGACGCGGAGCGCCTGCTCGAGCGGCTCCCGCACGGGCGGGTGATCGCGGTCGACGGGTCGGCACAGATGCTGGCCGGACTGCGCCGGAGGCTGGCCGACCGGTTGGACCGGGTCACCGTGGTGCAGGCCGATCTGCGCCACCCCTGGGCTCTCGACGAGCC
Organism: Pseudonocardiaceae bacterium; assembly: GCA_036501085.1. Classification (GTDB taxonomy): domain Bacteria; phylum Actinomycetota; class Actinomycetes; order Mycobacteriales; family Pseudonocardiaceae. The sequence continues at coordinate 13,008 of DASYAZ010000069.1, read as the reverse complement.
GGCGGATGCCGCGCTGAGCGTGGCGACGCTGCATTGGCTGCCCGATCACGACGTGGTGTTCCAGGCGGTGGCGGCCGCACTGTGGCCCGGCGGTCGATTCGTCGCCGAGGCCGGCGGGGCGGGTAGCGTCGAGGGATTCCGCGCGGCGGTGCGAGCCGCCGGCGGCGACGACGGTGGCCGGCTGTGGAACTTCGCCGGAGTCGAGGAGACCACCCACCGCCTGCAGCGAGCCGGATTCACCGGTATCGAGGTGGAGCTGGTGACTGATACCGCCGTCCTGAAGCCCGGGGAGCAGCTCGAGGCCTACCTGGCCACCGTGATGCTCGGCGCCCAGCTGCGCGAGCTCCCCCCGGAGCGGCACCACCAGTTCGTCCGCGAGGTGGCCCGGCGCCTGCCCGAGCCGGTCATCGACTACGTGCGCCTGCGCATTAACGCCATCCGCACGCAACCCGGCGCCGAACATTGACGGGGACGCAACCCTTAGCGTGAGATCCCGCGCACATCACCTTCCTGGTCACACCTGGGCACGGGCATCTCAACCCGACCCTGGGCCTCGGCGCTCACCTGGTCAGGCGGGGACACCCGACCAGGTGAGCGCCGAGGCGATCCACACCGCCATGAACGAACTCGCCACCGATGAGCGGATCCGGGCCCGGCTGGCCGAGGCGAGCCGCCGGATGCGCGCCACCGACGCCGCCGCGCTAGCCGCTGACGCGCTCGAGTCCTACGCCTAGGCATAACGCTCCTGCTCCGGCGGTGCGGGCGCGGGCCCGCGGCAGGTCGCCCTCCGGCTGGAAGGCACAGTGATGCAGATGAGCGGCACCATGACCGACCCGCGCACGGATCGGGCGTTCTTCGGGCATCCCCGCGGGCTGGCCAACCTGTTCGGCGTCGAGATGTGGGAGCGCTTCTCCTATTACGGGATGCTCGCCTCCCTGACGCTGTACCTCTTCTACGAGGTGACGGGCCCCAACCCGGGGCTCGGGCTGCCCAAGGCGACGGCCACCAGCCTGGTGGGCGCCTACGGCGGGCTGGTCTACGTCTCGACCATCGCCGGGTGCTGGGTCGCCGACCGGGTGTGCGGCGCCGAGCGGACCCTGTTCTACAGCGCGTTCCTGGTGATGATCGGGCACATCGCGCTGGCGGTGCTGCCCGGCTTTCTCGGCGTCGGGGTGGGCCTGGCCTGCGTCGCGCTGGGCAGCGGCGGGGTCAAGGGCAACGCCACCGCCGTCGTCGGAACCCTGTACGAGGCCGACGACGAGCGCCGGGACGCCGGTTTCTCGCTGTTCTACATGGGAATCAACACCGGTGCCCTGGTAGGCCCGCTGCTCACCGGCCTCACCCGCAGCACGCTCGGCTTCCACTACGCATTCGGGGTGGCCGCCATCGGGATGGCCGCCGGCCTGATCCAATACACGCTCGGGCGGCGCAACCTGGGCAACGAGGCCGGTACCGTCCCCAACCCGCTGCCCCGCTCCCGGTGGGTCCCGCTCGCCGGGCTGGCCGGCCTGGCGGTGGTGGCGGTGATCTTGCTGGTGCTGGCCGGAGTGATCACGGCCGGGAACCTGTCCGACGTGGTAGTGATCGTGTGTGGGGTGGCCGCAGCAACGTACTTCGTGGTGATCCTGACCAGCCGGCAGATCACTGCGGTGGAGCGCAGCCGGGTGTGGTCGTTCATCCCGCTGTTCTGCGCCAACGCGGTGTTCTGGTCGCTCTACCAGCAGCAGTTCACCGTGGTGGAGATCTACGCCGACGCCCGGGTGGACCGCAACCTGTTCGGTTGGGAGATGCCCACGGAGTGGGTGACCTCGTTCAACCCGGTGTTCATCATCCTGCTGGCACCGGTGTTCGCCCTGATCTGGATCAAGCTCGGGCCCCGGCAACCGTCGACCCCGATCAAGTTCGCGCTCGGCACCGTCACCATCGGCCTGGCTTTCCTGCTGTTCCTGCCGTGGGCCGGTGGTACCGACCGGACCACCCCGCTGCTCGCCGTCGCTGCCATCCTGCTGGTCTTCGCCCTCGGCGAGCTGTCGATCTCCCCGGTCGGGCTCTCGTTGGCCACCAAGATCTCACCGAAAGTGTTTCGCAGCCAGACGGTGGCGCTGTACTTCCTGTCCGTCGCGCTGGGCACCGCGCTGTCCGGATCGCTCTCCGGCTACTACAGCCCGCAGCACGAGGCACCCTATTTCGCCAGCTTGGGGGCCGCGGCGATCGTCGTGGGGCTGATCGTGGTCGGATTCAGCCCGATGATCAAGCGGCTGATGGCCGGAGTCCGCTGAAACGTAAACTCGAATTTGTTCGCGACCCGTATTTGGAACGCTCGTTGAGCGATCTGAAGGCAGAGCACGGGCCCGCAGACCAAGGAGGCCTCCGATGCCTGATATGCAGATTGCGATCGCGCAAGAGGCCGACGAGTACGCCACAAACCGGAGGGCCGCTACCGCCGCCGCGAAGGCCAAGCGGCTGTGGCCGAATGCGATCGGCGAGGTACTCGCGGGCGAGGTCATGGGCCTGATGGATCTGCCGTCGTGGCTGCAACCCCACACCCGTACCCAGCGGCTGATCGACGCGATCCTCAGCATCCCCGAAGGGGGTTGCGGTGCCAGCGGCCCACCGGGTACGCCCGACCCGGGTTGCGCTGCGCCGAACTCAGGAGCCGGCCGCGCCGCCTGACCTTGGGCCTCCGCCGCCGCGGTGATGGTTGCTCGCTGCGGCGGGAGCGCGAAGGCTTGCACCATGATCACGGCGCGCGCGGACGTCGTCGGCAGCCTGCTGCGGCCGCCCGAGCTCCTCGAAGCGCGGGGCCGAGTGGAACGCGGCGAGATCGGCCCGCCGGAGTTCAAGCGGATCGAGGACGCGGCAGTCACGGCGGCGATCAACTTGCAGGAGGCCGCCGGCCTCAGCGCGGTCACCGACGGCGAGATGCGCCGCCTGTCGTTCCAGAGCCAGTTCACCGAGGCGGTCGAGGGCTTCAGCGAGTGGGATCTCGACGCATTCCTGTGGGGCGACTGGCATGGCGACGAGGTGGGGGACAAACTCGTCGAGCGCCCACCCATCGCCGTCCTCGACCGGCTCCGGCGCCGGCGCTTCCTCTCCGCCGAGGAGTTCACCTACGCCCGCGCAACGACCGGGGAGATCGTCAAGGTCACCCTTCCCAGCCCAAGCCTGTTCGCCAACTTCTACGACCCGGTGCGTTCCCGCGCCGCCTACCCCAGCCTGGAGAGCTTCCTGGCCGAGGTCGCCGAGATCCTGCGAGAGGAGGTCGACGAGCTCGTGCGGCTCGGTTGCGAGTACATCCAGCTGGACGCGCCGCACTACCCGCTGCTGCTCGATCCCGTCTACGGTGATTTTTACGCCGGCCGGGGTTGGCCGGTACAGCGCCGGCTCGACCTCGGCGTCGAGCTGGACAACATCGTCATCGGGACGCATCCCGGCGTCACGTTCGGCTTTCACCTGTGCCGCGGCAACCAGCAGAGCCGCTGGCTGGTCAGGGGCGGTTACGACTGGCTCGCGGGCGAGCTGTTCGGCCGGGTGCGCGCGCAGCGGCTGCTGCTGGAGTATGACGACGAGCGATCCGGTGGATTCGAGCCGCTGGCCGCGGTGCCGGAGGGCACGATCGCCGTCCTGGGGCTCGTCACGACGAAGACCGGGCGCCGCGAGACCGTCGACGAGCTCGCGGCACGGATCCACGAGGCCGCCCGCCACCTGCCGCTGGAGCGCATCGCGCTGTCCCCGCAGTGTGGTTTCGCCACCTCCATCCTCGGCAACGCGCTCTCCCCCGCCGATCAGGAGGCCAAGCTCCGGACGATCGTCGCCACCGCCCAACGCATCTGGGCCTGAGCGCCCCCTTCACAGCCACCCCTGGCACCCAGTCACACCCGGGCACCCTCAGCGCGCCGAGTTTCACTTCACGGCTGCTCACCGCGCGCCGGGCAGCCGTGGAGTGAAACTCGGCGCCGAGATGGTTGCGGGGGTCGTGCGGCAGCGGCGTGCGGCGGAGGTTCGGGGACCCCACGTTGGGTGCGGGGGCGCGGGGGTGGTGTGCTGAGCGGCGATGGATGGCGAGGGGCTGGCCCGGGCGTCGGGATCGATGGCGCTGGCCACAGTGGTCAGCCGGGTCACCGGGCTGGTGGCAAAGCTGGCGCTGGCGGCGGCGCTGGGCTTCGGGGTGCTCAACGACTCCTACAACATCGCCAACGAGTTGCCGAACATGGTCTACGAGCTGCTGCTGGGCGGGGTGCTCTCCAGCGTGGCGATCCCGGTACTGGTCCGCGCCCAGCGCACCGATCCCGACGGTGGCCACGCCTATGCCCAGCGGCTGCTCACGATGGGCACGGTCGCGCTGCTGGTCGGCACCCTCGGCGCGGTGGCCGCGGCACCGCTGCTGACCCGGCTCTCGGTCACCAGTGGGCCCCATGCCAGCCCCCCGCTGGCCACCGCGTTCGCCTACCTGCTGCTGCCGGAGATCTTGTTCTACGGGCTGGCCGCGCTGGTCGGCGCGGTGCTCAACAGCCGTGGGGTGTTCGGGCCGCCGGCTTGGGCACCGGTGGCCAACAACCTGATGGTCATCGCCGTGATCGGCGCCTATGTGGCCACTCCTGGGCGGATCAGCCTGCAGCACAGCCTGATGGGCGAAGCCAAGCTGTGGGTGCTCGGCGTGGGCACCACGCTGGGGATCGTCGTGCAGGCCGTGGTGCTGCTCCCGGCGTTGCGCCGGTCGGGTTTCCGCTGGCGCTGGCGGTGGGGCTGGGATCCCCGGCTGTCCTCCTTCGGCGGGCTGGCCGGCTGGGTGGCCCTCTACGTGCTGGCCGGGCAGATCGGCCTGGTCATCACCTACCGGATCGCCGGGGCCACCGCCGGGGGTGGGGTGTCCACCTACGCCTACGCCTGGATCCTGCTGATCGTGCCCTACGGCGTGCTGGGCAACTCGGTGCTGACTGCCCTGACGCCCCGGATCAGCCGGGCCAGCGCTGACGGCAGGATCAGCGACGTGGTCGCCGACCTGTCGCTGGGCACCCGGATGTCGGCGCTGCTGCTGCTCCCGATCTCCGCGCTGCTCACCGTGGCCGGCACGCAGATCGCCACCGTGCTGTTCTCCTACGGCCACTCCGACCTCTCCCAGGCGGAGCGGCTCGGCCACACCCTGGCCGCATCGGCTTTCGGCCTGTTGCCCTACGCGGTCGTGCTGCTGCAGCTGCGGGTGTTCTACGCGCTGGGCGACGCCCGCACCCCCACCGTGATCATGGCCCTGATGGTGGCCGGGAAGGTCGGCCTGTCGCTGGCCACTCCGGCCCTGCTGGGTCCCCGCCAGGTCGTGATCGGGCTCGCGGCGGCCAACTCGGCTTCCTTCGTCATCGGCGCCGCCGCCGGTCAGGTCTGGCTGTGGCACCGCCTGGGCAACCTGCGGACCAGGCTGGTAGCCGGCACCGTGGCACGCATCGCGGTGTCCGCGGGCGTCGCCACCGTCGCCGGGCTGGTCGCGCTCACCCTGAGCCGCCTGGCCCTGCCGCACACCCTGCCCCCGGTGCGCGCCGCCGTCGAGCTCACCTCCGCCACCGTGCTCGGCGGTGGCGCCCTCCTGCTGGCGCTGCGCACCCTGCGCGTCACCGAACTCCACGTTCTGCTCACCCACGCGGCCCGCCTCCTGCCCTCCGCCCGGACGCATTCAGCGGGCTCAAGGGGGTGAACCAGCCGCTTATGGCACGCTGAGCCCGCTGAATGCGGGAGAGACCACGTCATGCGGGTCTCACGCGGGTGGTTTTAGGGTCGGGTGCTCAAACGCGAGGACAGTGGCTACTGGGGGATGGGTGAATCGGACTCGGTTGTGGCGTGGCCTGCTCGCGGTGGCGCTGGTGGGAGTGGTCACGGCCTGCAGCGGCACGCCCGCGCAGGCGCTGGGATCTGGACTGCTGCTGGCGGGATACGACCGCCAGCTGCGCGTACAGGACGACCTGTTCGGGTTCGCCAACGGTCATTGGCTGCACACCACCGAGATCCCCCCTGACAAGACCACGGCCAGCGCGTTCAGCAATCTGGCCGACGAATCCGACCAGCACCTGCGGGCGATCGTCGAGGCCAGTGCGGCCCGGCACGGCGCAGCCGGCTCGCCGGACCAGCAGCTCGGCGACTTCTACGCCAGCTTCATGGACACCGCGCGGGTCGACGCGCTCGGCAGTGCCCCGTTGCGGGCGTCGCTGGCTCGCATCGACGCCCTCGCCAACCCCGCAGACCTCGTGCGGTACTTCGCGGAGACCGCCAGGGACGGCGTCTCCAGCCCCATCGGGATATCCATCGGCCAGGACGCCAGGAACGCGCGGGCCTACATCCCGCAGGTCTTCCAGGACGGCCTCACCATGCCCAACCGGGATTACTACCTGAAGACCGATCCGCAGTTCGTGACGCTCCGCGACCAGTTCCGCGGTTACGCCGCGCGCGTTCTGGGCCTGGCCGGGGTCGCCGGGGCGGACGCCGCGGCCGGCCAGGTACTCGACGTCGAGAACCGCATCGCCCAGATCCAGTGGAGCGCTGCCCAGGACCGGGACGCCATCGCGACGTACAACAAGTTCACCGTCGCCGAGTCTTCTCCTGCCACCGTGCCCACTCCCGGGCTGGACTGGAAGACCTACCTGGACGCTGCGGGTGTGCACAGCACCGAGTTCATCATCGGCGAGCCCAGCTATTTCACCGGCCTGGCCGGCGCGCTGGCCGCAATCCCCCTCGCCGACTGGAAGTCCTATCTGAAATTCAGGCTCATCAACGAACTCGCCCCCGACCTGAGCAATGATTTCGTCACGGCGCGCTTCGACTTCATCAACCGTGACCTGAGCGGGCAACAGCAGATGCGCACCCGCTGGAAGCGCGGCGTCGCCGCCGTCAACAACGCAATGGGCGATCTGCTCGGCCAGCGGTACGTCAAGCAGTACTTCCCATCCGATGCCAAGAAGCGGATCGACGCGCTGGTCGGCAGGCTGATCGAGGCCTACCGGGTATCCATCGACGGTTTGGACTGGATGAGCCAGACCACCAAAGCTGAAGCCAAGAACAAACTGAGCAAGCTCGCCGTGAAAATCGGCTACCCGGCCACCTGGAAGGACTACTCGAAGCTGAAGGTCTCCCGGGATGATCTGGTGGGCAATGTGCTGCGCTCATCCCAGCTGGAGTACCAGCGAAACCTCGACCGGCTCGGCAAGCCGGTGGACCGGCAGGAATGGTTCACCACGCCGCAGACGGTCAACGCCTACTACCAGCCGACGCGCAATGACATCACCTTCCCGGCCGCGATCCTGCAGCCACCGTTCTTCGACCCGAGAGACGACGACGCGGTCAACTACGGCGGGATCGGCGCGGTGATCGGTCACGAGATCAGCCACGCGTTCGACGACCAGGGCCGCAAGTTCGACGGCGACGGCAACCTCCGGGACTGGTGGACCCCGCAGGACGTGCAACGTTTCACGGACCGGACCAAAGCTCTGGCCTCGCAGTACTCTGCCTACGAGCCGCTGCCCGGCGAGCACATCAACGGTGAGCTGACCCTGGGAGAGAACATCGCCGACCTCTCCGGTCTCACCGTGGCGCGGCGCGCTTACCAGCTCTCCCTCGGTGGTCGACCCGCACCGGTACTGGACGGGTTCACCGGGATGCAGCGGTTCTTCCTGGGATGGGCGCAGGTGTGGCGGGGCAAGACCCGGGACCAGGATCTACGCGTGCAGTTGCTCAGCGATCCGCACAGCCCGAATCAATTCCGAGCCAATGGTGTGGTAAGCAACATGCCTGAGTACTACGCCGCCTTCGGGGTGAAATCAGGTGACAAGCTGTACCGTCCGGCCGACCAGCGCGTCAGAATCTGGTAATCACCACCACTGCAACACGATCCGGCCTAATACGCGCCATCGCAGGGCGCGGCGGCGGCTTAACCTCTATGGTTTCTCCTCGTGAGCCTGACTCCGATTTACGACCAACTGCGTGGCGAGCGACTCAACGCCGAGGTACCTGCTACTGGCGCTGAGCCACACCCGGTCAATCCAGGTCAGCCCTTTCCCGTGGATGCCACAGCGCATGCCGTAGCGGGATCAGCGTCGGTGTTCGAGCGGCCACCGGGACCGGGTACTGATCCGTTGAACCACACCTACCCGGTGGGGCTGGAGCAGCTGGCGTAGCCCGTACCGGCCGCCGCCACCATCCGACAAGCCGATCGATTTCACCCCTGCTGCGGTCGCGCGCCCCGGCCCCGGGAGTGTTCGCTAGCCCTGTGGTTCGGTCTCTACCCCCAACACACCCCGCTGGCCCTCCTATCCCACGGAGGCTGTTGCCCCCGGGCAACACCGGGAACCTCCCCGAGAGCTCGGTATTCACCGCCTTCTGGTGCTGCTCAGTGGGGATGACCTGGACGCTGGAACTACGACCGGTGGACCGGGCGAACCGGGCAGTTTTCGGACGCCCGACGGAGTGGATCGGATCCGGAGTACCGACCCAGCAGCCGGCACCGGAATCCACCGACCTGCTCCGCGCCCAGGACCTGCTGCTCTTCCCCGCCGGTCCCAGCGATCCCGCGCCGCGCTCTCGCAGCCGCAGGCTGATCGGCTACGTCACCCGGGATCCCGAGGTGATGCGCCTGGCGCTCATCCTCGCCGGCGCGCTCGAACCCGATTGCGACCATCCCATGACGTTGGCCTCCCGCTGGGTCCAGGCCGGGTACTCACCTGGTGAGGCGGCCCGCTGGGTCAATGCGGGCGTGATCTCGCCGGCCGACCTGCCGTCCATGCTCGACGCCCCCGACCTCTCCGGGCACCCCGATATCCCGACATGGAGCCATAACGGGGTTTCCGGCGGCTGAATCACCCCGTTATGTCTCCATGTCGGGGGTTAGCGCAGGGGGCGTTGCGGGCGTCGTAACGCAGGAAGGCGGGCACGGCGAGCGCGAGCAGCCCGATGCCGGCCAGGCAGGCCAGCCCGCCGGAGACCACCGAGATCCGGGGAGTGAACGCCGCGGCCACCGCGCCGGCTTCGAAATCGCCGAGGCGGGGACCTCCGGCGACCACGACGATGAACACCCCCTGCAGCCGCCCCTGCATCCCGTCGGGTGTCGCGACCTGCAGGATCGTCGATCGGTACACCGCGCTCACGGTGTCGGCGGCGCCGGCGAGGCCGAGCAGCACCAACCCCAGCCACAGCGTGGAAGTCAGCCCGAACAGCGTGATCGCCGCACCCCATACCGCGATGGACAGCACCACGCCGAGCCCGTGGCGGCGCACCCGGGCGATGGCCCCACCGAGCACGGTCAACCACCACCGCTCCTACCGCCGGGGCGGCGTAGAGCAGCCCTGCGGTCCGGGCGCCACCGCCGTACTGGCCCTGGGCCAGGGCGGGGAACAACGCCGCAGGCATCCCGAAGATCATCGCGTTCAGGTCGGCGAGGAAGGTCATCAGCAGCACCGGGCGGCGGCCCAGGAAACGCAAGCCCTCGATCACCGACGCCAGCCCGGCCCGCTGGGCCCCCTCCCCGGGCGGCAGCGGTGGCAACCGCACCGCGGCGTAGAAGGCGCCGGCGAACGAGGCGACGTCGATGGCATAGGCCCACCCGAAGCCACCGGTACCCACCGCTATCCCGGCCAGCAGCGGTCCGGCGATGACCGTGAGCTGCATGCTGCCGTAGGCCAGCGTGTTGGCCGCGGGCAGCTTCTCGGCCCGTACCACCTGCGGGATGATCGCCCGCCGGGCCGGCGAGTCGACGGCCGCGAACGCCGCCTGCACGGCGACGCAGGCGAACAGCACGCTGACCCGGTTGATCCCCAGCGCGGCCTGCACCAGCAGCACCACGCTGACCAGCACCGTCCCGGTGGAGGTCAGCAGGACGAGCTTGCGCCGATCGACCGCGTCGGCGATCGCGCCACCATAGAGCCCGAAGACCACCAGCGGCACGAAACCGGCGAGGCCGATCAATCCGACGTCCAGCGATGAGCGGGTGATCGCGTACACCTGCAGCGGCACCGCGATCCGGGTCACCTGCGTCCCGATCTGCGAGACCGTCTGCCCGGCGAACAACCGGCGGAAGGGGACGGACTCGCGCAGGGGCGTGATGTCGGAGGCGGCCGCGCGCAGCACCCGGCCGACCAGAGCTGCCAGCGTCACGGAGCCACGCGCTGCACGGTCGTCATCGTCATCCCACTCAACCACGGCCCCCGGAGTGATCGGAAACCCCTGCAGTACCCCGCCACCCCGGCGCCGAGATCGATCCCCGTGCCGCGAACTCGACTCCAGGCACGTGCCAGGCCATCGGAAGGTTGATGGCTGTCGAGTTCGCGGCAGCGCACGATCAGCGGTGCGCGATGATGGGCACATGCCCGCTGTGCGAACGCCGCTGCGGATCGGCCCGTACGAGGTCGACCCGCCGGTGGTGCTCGCACCCATGGCTGGGATCACCAACGTCGCGTTCCGCCGGTTGTGCCGCGAACACGGCGCGGGCCTCTACGTCTGCGAGATGATCACCAGCCGGGCTCTGGTGGAACGGCATCCCGGCACGTGGAAGATGATCAGCTTCGATGCGGCGGAGCACCCCCGCTCGGTCCAGCTCTACGGGGTCGACCCGGCGACCGTCCGCAAAGCCGTGGAGATGGTGCGCGGCGAGGAACTCGCCGATCACATCGACCTCAACTTCGGCTGCCCGGTCCCGAAGGTCACCCGCCGCGGAGGGGGTGCCGCGCTGCCCTACAAGCGCGCGCTGTTCGGTGAGATCGTGCGCTCCGCCGTCGAAGCAGCTGGGCCGCTGCCCGTGACGGTGAAGTTCCGGATCGGCATCGACGACGAGCACCCCACGTTCCTCGACGCCGGGCGGATCGCTCAGGACTCGGGGGTCGCCGCGGTGGCGCTGCACGCGCGCACCGCCGCGCAGCGGTACTCGGGCCGGGCGGACTGGGACGCCATCGCCGCGCTCAAGCGGGCCCTCACCTCGATCCCGGTGCTGGGCAACGGGGACATCTTCGCCGCCGCCGACGCGATCCGGATGGTCGAGCACACCGGCTGCGACGGGGTCGTGGTCGGCCGGGGCTGCCTGGGACGGCCATGGCTGTTCGCCGAGTTGCAGGCCGCCTTCCAGAACACGCCGGCCCCGGTGCCGCCCAGGCTGGGGCAGGTGGCGACCGTGTTGCGCCGGCACGCCGAACTGCTGGCCGAGCATCTCGGCACCGACAAGGGTTTGCGTGACCTGCGCAAGCACATGTCCTGGTACCTGCACGGCTTTCCGAGCGGCGGCGAGGTTCGGCGCGCGCTGGGGATGGTGTCCAGCTTCACCGAGCTGGACCGGGCGCTGGCCCAACTCGACCCGGACGCTCCGTTCCCGGCCGATGGCGACGGCCCCCGGGGCCGCCAGGGTTCGCCCGGCCGGGTGGTGCTACCGCAGGGCTGGCTGGCGGACCCGATGGATCTCGCCATCCCAGCGGGTGCTGAGCTACCCCATTCCGGCGGGTAGGACCCAGCCCGGGTTCACCTCAGGTTCACCTGACCGCTCAAGACGGGATTACCCTCCGCCCGTACTCTCGGGCAATGCGCGAGACATTCCGGGCGGAGCTGGACGCCCTGAGCAACGACCTGGCCAGCGCAATCCGGCTGGCTGAGCAGATGATGATCAATGCCTCGACCGCGTTGAACCAGGGTGACCTCGCCCTCGCGGAGCTGGTGATCGCGGACGGGGCCAGGACGAGAGCGCTGTGCGACGACCTGGATCAGCACTGCGTCAGCCTGCTCGTGCTGCAGGCCCCGGTGGCCACCGACCTGCGCATGGTGGTCGCGGCCATGCACATAGTGGGCAACGTGGAGCGGATGCGCAGCCTCGCCCAGCACATCGCCGAGATCGCCCACATGAAGCACCCGGCGGTGCCGCTGCCGGACGACATCCGCCCGATCTTCGCCCGGATGAGCATCCTGGCCACCACGCTGGCCGAGGACGCCGCGAAAGCGATCGAGAGCCAGGACCCGCTCACCGCCGACCGGCTGGTCGACGTCGACGACGAAGTCGACGCGTTGCGCCGGCGCAGCTTCCAGATCCTGTTCTCCGAGGACTGGTCGCACGGCGTGGAACCTGCGGTGGACGCCGCGCTGATCGGCCGCTACTACGAGCGGTTCGCCGACCACGCGGTTGCGATCGCCCGCCAAGTGAGCTTCCTGGTCACCGGTATGCTGCCGGAGCGCTGATTCGATCGCTCAAGTCCCCGTGGTGGCTTTGTAGCGTTGGATCATGCCGCTCCCCGACGAGTTGGCGTCTGATCTGACGGTCGTGAACTACGACCCGGAGTGGCCTCGGCAGTTCCAGGTCCTCGCCGCCAGACTCAAAGCCGCGCTCGGTCGTCTGGCGCACAGCGTGGACCACATCGGCTCCACGTCTGTCCCCGGTCTCATCGCGAAGGACTGTATCGACGTCCAGGTCCAGGTCGACCTGCTGGTTGAAGAGGTAGTCGTCCCCGTCTTCAGCGCGATCGGTTCCGGGTACGTCCTGAGCCGTGGAACCGTGTCGAGCCAGCCGCCGGGAAGCGGTGGCCAAAGTTGGTATTCGCTCCGCCGGTTGGCGAGCGAGCCAGCAACGTTCATGTCCGCGAGGCGAGCAGTGCGGCCGTCCGACGCAACCTGCTGTTCCGAGATTTCTTGAGCGCGGCCGAGAGTGCCCTAGCGGATGTAGGTGGGCGTCGCAAACGACCTGGCGTTGGGGACCCCCAAATCGGATTATTGGGTCCCGCTTCTTTGGGCCGCGACCGCATCGGTGTACGCCAGGGTGGTGAGGTCGCTGTCCTCGATGCCTAACTCGCGCAGAATGGACCGCACGACATCCAGAGCGGCGTCTACGTCGTCTGGATCGGCGACGGTCTCCAGCTCGATGAATGTGCGCCCGGCCAGCTCTGGGACCGTGACCACGGTGGCGAGCAGGTCACGACCCTGGGCGGTGAATCGGTAGTTCACGCACCGTTTCTCGAACGCGATGATCTGCTCGACGCCGAGCGCGGTGAGCAGGGTGACCAGCAC
>DASYAZ010000068.1:0-19100 GCA_036501085.1 Pseudonocardiaceae bacterium | reverse complement strand
ACCCGAGCCCCGCCCCCTCCACAACCCGATATGTCTCCATGTCGGGTCAGGGGGTTCAAGGTTTGCAGCACCCGCGGAGCGAGCGTAGGCCCTGCGTACTCGATCGGCACCTTGTCGTCGGCGGTTCCGTGCACGATCAGCTGGGGCACTCCGGTGGGTAGCCGGCCAGCGAGATCCGTCGCCGCGTAGCCGGCCGGGCGTTGGCTGGGTGGCCCCCGACGAACTGGGTGACGGCGCCGTTATCGAGATGGTCGGCCGTCGCCGCGGTCAGGTCGCACAGTCCGGCCAGCGAGACCGCAGCGGCCACCGGAGCGCTCGACGCGCACCACAGCGCGAGGTGCGCCCCCCGGAGTGACCGATGGTGACGACGCGGGACAGGTCGAGGCCCTCGACGCCCTCCAGGAACCGGACCGCGGAGACGGCGTCATCCCAGGTCTGCGGCACCCCGCCGCCGCAACCGGCACGGCGGTACTGCACATTCCAGCTCGCCCATCCGCGTACGGCCAGGTCAGCAGCGAGCGCATCCATGATGGAGCGGCCGAAGAACGACCGCCAGAACCCACCGTGGAACGGCACCGCCACCGGTGGCCGTGCGAGGTCCGGCGGCAGCCGCAGGTCTCCCCACTGCTCGGCGTGCGGGCCCCACTGGTACGCCGTGACCGGCACGCCGGACGCACCGAGAATCCGCAGCTCCCCCAGCAGCCGGCCCAGGCTCATGCCCTCGAAGGGTACGGCGCGGTGGACTCGGGAACGCCGGTCAACCGGCTCCCGGCGATGCCACCACCCGGGCGATCTCGGTAACCACTGTGCCGGCCTCCCGGTCCCCGAGAACGATCAGGTAGTGGTTGGTGTCCTCCACGAGCAGGTGCGCCAGGCCCGGCACGGTCTGCCTGGCTCGGCCCACCACCGCCTCGGGGATCAGCGGGCGGTTCTCATCAGCGAGACCCCGGGGAGCCCGGAGAAGGCTCACCGGCCCTGGGGCTGCGGTCAGTGCTGCCCAGGCAGCCGCACTGTCGAGGATGTCCCGCCCGTCTGTTCGCACGGCCTTCTCCGCCATTCTCACCCGCAATGCACCAGGCGGCCCGGTCACGTCGTAGTCCACCCAGCGCTCCACGTCGGCGTTCCACCGGCTGCCGAACGCGGGATGGCGGCGCCAGAAATCGCGGTAGTCCTGCGGAGAGGCGAACTCCATCCGGAGCCGGGCCAAGGCGGGACCGAGAATCGCCTCGAGCACAGCCTCCGGGTCGAGGTGGGTGGGAACGGGAAGAGAAAGCCCACCGTCGACGAGCACCACTCCCGCGCAGCGGTCCGGATGGGCGGCGGCCAGCCGGGTGACGAGGTAGGCCCCCATCGAGTGGCCCACCAGTACGGCCCGCTGCGCACCCCAGTAGTCCAGGACAGCCACCAGATCGGCCACATGGGCGTCGAGACCGTAGGGTCCCGGCAACCCGGAGCTGGCACCCCGACCGCGCAGGTCGGGGGCCAGGAAGGTGATCTCGCGTGCGGCCAGGTGGCGGGCCAGTGCCTCCAGCGAGCGATGCGAGGCGGTGATTCCGTGGGCACCCAGCACCACAGCGGCGCCGGGTTCACCGGGCCCCGCGACGGCGACGGTCAGCCGACCGCCGGCAACGGGGACCGTGAGTTCGGTGTGGAACGCGGTGACCGAGGACGGCAGGGTAACCATTCACCCCAGGTTAGGTCCCAGATCAGGTCCCGGCGAGCCACCTTTCCGCGATGGTCACTGCGCAAGCAGGTGCTGGTTGGTACGGCGTACCAGGTGGGCGAGCTCGGCGAGCTCGACCACCTCCCGACCGGCGGCACGGAGCATCTCCGCGCCTTGGCAGTCGACGAACAGCTCCGGCTCGCGCCAGGCGAACACCACCCGCGGGATCGGGGTGGCGACGATGAGCTCGGCACAACCGCGCGGCCGTGATGCGCGGGAGCTGCACGGCTCCAGCGAGCTGTAGAGGGTGGCGCCGGCGAGCAGGTTCCACGGCGGCAGGAGCTTGGCCAGCGCACTTTCTTCAGCGTGATCGCGGGGATCAGCCTCGCGGGAATAACCGGTGGCGAGCACCTCGCCACCGGCGTCGACGATCACCGCACCCACGGAGAACGCGGTTCGCGACGGCGGGCAGTTGCCGGCGAGCTCGATCGCCTGCATCAGGTAGCGGCGATCCCGCTCGATCGTGGTCTCCGTCATCGGGTGTCCCGTGCACATCGGCGAATGAACCGCGCCGGTCAGCGGGTGACCGTGATGGCTTGTACCGGGCAGGCCAGCGCACCTTGTTCTGCTTGAGTCTCCAGCTCCGGGCCGATCTCTGAGTTGGGAATCAGGCAGTACCCGTCATCGTCCAGCTCGTAGACCGCCGGTGCGACCGCCTGGCACTGACCGTGGCCCTCGCAGATATCGGAGTCGACCTCGACGCGCACGGTGCCCTCCTCGGCTTCGACTCGGTGGTGGGAGTGCGACCATATGTGACCCTGCGTTCTACTGCATTCCGACCTCTGCCCTGCCCCTGATGGTCGCGACCGCATCCACTGGGAATCCGGTCGAACCACGGCAATCGCCCGGAATACCTAGGCAATCCGGGTGCACTCCGGCACCCGAAACGACGCCAGTCTCGGACACCAGGGTGAGGGGGGTTTAAGTCGGCAAGCAGAGTCCGGTAGACAGTTCACTTGTGGCGTGACGACCTTTCGACCGCGTCGTTAGGCGTTGCAGGTATGACTTCGGCGTGGTCGGGGGGCGACGAGGAGGTTAGGTTCAGTGGATCGTCGGGTACGGCGGGCAGTTCTTGAGCGCCTGGCCGCGGTCGAGGACATGGCTGCGCGAGCGGGTGCCACACTCTCGGCACCTTTGGTGCGCAGGCACATCCGCACCATCACCGACGGCTGGCGTGGCCTGCTCGTCCAGCACCAGCCTGACAACACCGGTCGCTGCCCAGTGTGCTCGGGGTGGTTGCGTCGCCGCCGCTGGCCCTGCGAGGTGTGGGTCACCGCGCACCACCACCTCATCGGTGAAGTCCCCGAACCATCCGAACGCGTCACCAGGAATTCCAACCCCTTTTGTCGGCCACGCCAGGTACTCGTGGTCCCGCGCCAGCTCAACGCTCCCGGTGAGGATCAGGCCGCGCTGCGTTGGTCCGCGTCGCCATCGCGAGACGTCGACCCGCAGGCCCAGGGTGACGGGACCTCGATCCGTCCGACTTGATCGTCCGATCCGGCAATCTCATGATTGTCGGGCCGGCCGCATAGTGTGGCCATCGTGCCGGTACAGACTCAACAGAGTGGTGCGAACCAGCGTGGCTGGATCCGCAAGCTCTGGGCAGCCTGCTGGCGCCATCCCTACATCGCGGCGACGGCATTGCTCGCCTCCGGTGTCGGGGTCGGTATGGAAGCCATCACCCCGCTGCTGACCCGGCTCGCCCTGGATGATGCGGTGGCGGGTACCACCCAGCGGCTGGCCTGGCTGGTAGCCGCGCTCGCCGGGGTTGCGCTGCTGCAGTTCGGGACAGCGTTCCTGCGCAGGTACCTCGGTGGTCGGCTGTCCCTGGACGTGCAGCACGACCTGCGGACAGCCGTGTTCAGCACGGTGCAGAAGCTCGACGGTGCCAAGCAGGACGGCCTGCGCACCGGGCAGGTCGTGTCCCGCGCCATCTCCGACTTGCAGCTGGTGCAGGGCCTGCTGTCGGTACTGCCGCTGGCCGCGGGCATGGTGGTGCTTCTGGTCGTCGCGGTGGCCGCGATGCTGTGGCTGTCTCCGCTGCTGACGCTGATCGCGCTGGTCGTGGTGCCGGCCGCGGGATTGGTCACCACCCGCACCCGACGCACGCTCTTTCCAGCGACGTGGTCGGCTCAGCAGCGCGCAGCGGACATCGCCCAGCATGTCGAGGAGACGGTGACCGGAGTCCGGGTGGTGAAGGGCTTCGGTCAGGAGGCTCGCGCGGTGGCGCGGCTGGAGGACCGGGCCCGGCAGCTGTTCGCTGAGCGCATCCGTTCGGCGCGGCTGAACGCGACGTTCACCCCCACCCTGACCGCGTTCCCGTCGCTGGGCCAGGTAGCGGTGTTCGCCCTCGGCGGGATGCTGGCGCTCGACGGGACGATCAGTCTGGGCACGTTCGTGGCCTTCGCCGCCTACCTGGCGATGCTCGTCGGGCCCGCGCGGATGATCGCTAGCATCATCATCCTCGCGCAGCTGGCGCGCGCCGGAGTGGAACGGGTGTACGAGCTGATCGACTCCCAGCCCGAGGTGCGGGATGCGCCGGACGCGGTCGACGTGCCCGAGGGGCCCCTGGAGGTAAAGCTGGACGAGGTTCGCTTCGGCTACGCCCGCAGCGAGCCGGTGCTCGACGGGCTGTCGCTGCGCATCGAACCAGGTGAGACGCTGGCGCTGGTGGGCACGTCCGGCTCGGGCAAGTCCACCGTCTCACTGCTGCTGGCCCGGTTCTACGACACCCATCAGGGCGCGATCCGGGTGGGTCCAGCCGGCCGGACCGTCGACGTTCGGCAGCTGCGCTTGGCCTCGCTGCGCCGGGCGATAGGGATGGTGTTCGAGGAGGCGTTCCTGTTCTCCGACACGGTACGGGCCAACATCGCCTACGGGTGCCCGGACGCCACCGACGCGGAGGTGCGTCGGGCGGCCAGGATGGCAGCAGCGCACGGGTTCATCTCCGCTTTGCCGCAGGGCTATGACACCACCGTCGGCGAACGGGGCCTCACCCTCTCCGGCGGGCAACGCCAGCGGATCGCGCTGGCCAGGGCGCTCCTGTCGGACCCGAGGATCCTGGTGCTCGACGATGCCACCTCCGCGGTCGACGCCGCCACCGAGGCCACGATCCACGCCACCCTGCGAAAGGTCACCGCCGCCCGCACCACCCTGCTCATCGCCCATCGCCGGTCCTCGCTGGCGCTGGCCGACCGGATCGCGGTGCTCGACGGCGGGCGGGTGATCGACGTCGGGACCGGGGCCGAGTTGACCGCCCGGTGCGCGCTGTTCCGCGCTTTGCTCGCCGGCCCGGGCGAGGTGATCGAGAGCGCACCCAGCACCGTGTCCAGCGCGGGGCCGGCCGCGCTGAGCCCAGCTCCGGATGGCATCACTGCGCAGCTGTGGCCCCCCACCGAGGCATCGGATGCGCCGGAAGGCACCCATGACGGCTCCCAGACCGGCCAGGCGGCACGGAACGCGGTGGGCCTGGCGCGTGGTGGCGCCGCCCGGGGCGGGCTGTCCGGTGGGATGGCGAGCGCTATCGGGCCGACCCCGGAACTGCTCGCGGCGGTGGCCGCGCTGCCCCCGGCGACGGCCCAGCCGGATACCGGAGGGAGAGACCCGACCGCTCCCGACCCGAACCTCCGGCTGCCCCGGTTGGTAAGGCCGGTGCTCGGGTGGCTCGCCCTCACCGCATTCCTGGTGGGGCTCGACGCGCTGGCCAGCGTGACGTTCCCAGCACTTGGCGGGCTTGCCGTGCACGCCATCACCCAGCACGCGCCGAACCTGCTGACCATCGCGGTGACGGTCGGCCTCGGAGTGGTCGCCGCTGACTGGCTGATCATCGCAGCACAGACGATGGTCGCCGCGCGGGCCGGTGAAACGCTGCTCTACCTGCTGCGGGTGCGCAGCTTCGCGCACCTCCAGCGGCTCGGGCTCGACTACTACGAGCGCGAGATGGCCGGCCGGATCATGACCCGGATGACCACCGACGTGGACGCGTTGTCCACCTTCTTGCAGACCGGCCTTTCCACCGCGCTGATCAGCGTCCTCACGGTCGTCGGCGTGGCCATCGCGCTGCTGGTCACCGACGCCGGTCTTGCTGTGGTGGCGATGCTCGGTCTGCCGGTGCTGATCGCGGCCACGGTGGTGTTCCAGCGGCTGGCCTCCACAGCCTACGCCGAGGCCCGGGAACGGGTCAGTGAGGTCAACGCCGACCTGCAGGAGAACGTCTCCGGCGTTCGGGTAGCGCAAGCCTTCACCCAGGAACGCCGCTCCGCACGGAACTTCGCCGCCCGCAGCGACGCCTACCGGCGCAGCCGCTTGCGCGCCCAACGCTACATCGCCACGTACTTCCCCTTTGTCGCGTTGCTGTCCGGCTTGGCGGAGGCCGCGGTCCTGGGCGTCGGTGCCTTCCGGGTCGCCGAGGGCACCGTCACCGCCGCCGTACTCACCGCCTTCCTGCTCTACCTGGGTATGTTCTTCGCGCCGGTGCAACAGCTGTCCCAGGTCTTCGACGGCTACCAGCAGGCCGCAGTCGGGCTGCGGCGGATCCGGGAGTTACTGGACACGCCGACCTCGGTACCCGCACCCGGCTCCGACGCCACGCCGGTGCCGCAGCGGCTGCGGGGGGAGGTGGAACTGCGCAATGTCACCTTCAGCTATCCCGGTGTGCCGGAACCCGCGCTGGTCGGGATGTCATTGCGGATCGCCCCCGGTGAGACGATCGCACTGGTGGGTGCCACCGGAGCCGGCAAGTCCACCGTGGTCAAGTTGCTGGCCAGGTTCTACGACCCGACCGCCGGGGCAGTGGTGATCGATGGGACGGACGTGCGGCGCTTCGACCCGGCCGCGTTTCATCACCGGCTGGGGGTGGTGCCGCAGGAAGCGCACCTGTTCACCGGCGACGTGGCGGACAACATCAGCTTCGGTGTGCCCCACGCGATCCCCGCCGAGGTGGAGGCGGCGGCCCGGCGCGTCGGCGCGCTGGAGGCCATCGCCGCGCTGCCCTACGGGTTTCGCCAACCGGTCCAGGAACGCGGGCAGGGACTCTCCGCCGGGCAGCGGCAGCTGATCGCCTTGGCTCGCGCCGAGCTGGTCGAACCCGACCTGCTGCTCCTCGATGAAGCCACCGCGGCCCTCGATCCGTCCACCGAGTCAGCGGTGCTGGCCGCTGCCGACCGGATCGCCGCACACCGCACCACGGTCGTCATCGCGCACCGGTTGGCCACCGCGGCCAAAGCCGACCGGATCGTGGTGCTCGACGGCGGCCGCATCGTGGAACAGGGTCGCCATCTCGAGCTGCTCGCGGCCGGTGGGTACTACGCCCGACTGTGGTCAGCCGGCTCACCAGACGGCTCCGTCGCCGCCTAGTTGCGGGCTCTTCAAGTACCGCCAACCCCGGCTCGGCAGGTCCGTAACAGCCGCCAACCCGCGACGACCGACCACACTGTTGCCAAACCGCAACACGCGGTAGCGCGCCACCAAGGGCAGGCACGATCCGGCCTGGTGAGGCCCCGGATCGCACTCCGGGAAACTCCACTGGGCCGCTGGACGACGCTGCTGCCGGGGCCGCCGAACAGCAACGTTGAAGGAGGTGGACACCCCGGTCACAGGGTGTCACGGGGACCAACCCGCCACGGGTCGCCGGACACCTCATATCCGGCGGCGAGGTCTAGCCTGGAGGCGCGTCAGTGATCCTGAGCAGACGGCGCGCGAACGGATAGAAACGGATAGAGGCGACTTCCAGCAGTGTCCCGCAGCGACAACCCGGTGCAGTTCGGTCCCAACGAGTGGCTCGTCGAGGAGATGTACGAGCAGTTCCTCGCCGATCCCTCGGCGGTGGACTCCTCGTGGCACGACTTCTTCGCGGACTACCGGCCCGCGCCGCATGGCGACAACGGCACGCCAGGCATCGGCGTCCGGGCACGACCAGAGAAGCCATCCCGGGAACAACCAGGAACGCAACCACAGAGCCAGCCGCTGCCCGCCCCAGCGAAGATCGACGCTGCCCACCGCGTGAAGCACGGCGTCCCGCAGGGCACCGTCACCCCACTGCGCGGCGCTGCGGCCCGGGTGGTGGCGAACATGGAGACCTCGCTGGAGCTACCCACGGCCACCAGCGTCCGGGCGGTACCAGCGAAGCTTCTCGTCGACAACCGCATCGTGATCAACAACCACCTCAAGCGCACGCGCGGTGGCAAGATCAGTTTCACCCACCTCATCGGCTACGCGGTGGTTCAGGCGCTGGCGACCTATCCGGCGATGAACCGGCACTTCGGCGCGGACGAGGATGGCAAGCCGGCATTCGTCACACCCGAGCACATCAACCTGGGCCTGGCGATCGATCTGCAGGCCAGCCAAGGCGCCGGCAAAAGCCGAAGCCTCATCGTCGCATCGATCAAGGAATGCGAGGTGATGACCTTTGCCCAGTTCTGGCAGGCCTACGAGGACATCATTCGCAAGGCCAGAGAGGGCCGGCTCGCCGCCGAAGACCTCGCGGCCACCACGATCTCGCTGACCAACCCGGGCACCATCGGCACCGATCACTCCGTACCCCGGCTGATGTCCGGGCAGGGCACCATCATCGGCGTCGGCGCGATGGAGTACCCGGCGGCCTTCCAGGGTGCCAGCGAGCAGGCACTCGCCAAGATGGCGATCAGCAAGATCATCACGCTGACCTCCACCTACGATCATCGCATCATCCAGGGAGCGGAATCCGGCGAGTTCCTCCGCCGGATCCACGACCTGATCCTCGGTGGAGACAACTTCTACGACGATCTGTTCACCTCACTGCGCATCCCCTACGAGCCGGTGCGCTGGGTGCAGGACATCCCCGAGGGCGCGGTTGACAAGACCGCACGGGTACTGGAGATCATCGACGCGTACCGCACCCGGGGCCACCTGATGGCCGATACCGACCCGTTGAACTACCGGCAGCGCAAACACCCCGATCTCGACGTGCTGCAGCACGGCCTCACCCTGTGGGATCTGGACCGGGAGTTCGCCGTCGGTGGGTTCGCCGGCCGGTCATACATGGCGCTGCGCGACGTGCTGGGGACGCTGCGGGACGCCTACTGCCGCAATATCGGTGTGGAGTACATGCACATCTCCGCACCCGACGAGCGGCGGTGGCTGCAGGACCGGGTGGAGCGAGCGCACGAGAAACCCAGCAGCACCGAGCAGAAATACATCCTCTCCAAGCTCAACGCCGCGGAATCCTTCGAGACGTTCCTGCAGACCAAATACGTCGGGCAGAAACGGTTCTCGCTCGAAGGGGCGGAGACCGTGATCCCGCTGCTGGATGCGGTGGTGGACAAAGCCGCCGAGTACCAGATGGACGAGGTGGTGCTCGCCATGCCGCACCGCGGGCGGCTCAACGTGCTGGCCAACCTGGTGGGTAAGCCGTACTCCCAGATCTTCCGCGAATTCGAGGGCAACCTGGACCCCGGGCAGGCGCACGGCTCGGGTGATGTCAAGTACCACCTGGGCGCGGAAGGCAAGTACTACCGGATGTTCGGCGAGGGTGAGACGAAGCTGTCGCTGATCTCGAACCCGTCGCACCTGGAAGCCGTGGACCCGGTGCTCGAGGGCATCACCCGGGCCAAGCAGGACACCCTGGACAAGGGCCCGACGGGCTTCACGGTGCTGGCCGTGGCGCTGCACGGCGACGCTGCCTTCGCCGGCCAGGGCGTGGTGGCCGAGACGCTCAACCTCTCGCAGCTACGCGGGTACCGCACCGGCGGGACGGTGCACGTGATCGTGAACAATCAGGTCGGGTTCACCACGGCACCGCAGTACGCACGTTCCAGCGAATACTGCACCGACGTCGCCAAAACCATCGGTGCGCCGGTGTTCCACGTCAATGGTGACGACCCAGAGTCCTGTGTCTGGGTGGCCAAGCTGGCGGTCGATTACCGGCAGACGTTCCAAAAAGACGTCGTGATCGACATGATCTGTTACCGTCGCCGCGGCCACAATGAGGGCGACGACCCATCGATGACGCAGCCGAAAATGTACGACATCATCGACAGCAAGCGCTCCGTCCGCAAAGGATACACAGAGGCGCTCATCGGTCGCGGAGACATCTCTATATCGGAGGCCGAGCGCGCGCTGAAAGATTATGCCCAGCAGCTCGAGCACGTTTTCAACGAGGTGCGGGAACTGGAGAAGGCCGACACGGCGCCCAGCGAGTCGGTGGAGGCCGAGCAACTGGTGCCCACCGGGCTGGACACCGGAGTCGATCTCAGCGTCATCGAGCGCATCGCAGACGCGCACGTCAAGTTGCCCGAAGGCTTCACCCCGCATCCAAGGGTCAGGCCGGTCCTGGACAAGCGGGCGAAGATGGCCCGGGATGGCGGCATCGACTGGGCCTTCGCCGAACTGCTGGCACTCGGTTCGGTGTGCCTGGACGGCCGGATGGTGCGGCTGTCCGGTCAGGACAGCAGGCGTGGCACTTTCGTGCAACGCCATTCTGTGCTGATCGATCGCAAGACAGGGGCCGAGTACACACCACTGATGAACCTCTCGCCGGACCAGGCGAAATTCATGGCCTACGACTCGGCACTGTCGGAGTTCGCGGCATTGGGCTTCGAATACGGTTATTCTGTGGCGAACCCGGATGCACTGGTACTCTGGGAAGCACAATTCGGCGACTTCGTCAACGGCGCACAGCCGGTGATCGACGAATTCATCTCCTCCGGTGAGGCGAAGTGGGGCCAGCGTTCCGACGTCGTGCTGTTACTGCCGCACGGGCACGAGGGGCAGGGTCCCGATCACACTTCGGGGCGGATTGAGCGGTTCCTGCAGCTGTGTGCCGAAGGGTCCATGACCGTGGCCCAGCCCTCCACTCCGGCGAATTACTTCCATCTGCTGCGCCGCCATGCCCTGGACGGGGTGCACCGTCCGATGGTGGTGTTCACGCCGAAGTCGATGCTGCGCCTCAAGGCGGCGGTGAGCCCGGTGGAGGAATTCACCTCGGGACGCTTCGCCTCGGTACTGGGCGACCCGACGATCAACGACCCCGCCGCGGTGCGCCGGGTGCTGCTGTGCAGCGGCAAGATCAGCTACGAGCTACACGCCGCACGGCGGGATCGAGGCATCGAGGATGTGGCGATCGTCCGTATCGAGCAGCTCTACCCGCTACCACAGCGCAGGCTCAGCGCAGCGGTGGAGCAGTACCCGAACGCCACTGACGTGCGCTGGGTGCAGGAGGAGCCTGCCAATCAGGGTGCCTGGCCGTTCTACGGGCTGAGCCTGCCCGCGCTGCTGCCCGAGCGGCTGGGCATCCTGCGGCGGATCTCCCGGCGCGCCATGGCGGCACCGTCTGCGGGATCAGCCAAGGTGCATGAGGTGGAGCAGCGGGAACTCATCGCGGCCGCCCTGGACAGCTGACCCGGCGGGCGGCCTATCGCGTACGCTGCCTCGCCAAGACTGGCGCGCCCGGCGGCGGGAAGGAACCGAGGGTGTATTTCACCGACCGCGGCATCGAGGAGTTCGAGGAGCGGCGCGGCGACGAGCAGCTCAGCGTGGAGTGGCTGGCTGCCCGGATGCGCGCGTTCGTCGATGAGCATCCGCAGTTCGAGGACGCTATCGAGCGGTTCGCGACGTTCCTGGCCCGCGATGACGCCGACGAGCCGGGCGACCTCGCGGGCTGAGCGGTGGTGGCTGCCGGGCTACCAGGCGTAGGCCTCGGGAGCGGGCTTGACGCCATGCGGTCCCGGCGGCGGGAACAGCTCATCGAGCTGGGCCAGCACGTCGGAGTCCAGGACGATCTCCACAGCGCGGAGCGAGCTGTCCAGCTGCGCGATGGTTCGCGGGCCGACGATCGGCGCGCTCACCCCGGGCTGATGCAGCAGCCAGGCCAGCCCGACATTGGCCGGATCCTCACCGAGATCGGTGCACAGCTTCTCGTAGGCCTCGATGCGGTCCCGGTTCGCGCCCAGCGCGTCGGCCGAGCGTCCCGACGTGCTGCGCGAGCCGCCGCCCTCCCGTTGCTTGCGCAGCACGCCGCTGAGCAGGCCGCCGTTCAGCGGCGACCAGGGGATCAGCCCGATGCCGTACTCCTGGGCGGCAGGCAGCACTTCGAGCTCCACCCATCGGGTGGCCAGGTTGTAGATGGACTGCTCGCTGACCAGCCCGGTGACGTGCCGGCGGCGGGCAGCATCCTGGGCCGCCGCCAGGTGCCAGCCGGCGAAGTTCGACGAGCCCACATAGATGATCTTTCCCTGCTGCCGGAGTAGCGACATGGCCTCCCAGATCTCCTCCCAGGGGGTGGCCCGGTCGACGTGGTGCATCTGGTACAGGTCGATGTAGTCAGTCTGCAGCCGGCGCAACGAGGCGTCGCAGGCCCGGCGGATGTTCAGCGCGGAGAGCTTGGCCTCGTTGGGCCAGTCACCCATGGGCCCGTAGAGCTTGGTCGCCACAACAGTGCGTTCCCGCCGCCCACCCCCGGAGGCGAACCACCGCCCGATGATCTGCTCGGTGAGCCCCTCCCCCATCTGCCAGCCGTACACATTCGCGGTGTCGAAGAAGTTGAGGCCCTGCTCATGAGCCCGGTCCATGATCGCGTGGCTATCGGTTTCCGAGGTCTCCGGACCGAAGTTCATCGTGCCCAGGCACAGCCGGGACACCGAGAGACCGCTGCCACCCAGTTGCGTGTAATCCATGCCTCCCAGCCTTACACCGCAGCGGGCATCGGGACCACCCGACGGTCCTGCTCGTGGTGCGTGTTGCTCGCACAGCGCTGTCGTTGCCGAGTTTCACCACGGTGCTGTGCACCGCGAGCTGGGCAGCCCCACAGTGAAACTCGGCGCGCTGAGAGCGCATCTAGCGTCGGGGTTATGGGATGCTCCCGACCCAGCGCTGGGGATCCGACCGGTCCGGTGAGGATCGCCTGCTCGCTGGATGCGGCGCGCTACCGGCGCCTTGACCTGCACCTGGGTCGAGGTTGCAAGCTGGGGCGATGAGCTGGTCGCGATGAGCGCAGAACCGGACGCCGGATCCGTGGCTCCGGTTCGCTCGGAGCTGTTCGGTCCGAGCCGCCGCACCACCACGGTCGGGGTCCTCCTCCTGATCAGCATGGTGGCGTTCGAGGCGATGGGAGTGGGCACCGCGATGCCGGCCCTCGTCGCGGACCTCGGGGCGCTGGCGCTGTACGCTTGGCCGTTCGTGGCTTTCATGGCCGCCAACGTGGTCGGCACCGTGCTCGGCGGGCGGTGGTGCGATCGGTCCGGCCCGAGAACCCCGCTGGTGGCGGCCCCGGTGCTGTTCGGGGTGGGTCTGCTGGTGGCAGGTACCGCAGTCGGCATGCCGCAGCTGCTGGTGGGGCGGGTGCTGCAGGGGTTGAGTGCCGGCGTATCGACGGTCGCGGTCTACGTGCTCATCGCCATCGTCTACCCCGAGCGGGCCCGTCCGGCCATGTTCGGGCTGATGTCCTCAGCGTGGGTACTGCCCTCGCTGATCGGACCGCCGATCGCCGGGGTGGTGACCGAGCGGCTGTCCTGGCACTGGGTGTTCTTCGGGCTGGTGCCGGTGGTCGCGCTCGCGATGGGGCTGGTGGTGCCTGCAGCACGCACGCTCAGCCCGCCGGATCCCGGCCGGGAAGCGGTACCCCGGCGACGCGGGCTGGTGCTGAGCGCCCTGTGCACCGCGGTGGGGGTATCCGCGCTGAGCTGGGCCACTCAGCGGCCCAGCGTCTGGGCCGCCGTCGTGGCCGGGGTGGCGCTGGTATTGCTGGTGGCGTCGATACGTTGGCTGGTGCCCTCCGGGGTGTTTCGGGCCCGCCGTGGCGTGCCGGCCGTGGTGGCCGCCCGAGGACTGATCGCCGGGGTGTTCTTCACCACCAACTCCTACCTGCCGTTGATGTTGAGTAGCACGCACCACTGGACGCTGGCGACTGCGGGGGCACCGCTGGTGGTCGGCTCGCTGGGCTGGTCGGCGGCCTCGGGATGGCAGGGCCGCCACCCCGACCTGCGCCGGCCCTTGCTGCTGCGGATCGGGTTCGGGTTACTCGCGACGGGCTCGGCCGGGCTGCTGCTGGTGGCGCCGGCCTGGGGTATTGCGTGGCTGGCGCTGCCGTTGTGGGGCATTGCCGGGATCGGCATGGGGCTGGGTTACTCGTCGCTGGCGTTCCTGCTGCTACAGCAGTCCAACGCTGAGGAGGTGGGCTTCAACTCCTCAGCGGCCCAGATGTCCGACCAGCTCAGTTCCGCGATCCTGATCGGCGCCGGCGGCGCGCTGCTGGCGCTGCTGGGCTCCCCGGCGCTCGCCCTGCCGGTGCTGCTCGCGGCTCTGGCCGGTCTCGCCGTGCTCGGCGCCCTGGTCGCCAGCCGCGCCACCACCGAGTTTCACTCCCCCCGATATGGAGACATATCGGGGTCAGGAGCGCCCGATCTGCCCCGTTATGGAGACATATCGGGGTGACGGGGAGGGGACGCGAGGAGGGCGCGGAACTCGGGGGCGGGGAGCGCACGGGAGAACAGCCAGCCTTGGTAGGCGTCCACGCCGAGGCCTCGCAGTACCTGGAACTGGGTGGCGGTCTCAACGCCCTCGGCGACACAGACCCGACCCATGGCGCGGGACATGTCGACCACCGCCCGGGCCACCGCGAGATCCGCCGGATCGGTCTCCACTCCCGAGACGAACTGACGGTCCAGCTTGACGATCTGCGCGGGCAGCTCCTTGAGCCGGGCCAGCGAGGAGTACCCGGTACCGAAATCGTCCACCGCGAAACGGACACCGCGCCCGACCAGCTCGGCCATCGCCTGCCGGGTCGCCGCGGGCAGGCCGATCAGTGTGGTCTCCAGCAGTTCCAGCACCAGACGATTCCAGGGCAACCCGCTGCCGGCCACCGCGGTGGCGACTGCAGCCACGAGATCGGCGTCACCGGGATCGGCAAGGTTGACCGCGACAGCGACCGGACGGCCGTCCCAGCTCACCCAGTCTCGGGCCTCGCGCAGCGCGGTACGCAGCACCCAACGATCCAGCTCGCGCATCAGGCCACCCTGCTCGGCCACCGGCAGGAACACAGCCGGGCTGAGCATCCCGCGCTCCGGGTGCGGCCAGCGGATCAGCGCCTCCGCGGAACGGATCATTCCCTGCGCATCGACCACCGGCTGGTAGTGCAGGGCCAGCTCGTCGCGCGCCAGCGCCTCACGAAGCTCGCACTCCAGCGCCACCTGCTGATCAGCCGATTCGATCAGCGCCGCGTCGGCCACGGTGAAGGTTCCGGGCCCGGTGGCTTTGGCCCGGAACATGGCCGCGTCGGCGAAGCGCATCAGGTCCTGCGCGGTGCTGGCCGAGGCGTCCGGCGTTGCCGCACCGATGGTCGCGGACAACCGGATCACCTGACCGCGCAGCGGGATGGCGGTGCGCAGGAGCCCTGAGACGGTGGCCACGAGCGAGCCGACGCCGCCCTGGGCGGCGACCTCGGAACAGATCACCACGAATACGTCCCCGGAGAGCCGGCCGGCCGAGCAGCTCTCCGGCAGGCCGTCGTGCAATCGACGTGCCAACGCGATCAGCAGCTCATCGCCCGCGTCGTGGCCCAGCGCGTCGTTGACCCGCTTGAAATTGTCGATACCGCAGAACAGGACCGCGACATCAGCGGTATTCGAGGCCAGCAGTTCGGCGAGGGTGTCCTTGATCGCGGTGCGGTTGGGAAGGCCGGTGAGCTCGTCGTGCGTTGCCCGGTAGGACAGCGTCTCGGCCGCCCGGCGCCGCTCGGTGATATCGGTGAAGACCACCAGCAGGAAGCGCTGCCCGTCGTCCTGCACCGAGGCCGAGACGTGCAGCTCGCAGCACACCGGGTCACCGTCAGCCTTCAGCAGCATCCGCTGCGGCACCGTGTAGCTCTCCGGCCAGTTCGCGTGCCGGGTGCGCAGGATGCGGAGCTTCTGGGCGCGCTCATCGGGGTGGGTGAGCGCCTCGGAGCTCATCCCCCGCAACGTCTCCAGGTCATAACCCAGCAGCTTGCACAGCGCTTCGTTGGCATCGACGAGCCGGTTGCCGTCGTCGAAGATTCCGATCCCCACCGGGGTGATCGCCACCAGATCGGCGAACCGCTGGCTGGAGTGCATCATCCTGGTTTCGGCGGCCCGCTGCTCGGTGACGTCCTGGACGGTGCCGACCAGGCGGCGGCTGCTGGAGACGCCAGTGGCGGCGGCACCGTGGCAGCGGAAGATGCGGACCGCACCATCCGGGCGCTGCACCCGGTACTCGCAGGTCAGCGGTGCCTGGTCGACGACCAGCCGGCGGCACGCCTCGTCCACCCACTCCCGGTCCTCGGGATGCACCAGGGACAGAAAGGCCTGGTAGGTGGTCTGCTGAGCGCTCACGCCGTAGAGGGCGCACATCATGTCCGACCAGACCAGCCGGTCCGCGTCGGGATCCCACTCCCAGGTCCCGATCCTGGCTACCCGCTGCGCCTGCGCCAGCCGGTGCTGCTCAGCACGTAATGCCCGTTCCAGCGCGCGAACCTGGGTGATCTCCTGCACCGTGCCGACCAGGCGCAGCGGCTCGCCGCCGATCGATCGCTCGGCCCGCAGGCGCCCCAGGTAGAAGGTCTCGCCGTACTCGGGCCGCCCGCGAAACTCCGCCTCCACCGTCTCGGCGCTCGGATCGGAAACCAGCGCCTGCGCCCGGCGGAACAGCTCGGGCAGGTCCTCGGGGTGGATGTGCCGGAACGGGTCAGCACCATCCACGCAGTGGCCACCGAAAAGCTCACCCAGAGCAGCACTGCAGCTGATCTTGTTGGTGGGCCATTCCCAGATGAAACTGCCGACCCCGGCTATCCGCTGGGCTTCGAGCAGCCGTGCGGGCCCCTGGACCGACTCGGCGGCAGCGGACGGCTGACCGGCCACGCGCAGCTCGGAGAGGTCGACCAGGGACAGCATGACGAGCTCGGTGCCGGGGACCTTCCGGCGTACCACCCGTACCGGTACCGCGCGATCATCGGGCCGGATGAGCTCGGTGTCGGTGCCCGTGTCGATGTCGATGTCGATGGCAGTGTCTATGTCCGGGCGTGCCAGCAGGCGGTGCAACGGGATTCCGGTCAGCGAATCGGGTAGCCACCGGCCGGCGAGCCGGACCGCCGCCGGGTTGGCCTGAACGACGACACCGTGCTCGCAAACCAGCGCGGGCGAGTCGGGCAACGGGATCTGGATCGGTTGACCAGGGGTGAACATCGACGACGCGGGAATCGAGTTGGGCCGGCTCGGCCGGAATGCCGCCAGCGGGCGACCGGGCACGATCCACGCCCCACCGCCGGGGTCCGGTGACACGGGTACGAAATCGACCCGCTCAGCCCGCTCGGCCACGGCACCGCCCTTCCGCCGGTCCAGCGCCACCAATGCGCCAGCGCTGGCCGCGACGTGTCACAACCCTGTCGAGTGCACCAACGCGCGAACTGACGATTGGTTATGCGCTGGCAACCACCGCCTGTGACAGTCTTGGCCCAACTTCCCGGGTAGTGGATCTAGAGTTTCACCGGATCAGGGGGCTAAAGTCGCGTTATGCCGTCGCGTGCTGGCTAGGGTGGGGCGCCGTGCAGTCCCGCGAACTAGCGGTCCCGGGTGTGATCGAGTTCATACCTGAGGTCTTCCCCGACATGCGAGGCCGGTTCGTCGCCCCTTTTCAGCAGGCCGCGTTCCTGGAGGCCACCGGTCATCGACTCTCGCTGGCCCAGTCCAACTACAGCGTCTCCCGTCGCGGGGTGATCCGCGGGGTGCATTTCTCCGACGTACCTCCCGGCCAGGGCAAGTACGTGTACTGCCCCCGGGGGGCGCTGCTGGACGTCGCGATCGATGTCCGGGTTGGCTCGCCACTGTTCGGCCGCTGGGACGCGGTGGTGCTGGATGACCTCACCCACCGCGCGGTCTACCTTCCGGAAGGCGTGGGTCATGCCTTCATCGCGCTCGCCGAGGACACCACCATGGCTTACCTGTGCTCCACCGGGTACAGCCCCGCCACCGAACACACGGTGAACCCGCTCGATCCTGACCTGCGGCTGCCCTGGCCCCCGGATGTCGAGTACCTGCTGTCCGAGCGCGACCGCAGCGCCCCCACCCTCAGCGCCGCCCAGGACGCCGCTCTCCTGCCTCACTGGCGAACCTGCCAAGCCCACTACGCGGAACTCCGGCATTCCACCAACCCCCCGCATTCAGCGGGCTCAGCGGGGTTCGCGGGGTCGCCGTCGCCCCGCTGAGCCCGCTGAATGCAGGGAGAGCCACGCCGGGGCGGGCCAGATGCGGGCCAGGACGACGGCGACCAGGTCGGCGGTTCCCAGGTGGCGGGAATCGGTGGATGCTGCGGGGTTATCTCCCTGTACCCACCAGCCGTCGCCGTGCCGGCCGACCACCCGCTTGACCGACAGCTGACCGGGACGCGCCGCCCAGCGGGCGAGCACGACCGCCCCGGGACGGGGCCGGGCCTGGGAGCTGACGAGCACCACGTCACCGTCGGCCAGCGTCGGTGACATCGAGGGGCCGCGCACCACGGCGCAGCGCCACGGCCACTGGACGGGGCCAGAAACCACCAATGATCACCGTCCGGGGTGCTCGGCAGGCCCAGCACGAGTAGGGTCGCGTGACGTCGGAGCACCATATGTCAGGGAGGAACAATGCGACTGCTGTCGCGCATTCTGCACCGCCCCCGCCTGGAGGTCACTGCGCACTGCGACCTCCCATGCGGCGTTTACGATCCGGCGCAGGCGCGGATCGAGGCCGAGTCAGTCAAAGCGATTCAAGAGAAGTACCAGTCCAACGAGGACCCCGAGTTCCGCGTGCGCGCGATCGAGATCAAAGAACAGCGCAGCGACCTGGTCAAGCACCACCTTTGGGTGCTGTGGACCGACTACTTCAAGCCCCCGCACTTCGAGAAGTACCCGCAGCTGCACGAGCTGTTCAACAAGGCCACCAAGGCCGCGGGTGCCTCCGGCACCAAAGGATCGAACGACCCCGCGACGGGACAAGAACTACTGGACCACATCATCGAGATTGACAAGATCTTCTGGGAGACCAAGCAAGGCTGACACCACTCGATCGAACGGCGCCCGGCAGGACTGCTCCTGCCGGGCGCCGTCGTCGTTGTTGCGTCGCCGCGTGTCGTGAGCTCGACGCGACGAACGTCCGGCTGCGCGACGACGTCGGTGACGTCGAGTTCACGACACGGCCCGAGCGTGGCGCCGGTCACGCCAGGTAGGGCTTGAGCAAGATTCCCAGTTGCAGGGTCAGCATCCTCATCCAGGCCTGGCCTAGTTCCGCCGCGACGGCCGGCTCGGGTGTCTTGCCGAACACGTAGTCACCGTCCGGCCCGGGGGCGATGGTGTTCAACGCGGTCATGACCCTCATCTCGACCCAGCCCATGAGGGCGATGGTCAGGTCGGCCGGGATGACCA
>DASYAZ010000067.1:0-22626 GCA_036501085.1 Pseudonocardiaceae bacterium | reverse complement strand
CTACCTGTACTCGATGGAGGGCGTCAACCGGGCGTCGGCAGCAACCGGTGAGGTCAAGGGCCACTACCTCAACGTCACCGCGGGCACCATGGAGGACATGTACGAGCGGGCCACCTTCGCCAAGGAGCTCGGCACCGTCATCATCATGATCGACCTCACCATCGGCTTCACCGCCATCCAGTCGATGGCGAAGTGGGCCCGGGCCAACGGGTGCATCCTGCACCTGCACCGGGCCGGCTACGCCACCTACGCCCGGCAGAAGAATCACGGGGTGAACTTCCGGGTGCTTGCCAAGTGGATGCGGCTGGCGGGTGTGGACCACATCCACGCCGGCACGGTGGTCGGCAAGCTGGAAGGCGACCCGAACGCGATCATGGGCTACTACGACACGCTGCGGTTGGGCCGGATTCAGGCGAACCCGGTCCGGGGCCTGTACTTCGACCAGGAGTGGGGCTCGATGCCGGGGACAATGCCGGTGGCTTCGGGCGGGATCCACGCCGGACAGATGCACGACCTGCTGCATTACCTCGGCGAGGATGTGGTGCTGCAGTTCGGCGGCGGCACGATCGGCCACCCAATGGGCATCGCCGCAGGCGCCACCGCCAACCGGGTCGCGCTAGAGGCGATGATCAAGGCACGGAACGAGGGTCGGGACTACCGCAAGGAGGGTGACGACATCCTCAAGGCGGCCGCCAAGAAGAGCCGTGAGCTGGACATCGCGCTGTCGACCTGGGGCGACATCTCCTTCAACTACGAGTCGACCGACGTGCCCGACGTGGTCGAGACTCCGACCTCGACCTGACCCGGGAGCCGATAATGCGAATCACTCAAGGAACCTTCTCCTTCTTGCCCGAACTCACCGACGCCGAGATCACCAAGCAGATCCAGTACGCGCTGGACAACGACTGGCCCTGCTCGGTGGAGTTCACCGACGACCCCCACCCCCGTAATGTCTACTGGGAGATGTGGGGGCTGCCGATGTTCGACCTCGCCGACGCCGCTGGCGTGCTCGCCGAGGTCAACGCTTGCCGCAAGGCCAAGCCCGAGCACTACATCAGGGTCAACGCCTACAACGCGAGCTACGGGAAGCAGACCGTGGCGCTGTCCTACATCGTGCAGCGGCCAACGGATGAGCCGGGCTTCCGGCTGGAGCGCCAGGAGTGGCACGACCGCACCATCCGCTACACCCTGCACCCCTACGCAGCTGACGCGCCCGTCGGCCGCCGGTATAACGGGCAGCAATGACCGCCAGTAATCAGCTACCCGGTGGCGAGCCGTCCGTTCGCGTCGGGTTCGGCATGTCGCGATCCGGCCCTGATCAGGCCGGATCGGCGGCAGCCGAAGAGGCTGACAACGCCCCCGAGACGCTCGGCCCGGACGCCGAGGTCGATCTGGCCAAGGAACGCGCGGAGACCGGCATCGACGAGGTCTTCACCTCGCTGGATGCCGATCTGGTCGGCCTCGCGCCGGTCAAGAACCGGATCCGGGAGATCGCAGCGCTGCTGCTGGTCGACCGGGCCCGGGCCCAGTTCGGGTTGTCCACCTCCAGACCCAACCTGCACATGAGCTTCACCGGCAGCCCCGGCACCGGCAAGACCACCGTGGCCATGCGAATGGCCGACCTGCTGCACCGGCTGGGTTACCTGCGCCGCGGTCACCTGGTCTCGGTGACCCGGGACGACCTGGTGGGCCAGTACGTCGGGCACACCGCGCCCAAGACCAAGGAAGTGCTCAAGCGGGCGATGGGCGGTCTGCTGTTCATCGACGAGGCCTACTACCTCTACCGGGCCGACAACGAGCGGGACTACGGCCAGGAGTCCATCGAGATCCTGCTGCAGGTGATGGAGAACCAGCGGGAGGACCTTGTCGTGATCCTCGCCGGTTACAAGGACCGGATGGACTCCTTCTTCGTGTCCAACCCCGGGATGGGCTCCCGGATCGCCCACCACATCGATTTCCCCGACTACACCCTCGACGAGTTGGAGGACATCGGAGAGCTCATGGTCCGGGCGGAGGGCTACAGCTTCACTCCGGAAGCGCAGGAGACGTTCCGGAAGTACCTGCAGCGCCGTAAGGAACAGCCACGCTTCGCCAATGCCCGCAGCGTCCGCAACGCCATCGAGCGGGCTCGGCTACGGCACGCCAGCCGCCTGATGGAGGCGGACCGCCCGGTCGGCAAGGAAACGCTCACCACACTGGCCGAGGAAGACCTCCTGGCCAGCCGGGTCTTCGCCGACCAGGACTAGCCCGCGCCCAGCAGAGTGCCGGTGGGGACGCACAGGTAGTGCACGGGTGGTCGCTGCGAATGCGAGTGTCCTCACTTTCCGTGTTCAGCTTTCTACATAAAGTTATCATTGCCATAGCTATGTCCGTGGCCTATCTTCGAGCTGCACACGGAGAGTGATGGAATGTAAGGGGAGAGTTAAGGGGGTCAGTTCCATCTGAGGGCTGCCGAGTGCAGCCATGTGACACGTTGCCGGTGGGCTCCGGGCAGAGTCCGCCACGACGCTGCGATCAAGGCCATCGTGTCACTCAACGTTCCCAGGCGCGGGTTGACATCAGATAACAACCTGACCAAGCAGCGCATCGACTGCGTAAGCCACCAGGCTGCGCATCACTTCCCCAGTCGCTTTGCATCCTTTGGCGTGCACGGTTTCTCCATCGACTGGATAAGGGAAAGGGAGCGTTATGAGAATCGCGGACGTTTTCGTTATGGGCTACGGGTACGGCGATTTCCCCTACGGTCACAGCCACGGGCGAGCCGGCCGCACTGCTTGTGAGAGCCGCGTTGGTCACTTCAAGGGCTGCATCCCCAACGATGACCCCCGGAACACTCGTACTGGACTCGCACACATCCTGGGCAGCCGCAGCGACGGCAGTGGCATCCTCGGCATCTTGTCGGGTCCCAGACCATAAGCAGGTTGGCTGGCGGTGGCCTCGACTCCAGTGTGGGCAAGGCCACCGCCGGTACGACCAGGGTCCTGGCTCAGCGCCGAGCGGACGGGGGCGGCACGACTGGGCCGCAGTCGCCGTCCGGTGCCTCGTCCAGGTCCACGATCACCGGTGCGTGGTCGCTGGGTGCGCTGCCCTTGCGGGCCTGGCGGTCCACCCAGGCCGCCCGGGTCCGCGGGGCTACCTCAGCACCGGCGAGCACCAGATCGATCCGCATTCCCCGGTCCTGGTGGAACATGCCTGCGCGGTAGTCCCAATAGGTGAAGATCCGCTCCTTGGGCCAGCGTTCCCGCACCAGGTCGTGCAACTGCAGCGCGCTCAGCGCCTCGCGTTCCGGGGGTGTGACGTGGGTGGAGCCGAGGTAGGCCGCCGGGTCGTAGACGTCACTGTCGCTGGGGGCCACGTTCATATCGCCGCACACCACCGCCACCGCGGGATCCCCGGCGGCCACGGTGGCCCGCAGCGCGGCCAGCCAGTCCAGCTTGTAGCGGTAGTGCGGGTCCTGCGGAGTGCGGCCGTTGGGAACGTACACCGAGCTGATCCGCAGCCCAGCGCAGGTCGCGCTCACCGCGCGGGCTTCAGGCCCCGGACCCTGTCCCACCGGGTTGGCCGGCTCGTCGAGCAATCCGGGGACGACGCCGTCCAGGCCGACCCGGGAGGCGATCGCGACTCCGTTCCATCGGCCCTCCCCATGGTGGGCGACGGCATACCCGCGCACGGCCAGCGCGGGCGCCACCAGCTCGTCGAAGGCATCGGCGGGCAGCTTGGTCTCCTGCAGGCACAGCACATCGGGTGCGCGCTCATCCAGCCAGGGCAGCAACCGGGGTAGCCGGGAGCGCACCGAGTTCACATTCCAGGTCGCCAACCGCACCGACCCACGCTATCCCCGCCGACCCCGCCGGGCGCATTCAGCGGGCTCAGCGGGGTAAGCGAGACTCGAATAGCCCCGCTGAGCCCGCTGAATGCGGGGTGGGGGCGAGGTGGGCGACTCGGGTACGGCGACCGTAGAGGACTACCTCGCGGAACTGGTGCAGGACTGCGGCCGTGGGGGCGTGCAACCAACCGCCCTGCACGGGCAGGCGGATGACGGATCGATCAGACCCCGCGCTGGCCACGAACACCGGCTCGACGTCGAGGTCGGCGAACGGGACGGTGAGGACCTCGGCGACGGGTACCCGGTGCTGCGCCCAGCGCGTTCCCGCCCAGAGCACCACTGGCGTGATCACCAGCCCGGAGTGGGTGACGTAGTCGTCGAGCAACCCGAGCGTGGACTCCGGCGGCAGGCGCATCCCCAGCTCTCCGGCGAGCTGGCGGCGGGCCGCGCCGGATGCCGGCTCCCAGCGATCAGCTCGCCCGCCCGGCAATGCGAACTGCCCAGGGCCGGTACTGGACAGGCCGGTACCGGCCGGGTCAGTACGCCGGGTGAGCACCACCGCGGGACCGGTGGCGCCGCCGATGACGGCGACGGCCAGGCCGGCCCGCCGCAATCCCCACCTCCGGGCGCGGCGGCGGCGGAAGCGGCGCAGGGCGTCCGCGATCTCCTCGGGTGGGCTCATCCGGAACCTTCCACACCCGCTGCACCGGAAGCATCCAGACCGGCGAAGAGATCGTCTTCCCAGCCGTGGGGGCCCGAGCCCGGGCCCCGCTCACCGCGCACCAGCTGGTAACACTCCACCGCGAACTCGGGGACCTTGGTGAAGGCGGTGAATATCCCGTTCTCCAGGTCCACCTGGCTGCGGTGCGCCCGCAGCGCGGCGATCTTGATGTCCAGGTAGCTGCGCCCGTCCACCACGGCGGTGATCTCCTCGTCAGGCAGTGAACCGGGTACCGCCTCCAGCGAGGCCAGTACCCCTGCGTCCACCGCGCGCTGCAGCATGCGGCGGGACAGCGTCATCCAGTAGACCTTGGCCACCTGCCACGGCGCACCCAGCTCCGGAGCGAAATCAGGGTCGGCGGCGGGGTCCAGCGCGGCCATGGTGACCCGGTTGGCCTGCACGTGATCAGGGTGCCCGTAGCCCCCGTCGGCGTCGTAGGTCACCACCACCTGTGGGCGCTCGGCACGCAGGATCCCCACCATGGCCCGGACCGCTTCGTCGTGATCGGCGCCGGCGAAGGACGCCGGGTCGTCCGCGGCGGGGATCCCACTGTCCCGCCACCGGCCGCGCCCGCCCAGCCAGTGATGCCGGGTGGTTCCCAGTACCTGCAAGGCCTGCGCCAGCTCGGTTTCCCGGTGCCGGCCCAAGCCGTCGGCATCGGCGTCCCGCAACCCGGCGAGATCCGGCGCGACGATCGGACCGGCCTCACCGCGGGTGCACGTCACGAGGACGACGGTCGCGCCCTGCCGCGCGTAGCTGATCATGGTTGCGCCCGTCGTGGACGTCTCGTCGTCGGGGTGCGCGTGCACCATCAGCAACCGGCGGTGATCCATCCGACCACATCCCTTCGCGGGTGATTCTGCACCCGGAAGGGCGAGCGGCCATGGCACCACCCCCGGGTTCGGCTCGACAGGGCAAGCCGTCCCGGGAGGACAGCGCCCTCTACCCACAAACGGTGATCGATAAACGTCGGTTGTGGGACCGTCCGCGTCACGTCACATTCGTCACATTTGTCACACCGGAGAGTGTGGTGATTCACTGGGGAGTTGCCATTGCTGGCAACTCCACTCAAAATCCTCCTAACCACCACCGCAGAAGTTGCGGCGGGGCCCACAGTGTAAACCACGACATGAGATCGACACTGGTGCCCGCTCCGCCACGGCAGTGATAACGGCCAGGTAACTCGCTGAGGTAATCTGCGGGTCACCGCAGGTGGGGTGCGCGTCGTCCCGATGCGTGAATCAAACTGCAATCGAGACGACGGGAGGTGCTCATGAACGCTCAGCACCCACTCGCGGGGTCGAATCCTCGGCACTGCGGACGCCCAGCAACCGGCCTTTACGATCCCGCTTTCGAACACGACGCCTGCGGTGTGGCATTCGTGGCGGATCTC
Organism: Pseudonocardiaceae bacterium; assembly: GCA_036501085.1. GTDB lineage: Bacteria > Actinomycetota > Actinomycetes > Mycobacteriales > Pseudonocardiaceae. The sequence continues at coordinate 16,686 of DASYAZ010000067.1, read as the reverse complement.
GCCGGCCGCCGCGATCACGGCATCGTGCAGAAGGCACTGATAGCGCTGCGCAATCTCGAGCACCGGGGCGCTCGGGGCGGGGAGCCTGACACCGGGGACGGCGCCGGCATCCTGTTCCAGGTACCCGACGGCTTCTTCCGGGAGGTCGTCGAGTTCCCGTTGCCCGAGCCGGGCCGGTACGCGGTGGGCACCGCCTTCCTGCCCGCCACCGACGCCGCTGCGGCCGCCACGATAGCGGCGATCGAGGGCATCGCCGCCCAGGAGGGCATCCAGGTCCTGGGCTGGCGGGAGCTGCCGGTCAACCCGGATGGCGTCGGCCCGATGGCCCGCTCGGTGATGCCGCGGTTCCGGCAGCTCTTTCTCGCCGCCGAGAACGGCGAGGAAGGGCTGGACCTGGAGCGGCGGGTGTTCTGCGTGCGCAAGCGCGCGGAGCGCGATCATGACGTCTACTTCCCGAGCCTGTCCGCCCGGACGATCGTCTACAAGGGGATGCTCACCGAGGAGCAGTTGATCAGCTTCTACCCGGATCTGTCCGACGAGCGGGTCACCAGCTCGCTGGCGCTGGTGCACTCCCGGTTCTCCACCAACACCTTCCCATCCTGGCCGCTGGCCCACCCGTACCGCTTCGTCTCGCACAACGGCGAGATCAACACCTTGCGCGGCAACCGGAACTGGATGCGCGCCCGGGAGAGCCAGCTGGCCACCGACCTCATTCCCGGCGACCTGGATCGGCTGTACCCGATCGTGACCCCGGAGGCCAGCGACTCCGCATCCTTCGACGAGGTCCTCGAACTGCTGCACCTGGGCGGGCGTTCGATGCCGCACGCGGTGCTGATGATGATCCCGGAGGCATGGGAGAACCACGCCGAGATGGATCCCGCCCGCCGGGCGTTCTACGAGTTCCACTCCACCCTGATGGAGCCCTGGGACGGTCCCGCGCTGGTCGCGTTCACCGACGGCACCGTGATCGGCGCCGTGCTGGACCGCAACGGCCTGCGCCCCGCCCGGTACTGGGTCACCGAGGACGGCCTGGTGGTGCTGGCCAGCGAGGTCGGGGTGCTGGACATCGACCCCGCCACGGTGGTGCGCAAGGGGCGCCTCGAGCCGGGCCGGATGTTCCTCGCGGACACCGCCGCGGGCCGGATCGTCGGCGACGACGAGATCAAGGGCGAGCTGTCGGCCGAACACCCTTACGCCGAGTGGGTCGCCGAAGGTCTGACCCGGTTGGAGGACCTGCCCGAACGGGAGCGGGAGGTGCTCACGCACGCCTCGCTGGTGCGCCGCCAGCAGATCATGGGCTATACCCAGGAGGAGCTGAACGTCCTGCTGACGCCGATGGCGCTGACCGGTGCGGAGCCGATCGGGTCGATGGGAAACGACGCGCCGCTGGCTCCGTTCTCGCGGGACTCACGGCAGCTGTTCGATTACTTCACCCAGCTGTTCGCCCAGGTCACCAACCCTCCGCTGGACGCGATCCGGGAGGAGCTGGTCACCTCCCTGCTGGCGCAGCTGGGTGCCCAGCCCAACCTGCTGGCCCCCGGCGCTGACTCCTGCCGCCGGATCGTGCTGCCGTTCCCGGTACTGGACAACGACGAGCTCGCCAAGATCGTCCACGTGGACGACGACGACGATCAGCCCGAGTACCAGGCGGTCACCGTCCGGGGTCTGTACAAGGTGCACGGTGGCGGGCCGGCGTTGACACACCGGCTCAACGAGATCTGCGTCGAGGTCGCCGAAGCCGTCGAGGACGGCGCCCGGCTGATCGTGCTGTCGGACCGGGGTGTCGACGAAGATCACGCCCCGATCCCGTCGCTGCTGCTCACCGGGGCGGTGCACCATCATCTGGTGCGGCAGAAGACCCGCACCCAGGTCGGCCTGATCGTCGAGGCGGGAGATGCCCGCGAGGTACACCACATCGCGCTGCTGATCGGGTACGGCGCGGCGGCGGTCAACCCCTACCTGGCGATGGCCACCGTGGAGGACCTCGCCGACAGCGGCCGGCTGGGCGGCCTCGGTGCCAAGCAGGCCACCCGGAACCTGATCAAGGCACTCGGCAAGGGCGTCCGCAAGACGATGTCCAAGATGGGAGTGTCCACAGTGGCCTCCTACACCGGTGCGCAGATCTTCGAGGCGATCGGGCTGGGGTCCGAGGTCATCGACTCCTGCTTCACCGCCACCACCTCGCGCCTCGGCGGGATCGGGTTCGAGACGCTGGCCGACGAGGCCGCCAAGCGGCACCGCCGGGCGTTCCCCCCCGGCGGGGTGCACCCGCCGCACCGGGAGCTGGCGATCGGCGGGGACTACCAGTGGCGCCGCGAGGGCGAGGCGCACGTCTTCAGCCCGGAGACGGTGTTCAAGCTGCAGCACTCCACCAGGGCCGGCCGCTACGAGGTGTTCAAGGACTACACCCGGATGGTCGACGACCAGTCCGAGCGGCTGATGACCCTGCGCGGGCTGTTCGCCTTCCGCGAGGGTGTGCGGGATCCGGTGCCCATTGAGGAGGTGGAGCCCGTGACGTCCATATTCGCCCGGTTCGCCACCGGGGCCATCTCCTACGGATCCATCTCCAAGGAGATGCACGAGGTGCTGGCCATCGCGATGAACCGGCTGGGCGGCAAGTCCAACACCGGGGAGGGCGGCGAGGACGCCGACCGCTATACCCGCGACGCCAACGGGGACCTGCGCCGCTCGGCGATCAAGCAGGTGGCCTCCGGGCGGTTCGGGGTGACCAGCGAGTACCTGGTCAACGCCGACGACCTGCAGATCAAGATCTCGCAGGGGGCCAAGCCCGGCGAGGGTGGGCAGCTGCCCGGCACCAAGGTGTACCCGTGGATCGCCAAGACCCGGTACTCCACCCCCGGGGTGGGGCTGATCTCACCGCCACCGCACCACGACATCTACTCCATCGAGGACATCAAGCAGCTGATCCACGATCTGAAGAACGCCAACCCGGCCGCCCGCGTGCACGTGAAGCTGGTGAGCGAGGTCGGGGTCGGCACGGTGGCTGCGGGGGTGGCCAAGGCCTACTCCGACGTGGTGCTCATCTCCGGGCACGACGGCGGCACCGGGGCCTCACCGCTGTCGTCGATCAAGCATGCCGGCACGCCGTGGGAGCTGGGGCTGGCCGAGACCCAGCAGACGCTGATCGCCAACAAGCTGCGGGACCGGATCGTCGTGCAGACCGACGGCCAGCTCAAGACCGGTCGCGACGTCATGATCGCCGCACTGCTGGGTGCCGAGGAGTACGGCTTCGCCACCGCGCCGCTGGTGGTCTCGGGCTGCATCATGATGCGGGTCTGCCACCTGGACACCTGCCCGGTGGGCGTGGCCACCCAGAACCCGGCGCTGCGCGCGAAGTTCACCGGCAAGGCCGAGTACGTGGTCAACTTCTTCGAGTTCATCGCCCAGGAAGTGCGCGAGTACCTGGCCGCGCTGGGGTTCCGCAGCATGGAGGAGGCCATCGGGCGCACCGAGATGCTGGACACCCGCCCGGCGATCGACCACTGGAAGGCCGCCGGCCTGGACCTCTCACCGATCCTGCACCTGCCCGACGAGCTCGGCCCGGACACCCCCCGGCACCGGATCAGGCAGCAGGACCACGGGCTGGAAAAGGCACTGGACAACACCCTCATCCAGCTGTGCGAGGGCGCGCTCGACGGTGGCGAGCCGGTGCGGTTGGACCTGCCGGTGCGCAACGTCAACCGCACGGTGGGCACCATGCTGGGGCACCATCTGACCCGCCGCTGGGGTGGTGAGGGGCTGCCCGACAACACCATCGACGTCACTCTCACCGGGTCGGCCGGCCAGTCCTTCGGAGCCTTCCTGCCCCGCGGGATCACCCTGCGGCTGGTGGGCGATGCCAACGACTACGTCGCCAAGGGGCTTTCCGGCGGGTGCATCACCGTCCGCCCGCATCCCGATGCGCAGTTCACCGCGGAGCACAACATCATCGCCGGCAACGTGATCCTCTACGGCGCGACCTCCGGGGAGCTGTTCCTGCGCGGGATAGTCGGCGAGCGGTTCTGCGTGCGCAACTCCGGTGCGCTGGCGATCGTCGAGGGCGTCGGTGATCACGGCTGCGAGTACATGACCGGTGGCCGGGTGGTGGTGCTCGGGCCGATCGGGCGCAACTTCGCCGCCGGGATGTCCGGAGGGGTCGCCTACGTGCTCGACCTGGCTCACCCAGGTTGCACAGACCGGGTCAACCAGGAGATGGTCGATCTGGACCCGCTGGACGACGAGGACCGCACGTTCCTGGCCGACGCGGTGGCCCGGCACCACGCCGAGACCGGGTCCACCGTGGCGCACGCGCTGCTGGCGGACTGGGACGCGGCGGTGGAGCGCTTCGGCAAGGTCATGCCCAAGGACTTCAAGCGGGTGCTGACCGCTCAGGAAGCCGCCCAGCGGGACGGCCGGGACGTCGACGAAGCGATCATGGAGGCGGCTCATGGCTAGCGCACGCAGGGGTCGTGAGTGCGTAACAGTGTTAGAACACTGTTACGCACTCACGAGCCATGGCAGCCTCCCCCCGGGAGGCTGCCATGGCTGACCCCAAGGGTTTTCTCACCACCCGACGGCAGAACCCGCCGCGGCGGCCCGTCGATCTTCGCTTGCTGGACTGGCGGGAAGTCTACGAGGACTTCGGCCACGACGCGGTGGAACGGCAGGCCGGCCGGTGCATGAACTGCGGGATCCCGTTCTGCCACACCGGTTGCCCGCTGGGCAACCTGATCCCGGAGTGGAACGACCTGGTGTGGCGCCAGGACTGGGCGCAGGCCATCGAGCGGCTGCACGCCACCAACAACTTCCCGGAGTTCACCGGGACGTTGTGCCCGGCGCCGTGCGAGGCGGCCTGCGTGCTGGCGATCAACGATGACGCCGTGACCATCAAGCAGGTCGAGATCGAGATCATCGACCGGGCCTGGGACGAGGGCTGGGTGCGCCCGGTGGTGCCGGAGCTGCGGACCGGCAAGAAGGTCGCGGTGGTCGGGTCCGGCCCGGCCGGACTGGCGGCCGCCCAGCAGCTGAGCCGGGTCGGGCACCAGGTGGTGGTCTACGAGCGCGCGGACCGGATCGGCGGGCTGCTGCGCTACGGCATCCCCGAGTTCAAGATGGCCAAGCACCGGCTGGACCGGCGGCTGGCTCAGATGAGCGCGGAGGGCACCGAGTTCCAGGCCGGAGTCGACGTCGGGGTGGACATCACCGCCGAGGAGCTGCGCGCAGGCGTCGACGCGGTGGTACTCGCCGGGGGTGCCACCGCGTGGCGGGAGCTGCCGGTGCCGGGCCGCGAGCTGGAGGGCATCTACCAGGCGATGGAGTACCTGCCGCCGTCGAACCGGGTACAGGAAGGCGACCTGGCGCACACACCGATCGACGCTGCGGGCCGCCATGTGGTGATCATCGGAGGCGGTGACACCGGGGCTGACTGCCTGGGCACCGCGCACCGCCAGGGCGCGGCGTCGGTGACCCAGCTGGAGATCATGCCGCTGCCACCGGAGCAGCGTCCGGAGTCCCAGCCCTGGCCCACCTACCCGATGATCTACCGGGTGTCCTCGGCGCACGAGGAGGGCGGCGAACGCCGGTTCTCGGTGAGTACCCAGCGATTCCTCGACGATGGCAACGGCCGGGTTCGGGCCCTGCTGCTGGTCGAGGTCGCCTTCGACGGGGGCAAGTTCGTGCCGGTGCCCGGCACCGAGCAGGAGTTGCGTGGTGATCTGGTGCTGCTGGCGATGGGCTTCGTCGGGCCGGAGAAGGGCAAGCTACTCGAGGAACTCGGCGTGGACTACGACGCGCGCGGCAACGTCGCCCGGGACGCGGATTTCATGACCACCGTGCCCGGCGTGTTCGTCGCCGGCGACATGGGCCGCGGGCAGTCCCTGATCGTCTGGGCCATCGCCGAGGGCCGCTCCGCCGCCGCCGGCGCAGACCGCTATCTCACCGGCCGCGACATCCTCCCCACCGCCATCGCCCCCACCGACCGCCCCATGGTCTAACGCTCGCCACGTGTCGCGAACTCGACGCCACGGACATTTCCGGCGACGGCGGCGTCGGCGGCGTCTAGTTCACGACACCCTCAGGGCGGCGCGGACAGCGAGAGGTCGACGAGCAGCAGGGCGTGGTCGCTACCCGCGGCGGCGGATTCCGCCGGCAGGCACTGGACGTCGAGGACTTCGAGATCGCCGGTGACCCACAGGTGGTCGTTGTCCGCGCTCAACGCGTGGTTGAGGTCGTGAACCGCTCCGGGGCCGAGCAGCGGGTCCTCGCCGTCGGCGAGCGAGGGGCCGGCGTCGATACCGAAGACGACCGGGCCGGACACCCCGGCGAGCCACTTGGCGATCCCGGCATGAAACGCCCGCTGCAACGACGCGGCTGGTTGCCCGGAAGGCTGCCGGCCGTGGAAGCTGCACACGGTCAGCACGTCACCGGTAGACAGCGCCGCCTGGGTGGTCACCGTCCGCCAGAGGAATCCAGGGCGCACCGGCTCCCGGACATCGAACGGCGCCGCATCCAATACCCGGGAATCCAACAGCGCGGTGCCTGGCGCGCCCAGCACCGCGCAGCCCAGCCGCAACTCGCTGGCGCGGGGGATGCACAGATCCGTCGACAACGCACCCCAGGCGAACTGCCTGGTCTTGCTGTGCATCCGCTCGTGGGCGGAGGGGTGCGGCATGAAAGCGCGGTACACTGGCCTGCCGATCTCCTGCAGCAGCGCGAAGTCCGGCTGCAGCGCCCGGAGCAGGTCGGACTTGGCATCGAGGAGTCCGGTGGGCCGAGAATCGACGTTCCAGCTCACCACCCGGATGCGCGCCGTCACTATTGCCCCACACCAGGAGCTCGGTGTTCATCGACCCGGTAGATCTCGGGGACGAATCCCCACACCGAGCCCAGCCGGCCGGGCTCGAAATCCTCGCCGACGCGCTTGCGGTAGGCCGATTCCAGGATCGGGCCCTCATCGCCCCCCTGGGTCATCGCCAGGCACGGCGGGCGGTATGCGCAGCCCGAACAATTCTCCCAGGATGCATTGGGGTAGATACGCAGCGTCGAATCGATCATATCCCGCATTTCCAGCGCCACCGCGATGCCATGCCGATCGATCTCGGGCTCGGATCTGGGTAGATGGGTGCGGCGGAACGATTCGGTGCTGCGCTGGGTGACGATGCCGCTCATTCCCGGCACCGCTCGGAGCTTGACACCGGGGTCACCCGCGCTGGGCGGGTGCATCCACAGCTCGTTGTAGATGGTGCCTTCGAGCTTGGCGAGAAAGGCCAGCTGCCACGCCCAGCTTCGGGTGAGCGCCTGCTGGTCGAGCCGCAGCGCATCGAGGTCCGGCCACCGCGAGCCGGTGACGATCCGGTGCTCGACCAGCCAGTACAGCTCGTGGTCGTCGATCACCGCCAGGTTGATCCGCACCCGGTACTGCAGTGGCCGGCCGTCCGGGGTGGTGAGCCCGCGGTCCGGATCGGCCGGGTCGGGCAGGCTGACGTCGAACTGCGAGGCGACCCCGATCGGGGTGAACCGGTCTACCTCGCGGGCGAACTCGAAATACCGCTGCAGGATGCCGGTACCCAGCTCCAGGTGTTGCTCCCAGTCCTGAACCTGGTCCGTGGACAGTTCGCGGCTCTGCGCGTAGGTGCTGCGCTGCCTGCGCATCGACTTCTCGAAGCCCGCGATGGCCAGCGGGCACACGATCGCCCGGCCCCAACCCCACATGCCTGGGAAGTAGTAGACGTCCAGCGCATCACTGATCGCTTCGCCGAAGTCGAACACCTGGGTCGGCTCGCGCGGCTCGTAGTCCCCCCGCTCCCGGGCACCGAGGTCCCACGCCCGCCGGCACCGCCGGAACAGCGCGCTCTCCCAGGGCCTGACCATGTAGTTCGCGTTCACGGCCACCTCCCGCCGCCTACCTCGAAATCGAGCGTACCGTGACGACGCGGTCGGCTAAGCGGAACGAGTGAAAACGACGGACCCCGCGCTGGCTTCCTGCTTGACACCCGGCGAGCCCAGGCGTGCGTCAGCCAACGCCGAGGTAGCGGGCGATGAGCATGCGCTGCACCTCGCTGGTGCCCTCACCGATCTCCAGGACCTTGGCGTCCCGGTAGAAGCGGCCCACCGGGTACTCGTTCATGAAACCGTAGCCCCCGAAAACCTGGGTGGCGTCCCGCGCGTTGTCCATCGCCGCGTTGGAGGAGACCAGCTTCGCTATCGCAGCTTCTTTCTTGAACGGTTCGCCGTGCAACATTCTTTCCGCGGCGTTATAGTAGGTCAGCCGGGCGGCGTGCGTTCGCGTCTCCATATCGGCAATCTTGAACTGGATCGCCTGATAGCTACCGATGTTATGCCCGAAAGCATGCCGCTGACGTGCATAGGAAACGCATTCATCGATACAGCCCTGAGCCAGGCCGACACCCAGCGCGGCGATCGCGATGCGACCCTCGTCGAGAATGGAAAGGAACTGCGCGTAACCGCGGCCACGCTCGCCGAGTAGGTTACCCATCGGTACCCGGCAATCGTCGAAGAACAGCTCGCGGGTATCCGAGCAGCGCCAGCCGACTTTGGAGTAGTTCGTCGATACCGTGAAGCCCGGATGACCGGCCGGGACCATGAGGGTGGAGATCTCTTTGCGCCCCCCGCTGACTCCGGTGATAGCGGTGACGGTGACCACGGAGGTGATGTCGGTGCCCGAGTTGGTGATGAACGACTTGGACCCGTTGATCACCCAGCCGTCGTCCTCGCACCGGGCGGTGGTGCGGGTGGCGCCCGCGTCGGATCCACCCCCGGGCTCGGTGAGGCCGAAGGCCCCCAGGCCCTGCCCGGTGCACAGCGCCGGGAGCCAACGCTGTTTTTGCTCGGCCGTGCCGAACCGGAAGATCGGCATCGCACCCAGCGACACGCTGTCCTCCAGGGTGATGGCCACCGAGGAGTCCACCCGGGCCAGCTCCTCCAGCGCCAGGCACAGCGCGAAATAGTCGCCGCCCATCCCGCCGTACTCCTCGGGGAAGGGCAACCCGAACAGCCCCATCGCCCCCATCTTCGCGACGAGCTGGTAGGGGAACGCTCCCTGCTCGTAGAGATCGGCGATGACCGGCGCGACCTCCTTGCGGGCGAACTCCTCGACAGTGGCACGCAATGCCGCGTGCTCCGCACTCAACTGCATGTGCGGCCTCCCTTCGGTCGGCCGCTCGTGAGTGCGTAACAGTGTTCTAACACTGTTACGCACTCACGAGCGTCAGCAGCAGCGCGTCGCGCTCGACGGTGTCACCGGGGCGAGCGGCCAGGCCGCGGACCACCCCGGTGACCGGCGCGGTGAGCGCATGTTCCATCTTCATCGCTTCGAGCACCAGCAGCGGGGCACCGGCGCTGACCTGCTGCCCTTCGGCGACGTCGACGGCGGTGACGGTGCCGGGCATCGGGGCGCGCACCGCTCCGCCGGTGCTGGTCCCGGTGCGGAGCGCGCGCTCGAGGGGCGGCTGCTCGCGCAACTCCCAGCTGTGTCCATCCCGCCCGAACCACACCACGGTCCCCTCGACCACGCAGCTGTAGCGGCGGGTGATCCCATCGAGGGTGACGAGCAGCTCCCCGCCGTCCCACCGGGCCGACCCGCTCCGGGCGGGGGAGCCCGTACCCAGCACGAGCTCGGCGCCCGCCGCCCGGCCCCGGGTGCGGACCTCGACCGGGTCGTGCCCACCGGCCTGCACCCGCCAGCGGGTCCAGGCCGGCTCGCCGATGCGCCAGCCGCCGGGCAGCGTCCACGGGTCCACCACCGGCCCGCTGGGTTCCAGCGCCAGCAAGGCACGCAACGCGGCCGCGGCGAGCACGTCGGCGGGCGGTGGCGCGGGGGCCCACCGGGAGACCAGCCGCCCCACCAGCCCGGTGTCCAGCTCGCCGGACTGCACGGCCGGATCGGCGAGCAGCGCGCGCAGGAACGCGACGTTGGTACCCAGGCCCAGCACGCTGGTCCCGGCCAGTGCCGCGTCCAGGCGGCGCAGCGCGGTGTCCCGGTCCGGGCCGTGCGCGATGACCTTGGCCAGCATCGGGTCGTAGTCGCTGCCCACGGTGGCGCCCAGCACCAGGCCGGAGTCCACCCGGACGCCCGGCCCGGCGGGCTCACGTAACGCCACGACCCGCCCGCCGGTCGGCAGGAAGCCACCCGCGGGGTCCTCGGCGTAGATCCGCGCCTGCACCGCATGGCCGTCGATCCGGACGTCGTCCTGAGTGAACCCCAGCGGCTCACCGGCGGCCACCCGCAGCTGCCACTCGACCAGGTCCAGCCCGGTGACCAGCTCGGTGACCGGGTGCTCCACCTGCAGCCGGGTGTTCATCTCCAGGAAGCAGAACTCCTCCGGCCTGCCGGCCGGCACGAGGAACTCCACAGTGCCCACCCCGGTGTAGCCGACGGCCCGGGCGACGGCCACCGCGCAGGCCCCCATCCGGGCCCGGGTCGCCGCGTCCAGCAGCACCGAGGGCGCCTCTTCGATGATCTTCTGGTGCCGCCGCTGCAGGCTGCACTCGCGTTCCCCGAGGTACAACACGGTGGCGTGCGCGTCGGCCAAGATCTGGATCTCGATGTGCCGCGGGTCGGCGAGCAGCTGCTCGACGAGCAGCGTGCCGTCCCCGAAGGCACTCACCGCTTCCCGGCGGGCACTGGCGATGGCAGCGGCCAGCTCCCGCTCGCGCTGCACCACATGCATGCCCTTGCCCCCACCACCCGCAGACGGTTTGAGCAGTACCGGGTAGCCGATCGCGCGGGCCGCCGCCGCCAGCGCAGCGTCATCCTCACCGCCGCCACCGGTGCTCTCACTGCCGGGCACCACTGGGACACCGGCCGCGGCCACCGTCGTCTTGGCCCGGATCTTGTCTCCCATCGCCTCGATCGCACCGGGTGGCGGGCCGACGAACACCAGCCCCGCCGCAGTGCAAGCCCGAGCGAAGGTGGCGTCCTCGGAGAGGAACCCGTAACCGGGGTGCACGGCCGAGGCCCCGGTGCGGGCGGCGGCGTCCAGGATCCGCTCGCTCGAGCGGTAACCCCCGGCTCCGATGCAGACGGCCAGGTCGGCGTCCCGGACGTGCCGGGCGCCCGCGTCGGCGTCGCTGTACACGGCCACCGACCTGATGCCCATCGCGCGCAGCGTGCGGATCACCCGTACCGCGATCTCACCACGGTTGGCCACCAGAACGGACCCGAACATGGCACTCACATCCGGAAGATGCCGGCGCGGCGGGGAGCCAGCGGCGCGTTGGCGCAGGCGGACAGGGCCAGCCCGAGCATCATCCGGGTATCCGCCGGGTCGATCACCCCGTCGTCCCAGAGCCGCGCGGTGGAGTAGTAGGGGTGGCCTTGCTGCTCGTACTGGGCACGTATGCGGTCCTTGAAGGCCACCTCGGGTTCGGCCGCGGCATCGTTTCCGGAGTGGCGAACCGTGGCCAGCACGGTGGCGGCCTGCTCGCCGCCCATGACCGAGATCCGCGCATTGGGCCAGATGAACAAGAACCGCGGCGAGTAGGCCCGGCCGCACATGGAGTAGTTCCCGGCGCCGAAGGAGCCGCCGATGATGACGGTCAGCTTGGGTACCCGGGCAGTCGCCACGGCGGTCACCATTTTCGCGCCGTGCTTGGCGATCCCGCCGGCTTCATACTCCCGGCCTACCATGAAACCCGAGATGTTCTGCAGGAACACCAGTGGAATGCCGCGCTGGTCACACAGTTCGATGAAATGCGCGCCCTTGAGCGCCGATTCGCTGAACAGGATCCCGTTGTTGGCCACCACGCCGACCGGGTGACCGTGCAGCCGGGCGAAACCGGTGACCAGTGTGGTGCCGTACTCCGCTTTGAACTCCGAGAATCGGCTCCCGTCGACAATCCGGGTAATCACCTCGTGCACGTCGTAGGGGATGCGGGAATCGACCGGTACCACGCTGTAGAGCCCCTCCCCCGGGGACTCCCCGGTGGGCTCCTCGGTGGCGATGGCCTCCCACGGCCGGGGCGCGCGCGCCCCGAGGGTGCCGACGATCGCGCGGACGATCCGCAGCGCGTGGGCGTCGTCCTCGGCGAGGTGGTCGGTGACTCCGGAGACCCGGGAGTGCAGCTCAGCACCCCCGAGCTCCTCGGCGCTCACCACCTCCCCGGTGGCGGCCCGTACCAGCGGCGGGCCACCGAGAAAGATCGTGCCCTGATTGCGGACGATCACCGCCTCGTCGCTCATCGCCGGGACGTAAGCGCCCCCGGCGGTGCAGGAGCCCAGCACCGCGGCGATCTGCGGGATGCCGTGGGCGGACATCGTCGCCTGGTTGTAGAAGATCCGGCCGAAATGATCCCGGTCGGGGAAGACCTGATCCTGCTCAGGCAGGTAGGCACCACCGGAGTCGACGAGGTAGAGGCACGGCAGGCGGTTGTCCAGCGCCACCTCCTGGGCGCGCAGGTGTTTCTTGACCGTCATCGGGTAGTAGGTGCCGCCCTTGACGGTGGCGTCGTTGGCAACGATCACGCATTCCCGCCCGGCCACCCGCCCGACCCCGGTGATGATCCCGGCACCCGGGGCCTGGCCGCCATACATGCCGGTGGCCGCCAGCGGGGAGAGCTCCAGGAACGGGGTCGACGGGTCGAGCAGCTGCTCGACCCGATCCCGGGGCAGCAACTTGCCACGCTCGACATGACGCTCCCGGGCACTGACTGGCCCTCCCAGCCGGGCTTGCCCGAGCCGCTCGCGCAGATCGGCCACCAGCGCCGCCTGCGCCCGCACCGGGTATGCGACCAATCCAGCCAGGACGTCCACACTTGCCATCATCCCCCCACCAGCGCCGCCATCTGCCGTGAACGCGACGTCAGTGACATTCCCGCCGCTGTACGGGTCCGTCCCGTCGAGTTCGCGGCACGCAGCTGCGCTCAGGCTGGGGCCGGTTCGGCGGCGGGGCGGCAGTGCCGGCAGGGGCGGTAGCCTGCCGCCGTCGCGGCGCGGATCGTGGGGAAGCCGTGCCGGTGGGTGGGGGTGATCCGGCGCGCGTGCGAGCACGTCGGGAAGCACACCACCCCGGTGGTGTCGCTGCCCACGAAGTGCACCCCCTGCCGGGCAAGCGCCGCGACCTCGTCGAGGTTCACCTGCTCCGCGCGCAGCAGCTGCTCCTTGTGCGCGGGACCGAAGATGTACTCGCCCAGGCTGCAACCGGCGCGGACCGCGCGGTGGCAGGGCACGAGCAGCGGCACCGGGTTGCGCGCCAGCACCGAGCCGACCGCACGCACCGCGCGGGGCCGCTCGGCCTCGCGGGCGATCCAGCCACAGGGGCGGGTCTGCCCGACGGGGATGCGGCGGGTCGCGGTGAGCACGTCGCGTTCGAATTCCGAGAGGTCGCGCAGGTCCAGCGCAAGCGACCCCGCTGGGGCGCCGCGCAGTGCGGGCAGCAGCCCGGCGGGCGCCCGATCGGCCGGGCGCAGCGGCCTGCCGAACCGGTCGCGGTAGGCCTCCGCGAAGGTCTCAGCGTCACCGTGCACCGACTCCGCGGACCGGACGAACTGCACGCCGTCGCCGGTGAACGCGACGAACACCTCACCGAGCCGGCTGGGCGCGAGCAGCCAGCTGCCGAAGACCCGGTCTCCCAGCCCGGGAGGGGCGGGGACGGCGAGCCCGGACAGCGCGTCGGTGACCGAGTGGAGATCGTCGAGCATCATGGGACTGTCCCTTCAGATCCGAGCAGCGCTCGCAGTCGTCGCAGTCCCCGCCAGATGTGGGACTTGGCCGTGCCCTCCGGGCAACCCAGAACCTCCGCCACCTCGCTGGTGACCAGGCCGACGACGTGCCGCAGCACCACCGCCGCCCGCTGAGCCTCCGGGAGCCGGCCGAGCGCAGCACCCAATTCGCGTTGCAGATCACCCCGCTCGACCTGCTGCTCCACGCTCGGACCGCTCGTGTGCTGTTCCGCCGGCTCGACGACCGGCGGCGGGTCTGGCCGCCGGGCCGCGTCCCGCGCCGCGTTGCGGGCGGCGTTGCGCACGATCGCGAGCAGCCACGGCCGCAGCCGCAGCGCGGAGATACGGTCGGTGTCATAGCCGCGCAGCGCCCGGTAGGCGTGCAGGAACGCTTCCGCGGCGAGGTCCTCGGCGTCGGTCGGGTGGTTGCTCAGCCGGAGCGCGACCGAGTAGACGATCCGCTCGTGGGCGTGGACCACCGCCGCGAATCCGGAGTCCAGGTCGGTGGCCAGTGCCTGCCGTAGCTGCTCCTCGGGCTCGGCGCCCGGTGCGGTCTGGGGTGGTGCCATCGTGGCCATCGTCGAGGCATCCCCTCAGCGGGCGTTGTGGAAGATGATGCCGAGGACGTTGCGAGCGCCGGTGTGCACGGCGCTGACGCCATGGCGCAGCTGGACGCGGCGGTAGCCGCGGGCGCCCCGTTGCGGCCGGTTCCGCACGGCGAAGATCACCGCCTGGCCCTGGGAGGGGCGGGCCACCATCGCCCGGGACTGCTGGCGTGGCCGCTGCTCGACGAACACGCTCTCGCCACCGGTGAAGTCCACATCGGGTTTGTTGAGCATGACGAGCAGCTGCAGCGGGAACGCGATCTCGCCATAGATGTCCTGGTGTAGGCAGTTGTAACCGCCGGGCCCGTAGCGCAGCACCAGCGGCGTGGGCTTGGACTGGCCGACCGTCGCGCACTCGGTGAGCAGGCCGGTCAAGGTGGTGGGGTACCGGCGCTCACCCAGCTGGTCGGCCCAGCGGTTGGCGATCGCCGCCAGGTGCGGGTAGAAGCTCTCCCGCAGTGCCTGCACCGGATCGGGCAGCGGATCGGCGAAGTAGCGGTAGGTGCCCTCACCGTAGGCGTGCCGCGCCATGGTGATGGTGTTGCGAAACCGGACCTCCTCGTCGAACATGCCGACCACCTCGGCGCACCGCTGCGGCGAGAGGATCGGCGCGGTCAGGGCGAAACCCGAGCCATCGAGCCGGCCTTCCAACTCCGACCAGGGGAGATCGGCCGCCGGGGTCGGCGGTGCCGCCGATCTGTTACCGGCCTCGCTGCTCATCGCCGTCCTCCTCGCCCGGTGGGGCCTCGCTAGCTCGGGCCGAACCTCGTTGATTAACAAGAAACCCAGATGACAGAAACCCAGAGGGTGGGCCCGGGTTGCACCCGCGCTAGCTGGATCCCACCTGGGTGTGCCGGTGCCGGCCAAGCTGGTCCTGGACATCGTCGAGCAGCAGCCGGAGCAGCTCGGTCAGCGCAGCGCGCTGCTCCGGCGCCAGGCAGGAGATCAGTTCGGCTTCCCGGTTCAGGACCTGGTCGACCAGGCGCTCGACCAGCGCGTGCCCGGCTGGAGTGAGGCTCACCAGGACGGCCCGTGACCTGCCAGCCGCCCGAGCCCGGCCTACCAGTCCGGCGTCCTCGGCGCGGGCCACCCGTTGCGAGATGGCACCGGCGGTGACCCGGGTGCGTTCAGCCAGCTCGCGGGTGGTCAGCTGGTAGGGCTGCCCGGCCCGGCGCAGGACGCTGAGCAGGTCGAGTATGGCCGGATCCGCACCGGCGGCGCTGAGCAGCCGGCGCCGATCCTCGCCGAACAGCTTGGCCAGCCGCCACATCCGGGTGACGATGCCGATGCTCTCCACCGGGGTGCCCGGCCGTTCCCGCAACCACGCCAGCGCCGTCGCGTCCACCGCATCGGCCTCGTCCCCGTAGTCCACCACCCACACCTCGTTTAGGCCTAAATGTTAGGGTAACGTATAGAGCTAAACGTAGCGGTTGGGAGGTTCTGATGACACGCACTGTGGTCGTGACCGGCGGCGGCACCGGTATCGGGCGGGCGGTGGCGGCGAGTTTCGCCACCCAGGGCGACACGGTGGTGATCACCGGCCGGCGGCCCGAACCGCTCAAGCACGCCGCTGCCGAGTTCGGACCCAGCATGCAGGCCGTGGTCTGTGACGCCACCGATCCAGCGCAGATCGAGGCGGTGCGCTCAGACCTACCGGACTCGGTGGACGTGCTGGTCAACTGCGCCGGGGGCAATACCGATCTCGACCGCGACCGACCCGGCGATCTGGCTGCGCTGGTCGGGAACTGGCGGGCCAACCTCGAGGCCAACCTGATCTCCGCCGTGCTGATGACGGCCGCGGTCACCGAGCGGCTCGCCGAGGGTGGGGCCGTGATCAGCATCGGCTCGATCGCGGCGGACAAGGGCGCCGGGGCCTACGGTGCCGCCAAAGCCGGGCTCGCCTCGTGGAACATCGAGCTCGCCGCCGAACTCGGCCCGCGCGGGGTGACCGCGAACGTCATCGCGCCCGGCTACGTGGCCGACACCGAGTTCTTCCGGGACCAGCTCACCGCCCAGCGCCGGGACGCGCTGATCGCTGCCACCAACACCGGCCGCGCGAGCACACCCGGGGATGTGGCCGGCGCCATCGCCTTCCTGGCCTCTCCCGCCGCCCGGCAGATCACCGGGCAGGTGCTCGCCGTGAACGGCGGTGCCCGGCCAACCCGCTGAACGCTCTACCTTCCGCTGTGCGCCAGCGCCCCCGCTCTACGTGCGCCGAGTTCCACGTGAGGGCTGTCCTCCGTCTCACAAACGCAGCCCTCACGTGGAACTCGGCGCACGCACGGCTCCACGGTGCGCGGCAAGGGCGTCTCGGCGCGCACTGTGGAGGGCTTTCAGGAGCGGCGGTAGGACCAGCAGTCAAGCTGCATTGGTACCTCCACGTGGTCGCGCCCGCGCAGGTCGG